>CALGTB010000171.1 GCA_937902285.1 uncultured Actinomycetes bacterium | reverse complement strand
AACAACGCGCATCGCACGGTGCGCGGCTCCGAGGCCCTCTACGCATGGTGCGAGGCCCAGCTCGAGCGGCACGAGGCCTACGTCGTCGAGCACCTGCAGGACCTCCCGCAGGTGCGTGACTGGACGTGGGGCGCTCCGATCGAGGTCATCGACTGAGACTGCGGGGCTCGCGGAGACGGTCCGCCGCCTCGAGCCCTCGCGTAGGGTGCGGGCGTGGATGACGGGTCGCTGCCTCGCGTGCCGGCCGGTGGCGATGCTCCGTGTCGTCGCTGACGCTGACCCTGCGCGGGATTCGCTGGCGCAGGGGCACCTCGGGCGCGGTGCTCGCCATCGCCGTCATCGCCACCGCCGGTGCGGCCCTCGGCCCGCTCTACGCGCACAGCGCCGCCGAGTCGCTGGTGCGCCAGGACCTGGCCCTGGCCGCCCCGGTGTCGACCGGCATCCAGGCCCGCGCCGCCGTGGCCGGCCAGACGCAGTTCACGCCGGCCGACCTCGTACTCGCCGTCGATACGGCCCTCGGCGACCCCTCCCTGGACCCGTGGTACCGGCCGGGCACCATGGCGCTGACCGTCCTGAACGGCGCCCCGTCCGTGGACGGCGACCGGATCGGCCTCGCGCAGGTCAGCTGGTACCGGGGGCAGTGCGGCTCGGTCACCGTGGTGTCCGGCAGCTGCCCGTCGTCCGCAGGCCAGGCGATGGTATCGGCGCTCACCGCCGAGCTGGCAGGCATCGATCTCGGCGACGAGATGCAGCTGGGCATCACCTCGGACCCGGCCGCCGATCGCGTGACCGTGGTGGGCACCTACGACCCCGACACGATCGACCCTGCCGTGTGGGGCCTGGCCCAGCCCGGCCAGTTCCGCCCTCCCGCGATCGAGGGCCAGCCCGACCGGCTCGACGAGGTGGTCGTCGACGAGGCGACGATGCTGGGCAGCCGCGGCGACATGACGGCGGTGGGCTTCCGTGCGCTGGAGGCGGGCACGGTCAGCCTCTCGGAGGTCCCGGCACTGCGCGCCGCCGTGGAGGCCGTCACGGCCGTGCCCGACGTCTCGACGAGCGAGGGGCCGCGGGTCGTCCTGGAGAGCGACCTGCCCGACTTCTTCGACGCCCAGCAGCCTGAGCTCGACAGCCTCTACGCCGCGTCGTTCGCCGTGACGGCGCAGCTGGTGCTGCTGGCCTGGTTCGTCCTGTTCCTCATGATCTCCGCCACGAGTGACGAGCGCTCGGGGGAGATCGCGCTGGCCAAGCTGCGCGGCATGAGCCCGCGCGCGACCGTGCTGTTCGGACTGGCCGAGCCGGTGCTGCTGCTCGTGGTGGCCGCGCCGATCGGACTCGCGATCGCCCTTGCCGTCGACCGGGTGCTCACCCAGCAGATCCTCACGGCCGGCACGCAGGTCGTCCTGACCCCGGCCACGCTCGCGGCTACTGCTGTCTGCTTCCTCGGCGGCGCGGTGGCCGCTGCGCTCGCGGCACGGGGCATCCTCACGGCGCCCCTGCTCGACCAGCTGCGTCGCACGGGGGGAGGACGGGGCCGCCTGATCCGGTCTGCTGCCGTCGACGCCGTCGCTATCGCCCTGGCCGTGGCCGGTGTCTACCAGCTGCAGCAGGGCCGCGCCGACGTCCTCGCCCTGCTCGCACCCGGACTCATCGCGCTGGCTGCCGGACTGCTGGCCGTCCGGGTGCTTCCCCTGCTGGCCCGCGGAGTCGTCCGGCGCACGCGCGGCTCGCGTCGGCTCGCGTCCTTCCTGTCGTCGCGCAACATCGCGCGCCGGCCCGCGGGACTGCGCATCGTCGTGCTGCTCTCGCTCGCCGTGGGGCTGGCCGTCTTCGCCGTCGATGGCTGGCTGGTGGCGTCGGCCAACCGCGATGCGCTGGCCCGTGCCGAGGTGGGCGCCGCCGAGGTGCTGCACGTGCGAGCCGAGTCGCCGGGTGCGCTGCTGGCCGCGGTGGAGGCCGCCGATCCGGGTGGCACCCAGGCCATGGGCGCCGTGGCGTTCGCCAACGGCGAGGGCGGCCTGCTGGCCGTCACCGCCGAGCGGCTCGGGGCCGTGGCGGCCTGGGACCCGGCCTGGGTCGGATCGTCGTCGGCCGGCATCGGTCCGCTGCTCCATCCGCCGTCGCCGGCGACCCCGCTCGTGGTCCGCGGTCCGCTCGACGTGGAGGTCGACTACGCGCCCGGAGACGGCGATGCCCGGGTGCTGCTCGGGCTGGCCGTTCGATCGTCGGACGCCCTCCCGCACGAGGTGACGGTCGCCGAGCTGCGCCCGGGCGCCTCGACCTATCGGGTCGACCTGCCGATGTGCATCGACCAGCCGTGCAGCATCACCGCCTTCACGCTGACGCAGCCCGTCGACACGCCGTCGTCCTCGCTCAGCGCGAGCATGACGCTCGGTGTGGCTGACGCGGACGGAGTAGTCGACCTCGCGCCATGGGGGGCGGAGGGCTGGCGCAGCGGCGCATCGTCCATCGCCTTCCCGATCGCGTCGGGCGCTGAGGTCACGGCCGCCGCCGACGGGCAGCTGTCGGTGGCCTTCGAGCTCGATGGCGCGGCGGGAGCCGCGATCGAGGTGGCCGACCATCCGAGCCGGCTGCCGGTGATCCAGGGCACGACGCTCGCCGCCCAGCAGCAGGAGTCCGCCGTCGTCACGGGACTCGACGGGCGCTTCATCCCCATCGATCCCGTCGGCAGCGGGGTGCTGCCGCGACTCCTGCGCAGCGGGACGCTGGCCGACCTGCCCTACGCCCTCGCCGCCATGGGCCGCTCTCCCGGCCAGCTCGACTACCAGGTCTGGCTGTCGGGGGACGCCGCCCCGTCGGTGCGGGCCGGGCTCGAGGAGGCGGGCCTGACGATCGGCGATGTCGAGTCGATCGAGCAGCGCTCCTCGGAGCTCGACCAGGGCGGCGCGGCCCTGGCCCTGCGGCTGTTCCTCATCGCGGCGGTCGTCGCGCTCGCACTGGGCGCGAGCACGCTGCTCGCGAACGCCTACGTCATCATCCGCCGCCGCGCCTACGAGCTCGCGGCCCTCCG
>CALGTB010000170.1 GCA_937902285.1 uncultured Actinomycetes bacterium | reverse complement strand
CCGCCCCGCACGACCACCGACATGACCCCCGCAGCGCGCACGATGTCCCCGGAGGCGTCCCTGCGCACCGCCAGCGCCAGCAGCCCTGGCCGAAAGGCGTCGATCTGAACGCAGGGGTTGCGCAGGCCGGTGACCCGCACGACGGCGTCGGGGCCAAGGTGTAGCAGCGTGTCACGACCGAGTCCTGCCAGGTCGATGCCGCGGGTCAGGATGTTCTCGCCGAGGTCCCCCGCGCCCACGTCGAAGCCGTGGTCGCGAGCGACATCCAGGAACTCGGCGGGCATGAGGTGCACCTGCCGCAGGTTCGGCTGGCTCGGGTCCCGCGCCACGCGCGAGCGATGCTGCACCGTGCTGCCGCCGTGGGCATCGCCCTCGACCCCGAATCCCTCGACCAGGACGATCGAGGGCACGGGAACCTTGCTGAAGCGGTGGTCGCCGTCGCTGCTCACGGCCGCGACGGTCGCCGCGCCGGGAACGTGCTGGCCATCAGCGGTCACGCGCCGAGGGTATCCGGGCGCCTACCGATAGGCCCGCTTCGGCGGCGTGTAGGTCAGGACCTGCCGCCCGAAGCCGGTGTCGGGAAGGCCGGAGACAGTGACGGTCACCCGCGTGAAGCGCGTACCTCCAGCCGGGCCGAACGGCACGGGCTCCGACAGCCTCACCTGGGCGACGACCGTTGCGAGCCGTCCGCCGGTGCATCCGGACCCATCGGGCGGGCATACCTGCGGCGGTCCATACGTGAGCATTCCGTAGCCGCGGGCGCTGGTGCGCCCCCACGTGAGCCAGGAGAGCCGGTCGAGGAACTCGACGTTGGGGTTGCCGTATTGCGGGCCGTACGACTCGCACTCGAGCACGATGACGCTCGGTCGCCGGCTGATGGCGGTGTCATGGCCTTCAGCGCCGAGGCAGAAGGCCGCAACCGGCCGAGGTGGCCCTGCCGCTGCCGCTGCCGCTGCCGCTGCCTGGCCCGCGAAGGCCGTGGCGCCGAGGGTGGCCAGCAGGATCGCCAGGGTGCGGATCGGTCGCCGACGCCGTGGGGTCACACCGCAGTATGTCCCACGGCGACGCCGTTCAGCCGATGGAGATGTCTCCTCCCGCGACAAGGTCGTCGACCGTGTCGCGGATCGAGTCGCACGCCGGCCGGAATCGCAGTGCGAGATCGCGCTGGATCTTGGAGTTGTCGTAGCGGGGGGTGCGGCCCAGGTGGGTGCGCAGATAGCTGCCGACGCCCGCCGGCTGGAACCGCGACGCCAGCTTCGCGACTGCGGTGCCGAGGGCGTTGTCCATGCTGCGCGTGGGCAGCCGCACTGCGTCGGGTAGCTGCTCGCGCATGAGCCCGACCACCTCGCGCATGCTCACGACGTCGCCTGCGCAGATGTAGCGCCCGTGCGCCGACGGCGTCTCCAGCGCGAGCACGTGGGCCGTGGCCACGTCGCGCACGTCGACGAAGCCGAAGGCCAGGGCCATGATGGCGGGATAGGTGCCATTGGTCATGTCGACGAGCACCTGGTTGGACGTGTTGATGCCCGGACCGATCTCGGGCCCGATGATGAGGTAGGGGTTGACGACCACCAGGTCGAAGGTCCGAGGCGCGGACTCCATGAACTCCCAGGCGGCCCGCTCGGCGGCGGCCTTGGAGAGGTAGTAGGGGTTGCGCTGGAGGGTCGAGCGCGTGTTCCAGTCCGCCTCGGTCAGCACATGGGCCGAGTCGGGCTCATCGGTGATCGCTGCCATCGACGAGGTCAGGACGACCCGCGTGACCGTGGGCGCCAGAAGGCAGGCACCGAGCAGCTCCCGGGTGCCGTTCACCGCGGGGTCGACGAGGTCGCGCTGCGGATCGTCGACGTCGAGCGCATAGGGACTTGCCGTGTGGATGACTCCGGACATGCCGAGGACGGCGTCATCGAACGAGCCGGCGACCGTGAGGTCGGCCTCGACCAGGTCGAGCCGCTCCGCTCCGGGAAGGGCCAGCAGATGGGCGTAGGCGGCGGTGCGCTGCAGCGAGCGGACGGTGCCCCGGACGCGATACCCCCGCTCGAGGAGCTCGCGCGTGACGTGCGAGCCGACGAAGCCCGACGCGCCGGTGACCAGAATGTGCCCGCTATAGTTCATATGAACTAGAGTGGTTCATATGGTTCAATTCGTCAAGCGCGAGGAGGTCTGACCATGGCCCTCGACCCCGAGCGTCGCGCCCGCATCGTGCTCGCAGCGACGGACCTGTTCTCCGCGTACGGGTACCGCCGCACGTCCATGGACCAGCTGGCGCATGCCGCCGGGGTCGCCAAGCCCACGCTCTACGCCTACTTCACCGACAAGGAGGCGGTCTTCGTCACGGTCGTGGACACCGTGCTGTCTCGCGTCATCGACGATGTCGATGACGCCATCACCGCCGGCGGCGACGTCGAGCAGACGATCGTCGACGTCCTCGATGCCAAGTTCGGGCGCCTCTACGTCCTCGTCCACAGCTCCCCGCACGCCGCCGACCTGCTCTCCTCCTCGACGGAGGGCCCCGCCGGAGCGATCGTCGCAACGGCGGACGCAGCCTTCGTCGACCGGCTGACCTCCGTCGTCCGATCCGCGGAGCGAGCCGGCGTCATCGACCTCCGGCAGGCCGGTGTGACCCGTCGGCACTTCGTGGTGGCGCTGCTGCAGGCCGCCCACGGCGCCGATGCCATGGCCGCCTCCCCCGCCGACCACACCCGGCTGATGCGCCGTCAGGTGCGCCTCCTTCTTGCGGGAGTGGGGTACCGCCATGAGCCCTGACGACCGATCGGCCGGGCGCAGCGAGCAGTTCACGCTGACTGCCGCGGACGGCTACGACCTGGCAGCCGTCCGATTCTCACCGTCCGGCACACCCTCCGGCCGGATCGTCGTCGGTGGCGCGACCGGCGTGCCCCAGGGCTTCTACCGGCGATTCGCCGAGCACGCTGCGACGCGCGGATACGAGGTCACGACCGTGGACTACCGCGGAATCGGGCAGTCG
>CALGTB010000169.1 GCA_937902285.1 uncultured Actinomycetes bacterium | reverse complement strand
GGCGTGCCCTGCCAGAACGTGGCGAGGTTGGCCTCGTTCCAGATCTGGTACGCCTCGATCGACGGCCCGTACCGGGTCACGACGGCCGTCACCCAGCGCCGCCAGTCCGACAGGTAGCGCGGGTTCGATGCGGCACCGCGGTTCGGATACGTGCCCTGCGACCTGTCCGACGCCGCCCACGTCGGGGTCGATCCCAGGACATAGAGGATCTGCGCGTTCTGGGCGTTCGCCGCCTGCACGGCATGGTCGAGGCCCACCCACCAGTACTGGCCCCGGCGCTGCTCGACCTGGCCCCACGACACCCCCGCATCCCACAGCCGCACCGAGCCGTACGACACCGTCGGCACCACCCCGTCGGCGAGCTGGGGCACATGCAGTCCGAAGTTGCGATCGTCGACGTAGGCCTCGGCGCGGGCGACCGCTGGTGTCACCCCCGCGAGCAGTGCGACAGCGGCGGCCGTGGCCACCAGGATTCGGGGGATTCTCGGAGCCGTCATGATGAGCCCGTCCAGCGCGGTCATCGTTCGCGGATCGTTCCTGTGCCTCGACGCTACGCCGGCGAGGGGAAGGCGCCAAGGCCACAGCCAATGGAAGGTGAAATCAACCGATGGGTTGACTACATCTCGACAACGGCCTATCGTCATCAACCACACGGTTGAGGAGGAAGCATGGCGGACGACCTGTCCCTCGCGTTCAGCGCGCTGGCCGACCCCACGCGGCGAGACATGGTGACGCGACTGGCCGACGGAGATGCCACCGTCTCGTCGCTGGCCGAGGGCTACGACCTCAGCCTGCAGGCGGTCTCCAAGCACCTCAAGGTGCTCGAGACCGCGGGGCTCGTGACGAAGACGCGGGACGCCCAACGCCGGCCCGTCCATCTCGAGCCGGAGGTCCTCGACCTCATGGCCGGCTGGATCCGGCGCTACCAGCGCCAGGCGGAGGCGCGCTATCGGCGCCTCGACGACGTCCTGGCTGAGATGAGCGGCGCTGCCGCGGAGGAGGAGATCGCATGACCATGACCGAGGCGCACATCGAGGCCGATCCCGACCTGCCGATGATCCGCATCCTCCGCGATTTCGCGGCGACGCCCGAGCAGGTCATGCGGGCGCACTTGGACCCGGACATCTTCGTGCGGTGGATCGGCCCCAACAGCCTGGACACCCGCATCGACTACTGGAACGCGACGACCGGCGGATCATGGCGCTACATCGCGGCGCGCGGCGACGACGAGTTCGCGTTCCGCGGCTGCTTCCATCAGGTCGGCGACGCGCGAATCGTCCAGACGTTCACCTGGGAGGGGCAGCCCGACGACGTCCTGCTGGAGACCCTCGAGTTCACCGACCTGGGCAACGGCATGACCCGGCTGACAGCCCGGTCGCTCTGCGAGAGCTTCGAGGTCCGCGACTCGTGGATGAGCAGCGGCATGGAGTCGGGCGTGAACGAGGGATACGCCAAGCTCGACGAGATGCTGGGCCATGGCACTGCCTGACGACTCCGCGGGCCGCTACCGGGCCGTCTCCGACACGTTCGGCGGGCTCGTGTCGGGAACCGTCGACTGGAACGCGCCCGCACCGGTCGCCGGGTGGCGTGCGCGCGACGTGGTCTGGCACCTGACCGACTGGATCCCCGGGGTGCTGCACGACGGCGCCGGCATCGACCTGCCCCGCCGCGATCCCGCCTCCACGGACCCGGCCACCGACTGGACGGCCTTCGACCGAGGCATGCGCGAGGTCGTCGCACGACCAGACCTGGCGAGCGCCGCGTTCGCCCATCCGATGGCAGGCACCATGCCCCTCGGATCGGCCATCGACATGCTCGTCACGCCCGACGTGTTCATGCACAGCTGGGACCTCGCTCGCGCCTCCGGGCAGTCGATCACGCTGGACGCCGACTACAGCGCCGGTCTTCTCGCAGGCATGGAGGGCATCGAGCAGGTGCTCCGCTCGTCGGGCCACTACGGCGAGCGTGTCGCCGTGGCGGGCGACGCCGACGCCGCGACGAGGCTGATGGCCTTCATCGGCAGGGACCCAGCCTGGATCGCAGAGTACTGACGGGAGGGCGCGTCCACCTGTCACCATGGCGCCATGCAACGTGGCGCCATGCAACGACGGACCGCCGCTGCCGTGCTCGCCGTGGCGTCCTTGGCCGCGCTGGCGGCACCGGCCTCGGCCGCGCCTCCCCCTCCGTGGCCGGTGGTGACCCCCTTGACGCCTGCCCCCGCGCCGACCGACCAGGTCGTGGCGCCCCTCGCAGCCGTGCCGCTGTCGGCTTCGCTGATCGACGTGACCGCCGTGTACACGTCGATGAACCAGACCGTCTACTCGCACGCCTACGTCGAGAACACGGCGACGGGCTACTACGCGTGGGACTGCGTGGGCATGACCGACTGGATCCTCCATGAGGCGGCACCGAACGCCTGGTGGGAGATGCACCAGGCGCTGGGGATCCGCGCCGGCTACGTGCCCACGCCGACCCAGTGGGCGGGCTTCCTCCAGGGCTCGCTGCCGTCCTCCTGGCAGTCCGTCACCGCGATCGGGCAGCTGCAGCCCGGGGACTACGTGGTCTTCCCCGCCAGCCCTGCGACGCGATTCGTCGGCCACGCCGTCATCGTCGCCGGGCTGCCGATGCTGATGAACAACGGGTCCTATGCCGTGCGGGTCTACGACTCGACGGGTACCCCGCACGGCCCCTTCGACTCGCGCCTCACCGACCCTCGGGCGATCAACCAGTCGGGGTTGGGCAACGGCACCATGCGGCTGTACGTGGACAGCACGGGCGCCATGACCGGGGCCGCGTGGGCCATCGACTACACCGCTCCGGCGGGGGTCCAGCAGCCGCCCACCATGGCAGGCATCCCGATCACCGTGGGACGCGCCCTCGACTAGGACCCCTCGTCAGCGACGAGGGAGACTGCTCCGGTCCGGGCGACCCGTATCCGTCGGCGGCAGCGTGTCCAGCACGCGGCGCGCGACGATCTGCTGACGGGTGACAACCCGCTCGGCCCGCCCGCGGCCGATGAAGCTGATGGCCCAGTGCAGCAGCGTCGTCACCCGCTGCTTGAAGCCGATGAGGTACTGCAGATGGATGAAGAGCCACATCAGCCAGGCGACGAAGCCCGAGAACCGCAGACTGCCCACGCTGGCGACCGCGGAGAACCGCGAGATGGTGGCCATGCTGCCCTTGTCGCGGTAGCGGAAGGGCTCGGGAGCTCTGCGGCCGGTGGCGCGGGCCGAGATCACCTTCGCGGCGTAGGTGCCCGACTGCATCGCGACCTGCGCGACGCCCGGCAGACCGCCGCCCATCATGTCTCCGACGACGAACACGTCCGGCAGGCCCGGCACCGTGCAGTCGGGCTCGACCGGGACCCGGCCCGCGCGGTCGACCTCGACGCCGGCCTGGTCGGCGATGTGCTTGCCCAGTGTCGACGCTGCGACGCCGGCCGCCCACACGATCGTGCGCGCGTCAATGCGTGCACGTTGGCCGTCGGCCTCCTGCACCGCGATCCCGCTCGCATCGACGTCGGTCACCGCCGCGCCCAGCCTGATCTCGACCCCCATGCGCTCGAGCCGCGATGTTGCCTTCGCGGCCAGTCGTTCGTCGAAGGAGCTCAGGATGGACGGCGCCCCGTCCAGCAGGATGACCCGAGCCTGACGCGGGTCGATGTGCCGGTAGTCGTGCTTCAGGGTGTGACGCGCGAGCTCGGCGATCTGCCCGGCCATCTCCACGCCCGTGGGACCGGCGCCGACCACGATGAACGTGAGCCACTGGGCAGCCAGCGCCGGATCCGTCTCGATCTCGGCGAACTCGAAGGCGCTGAGGATCCGGCCGCGCAGCTCGAGCGCATCGTCGATGGACTTCAGGCCGGGGGCATGATCCGCGAAGCGGTCGTTGCCGAAGTACGACTGCGTTGACCCCGCCGCCACGATGAGGCTGTCGTAGGGGATCGTCTGCGGCCCCTCCGGGGTCCAGGCCGTCACTGTGTGCGCCTTCGCGTCGACGTCGATCACCTCGCCGAGTCGCACGTCGACATTGTCCTGGTGTCGCAGGATCTCCCGCGTCGCCGGGGCGATGGAGCCCTCGGAGAGGATGCCCGTCGCCACCTGGTAGAGCAGCGGCTGGAACAGGTGGTGGTTCGTCTTGGCGATCACGATCACGTCGACGTCAGCACGCTTGAGCGCCTTCGCCGCCATGAGCCCGCCGAACCCCGAGCCGACGATGACCACCCGCGGGCGATGCGGCGCGGACTGCTGCATGGCGTACGCCCTCCTCTGCCTGTGTGTCTCGGTCCCTCCAGAGTAGGCGGAGCCGGGAACGGGCGGCACCGCATCACCCGCAGGTGCAATGCTTCGCCAGTTGCGCGCGGCCCGCTTCGGTCCCAGCGACCTCGACGGGCTGGGAAACGGAGGAAGCATGGGTATCGGTGCGATCATCCCCAACAGCGGAGCCGTCGCGTCTCAGCTGCATCCCGTCGACATGGCACGGATCGCTGAGGCGGCCGGCGCGGAGGGCCTGTGGCTCAGCGACCACTTGCTCATGGTCGACACCCCGGTTGACTACTACCCGTACAGCGACGACGGACATCTCACCTGGGACGTCGCCGACGACTACCTCGAGACGCTCATGTGCTGTGCCGCGATCGCCACGGCGACGACAACGGCAGTCGTCGGACCGGCGGTGCTCATCCTCCCCCAGCGAAACGTGCTCCAGGTGGCCAAGGAGGCGACCACGATCGACCGGCTCAGCAACGGCCGCTTCATCCTCGGCGTCGGCTCGGGCTGGAACATCCCCGAGATGGAGGCCCTCGGCTACCCGTTCACGGGGCGCACCCGGAGGTTCGAGGAGCAGCTCGGCATCCTCGCCGATGCCTGGTCGGGACGGCCGAGCGCGTTCGACGGGGAGCAGGTCCGGATCCCCTCGGATATCGTCCTGCACCCGATCCCTGCAAATGGCCGGGAGGTTCCGCTGCTGGTCGGCGGCATGGCCGCGCCGGCGCTCAAGCGGGCGGCACGTGCCGGCGGGTGGATGGCGATCTCGGCGGCACACGTCTGGGACCCGGCCGCCATGTCGACGTCCATGAACGCGTACGTGCAGTGGTGCAGCGAACTGGGAACCACGGCGCGCCCGGTGCTGAAGCTGCATTCGGACGCCAACTCCCAGCATCGCGTGGCTGATGTCGTCCGGAGTGCCATCGAGGAGCTCGGCTTCATCCACGTCATCGTCGACCCACCGTGGGCGACCAGCACCGACGCTGCTGCCGAGATGCTCTCGTCGCTCGCGGAGTTCTTCAGCGGCGAGCCGCTGACGCAGCACTGGGGCTGACGGTGCGTGCCGGAAGCCACAGCGGGCCTACGGCGAGGAGGAGCACGGCCACGTTGATCACGGCGTTGGACGGGTTCCCCGAGGCGATCGAACCGGCGCTGTCGAGCAGGAACCACGCGACTATCCCAACGACGACCGACCTGCGCACCCCCTCGGGCGCTGCGTCGTACGCCCACGAGCGCAGGCACAGGATCATCACTCCCCAGCCCAGCAGGAAGCCGCCCGTGAGTGCCGAGAGGAATCGCATGGTGGCGAAGTCATAGGACTGGGCATTGTCGAGCGGCGAGCTCAGGAGGTCGAGAGTCCAGCGCGCGGGCTCCGACGTCGCCTCCATCGTGCCGAGGAAGAACACGGGGCCGAACGACCCGATCACGATGGCTGTCACCACCAGCCAGCCCTTGTGCAACCCCTGCGACCTCAGCCTCTCCATGCGTCCTCCGTCTCTCGAGCGCACCCCTTCGCCAACGCCATGAGACTAAATGAAGTGCACACTACAGTCAATGCACCACAGCGGCCGGGCCTACTCCACCGCGCGGTCGACGCGCTCGGGGAAGCGCAGCCACGCGAGGACTGCGCCCGCGCCCATGACGACAGACCCGAGCAGCAGGGCCCACCCCATCCCCGACGTGAACGCCTGACTGGTCACCGCTCGGAACTGCTCGGCCACACCGTCCGGCAGGCGACCCGCCGCCAGCGACGCCGCGGCCAGCGACTCGCGCGCCGCATCGAGCGCCTCCGCCGGAACTGCCTTCGCGGCGGCGCCTGCGGCGGTGATCGCATCTTCGACGTGCAGCCGGTAGGTGATGGCCATGGCCGCTCCGAGGATCGCGACCCCCAGAGACCCGCCGAGCTCGCCGACCGCGTCGTTCACGGCTGAGCCCATTCCCGATCTCTCCTCCGGTACCGAGGCGATCACGGCGTTGGTTGCCTGGGGCAGAACCATGCCTAGCCCGAGCCCGACCACGGCGAAGGTGCCGCTGACGACGAGGAGGGAGGAGCCCACGCTCAGCAGGCTGAACGATCCGATCCCGGCCGTCGCGACCACCATGCCGATGACGACGATGATCCTGGTGCCGAAGCGCTCGGCAAGCCGAGGACTGGCGACTGACGCCACGAGCAGTCCGAGCGCCCCGGGGAGCACGGCGAAGCCGGACTCCAGTGGCGACAGCCCCTGAACGAGCTGCAGGAACTGGGGCAGGAAGAACATGGCGCCCATGAGCCCGAAGTAGACAAGGCCCACCGTCACCACGGCGGCCGAGAACAGCCTCTGCTTGAACAGGGACAGGGGCAGGATCGGACGCGGAGCGCGCCCCTCCCACCACACGAAGGCGGCCAGCAGAGCCACGGCACCGATCGCGGTCGAGGAGGTCAACAGCGTGATGCCCTCGTCGGGGATCTCGATGATCGTCACGACCAGGAGGATCAGGCCGAAGGCCGACAAGGCGGCCCCCGGGAGGTCCAGACGGGGTCGCGACGGATCCTTCGACTCCGGGACGAGGATCACGGCCGCGATGAAGCCGACCGTCACGAGCACCGGATTGACCCAGAAGATCGCGTGCCACGAGAACTGCTCCAGCAGCACGCCGCCGACGATGGGGCCGAGCGCTACACCCAGTCCCGCCACCGCCGCCCAGATGCCGATCGCCTGCGCGCGCTCGGTGCGCTCCTGGAACACGTGAACGAGCAGGCTCAGGGTCGACGGCATGATGAACGCCCCGCCGACACCCATGACCGCCCGCCATGCGGTGAGCATGTCGGCGTTCGTCGACAGCGCCGCTCCCACCGACCCGAGGGCGAAGATCACCAGCCCGATCAGCAGCATGCGCCGACGGCCGAAGCGGTCGCCGAGGCTGCCGGCCAGCAGGAGGCAGCCGGCGAACATCACGGAGTAGGCGTCGACGACCCACTGCAGCTGCGAGGTCGTCGCGTCGAGATCCTCCTGGAGGGTGGGCAGGGCGACGTTGACGATGGTGTTGTCGAGCGAGATGACCGCCAGCGCTCCCGACAGCACCGCCAGGACAGCCCAGCGGTTCGACGACGACGCGGATCCCCCGGTCATCGGAGGCCGCACACGTCGAACCCGTGACTTGCCATGAACGTCATACGACGACCTTTGCTGGGAGAGTGCGGTCGAGGGGATGCTAGTCGCCGCCGTCTTCTCAGCACTGGCCCGCGACTCGAGGCAGTCGGCCCAGTCGTCTCGGATGCTCATGTGGCTGCGCGCAGCGGCGGGTGTCCGTAGCGTTCACCGCATGTCGCTCATGAGCCTGGCCGCGCGTCGACGGACCACGGCGCTGCTGACGGCAGTCCTCCTTTCGAGCAGCCTGGCGGGAGTGACGCTCGCGGGAGCCGCGCCGGCCGCCGGCGCCGCACCGGATCCCGCCACGCTGGTGACGTTCTACGTGGGGCTGCCCCTCGACACGCGCGCCCTGACGTCGGCCGCGCGGGACGTGTCCTCGCCCGGGTCCCCCGGCTACCGCTCGTACGCGTCCCTCCGCGATGTCGCACGTGCCTACGGCGCCACGGACAAGGCCATCGGTGCTCTCATCGGCGCGGCGGCCAGGCGGGGGCTCGTCGTGCGACCCGACTTCACCCGGACGTTCGCGCGCGTCACCGGCACGGTTCGGGCGTGGGAGCGCGCCATGGGCGCATCGATCACCTACATCCCGGCCGTCCAGGGATCGGCGGCTGCCCAGGACAGTCCGGACAAGCCCTTCACGCAGTACGTCTTCAAGGGTGCGACCGGACTTCTGCCGGCACCCGCATGGATGCGCCCCTACGTCACCGCCATGGATGCCGACGCCGAGGTGTACGTGCCGTCCCTCGACATTCCAGGCCCGGCGCCACTCGACCTGCAGGCACACAGTCCTCGGGGTATCTACGGGCCAGACCAGCCGTGGCCGACGAACGGCAGCACCCAGCCGGGAAAGACATGCGCCCAGCCTGTCCTCGAGGCCGGCGCCGCCTACACCCCGCACCAGGTCAACGAGGCCTACGGAACCTCCGAACTGCGTGCCGAAGGTGCACGAGGTGCGGACGCACGAGTGACCGTCATCTCCCTAGGCGGCGGCTTCAACGACTCTGACCTGAAGGATGCGGCAGAGTGCTTCGGGTACCGCGCGCCGGCCGTCGATGTCGTCCTCGGCGACGGGATCCCGTCTCCCATCGTGTCCGACAGCGTCGAGACGCATCTGGACCTCCAGACGGTCTCGGGCGTCCTACGCGACGCGACGCGCATCCGACTGGTGCAGACCGTCAACGACGACGACAGCATGGTCGACGCCTACGCGCGCGCCCTGCGGATGAACGCGGTCGGGACGCTGTCGCCCGACGTCATCAGCCTGTCCTACGGCGCATGCGAGCTCGCCGACACCCGCGGCAACTCGCCGTTGCGCAGCGCCCTTGAGTCCCTGTTCCGCATGGCTGCACTCGTCGGCACGACCGTGGTGGCCTCCACCGGCGATCAGGGCTCGTCCGTGTGCCAGATGGCGGATCCTCCGGGACTCGGCCTTGACCCCATGGGGACGATCTCCTACCCGGCATCGTCACCATTCATGACGGCGGTCGGCGGCACCCGGCTGATCCTCAAGGCCGACAACACCCGAGCCGATGAGGTCGTGTGGAACGACCAGCCCTACGGGGTGCCCGGTGCCGGGACGGGTGGGTCCAGCCAGCTGTTCTCGCAGCCCTGGTACCAGTCAGGGATCACCGGCTCCCTCGCGCGGACGGTTCCCGACGTCTCCGCGCTGGCGGCCATCCAGCCGGGGTGGCCCGTCGTGTACGGCGGGGACCTCCTCCGCGTCGGTGGCACGAGCGGCGCTGCGCCCTTCGTCGGGGCCAACCTCGCCATGGTCTCGGGCCAGCAGCGCCGGGCAGGCGAGCCGGCCCTCGGATTCGCGAACCCCTGGCTCTACCTCGTGCAGGACCGGCACCCATCGGCGTTCTTCGACGTGACCCGTGGCGACAACCAGGTCGCCGTGCGCCTGCCGAACGGACTTCTCAACGTGCCGGCCTGCTGCGAGGCTGCGCCCGGCTACGACATGGCCTCAGGACTCGGTTCACCGAATGTCGCGCTGCTCGCCGCTCGGGCGGGTCTCCGTCCGTAGTGACGGCCCAGAGTGATCGCCTGCTCCACTGTGACGAGACCGCTGCCGCGCTCGCTGTCCGGCGCTCGAGGATGCCTGACCTGCGCTCAGCGAGCCCGTGCGCTGAACACGCCCTCTGCCCCGCACAGGGGCCCCGAACTGAAGGTCCCGGTGACTGTCCGCCCCTTGACCGTCGCGTTGACGACGATGATCTGGTCGATGTCCTTCACGGGCTGGTACGCCCCCGCGAACCGATTGCCCTTGATCTTCATGGAGTCCATGACGAGCGACATGTACCCGCAGTCGGTCGTCACCCCCTCGATGACGAAGTTGCGCACAGTGGCACCGCGAACCGTGAAGCGGACGGCGCCGTAGTTGAAGGTGCCATCCGGATTGGTGGCCGTGCCCACCCATGACCCTGCAGCCACGGCCGGAGTCGAGGGGGGTACAACGGCTGAGGATGGCTGTCCTAGGGCCAGCACAAGGCCCAGGGAGACTACGGCAGCGAGGCTCGTCAGTGACCGTCGGTTCACGCATGGACTCTAGTGGAGGTCCGGGCTCCGCTCGTCAAGCGTCGCGGATGGCATCCGCCCCGACGCACCGCCCACCCCGGGGCTCAGCTGCTGGTAGACCGTCACGAGGATGAGGGAGGTGCCGACGGTCAGCACGGCCAGGGCGGTCACCTCAGACAGGGTGGCGAGAGCATCCACCTCCTTGCCGATGACGGCCCACGCCACGAGCGCGATTCCGTAGAGCGACTGCCCCAGGAACAGCAGGAGGCGACGGTCGCGGTGCGCATGCGCGGAGTCCTCGTGCACGGACGATCCCCCCGTCACGAACCCCCACGCCAGTCCGAAGATGAGCAGCGCGGTGGCGGACGCGCTGAGGAGAAGTCCGATCGGCACCTCGAGGATGGCGGCCTGCCGCATGAGTGCCGACATGAGAAGCACGACGAGGACCAGACCCGCGACGTCGCGATTCCATGTCCGGCGCGCGATGGCCCTGATGGCGAGCAGGCCCGCGAGCACGACTCCGAGGTCGCCGAACTGCTCGGGAGTCCAGGCCCACGACGACAGCCATCCGTCGCCAGACATGAGGACAAGCGACCCGATGACGACGGCATCGACTGCGGCAACTGCCGCGAGCGTCCAGCGTTGACGCCGGGCCAGGACCACCGCTGCAGCCAGAAGCCCTGCGACGACTGCACACCGCACCGCGGTCGCGGCGGTCATCGTCGACAGGGCCTCGATGACCGAGCCGATCGCCTCCGTCGACACGTCGGGCGCCAGAACGGCAAGGCCGACGGACACCATGCCCAGAATCGCCGACACCAGGACGGCCGACTGGAGGCCGTATCCGATGGGCAGCCCGAACCTGCCCGCCTCTCCGACGATGTCCACCGCGTCGTCCTCGCGATCGCCATCCGTCTCGACTCTCCGCCGGCCCGCGCACCACATCCAGGCAGCCCAGCCGACACTCGCGACGAGGAGCGCTCCCGCCATGCCCCGCAGCCAGGCGTCAGGCTCGGCACTCAGCCCCTGACGAACGTTCCCCCACGTGAGCCAGGCCTGCCAGACCGCGATGACAGCCGCGAGCACGGTCACGGCGGCCACGCCTCCCCGGCGGCGCAGGAAGTCACCCGACCAGGCCAGCGTCGCCACCCCGACGCCCACAGCGCTCAGACCACCACTGAACGCAAGGGGGCTGGCAAGCAGGGTCAGGTAGGTGAGGAGCAAGGCCGTCGTCACGATGTCGAACCTGAGGTCGCTGGAGGCCTGCCCGACGACCGTCGAGCGGTACGCGGCGGCAATGGTCGCCTCGAGGAGGACGAAGAGGAGGAGGAAGTCGAGGGAAGCGGGGGTCCGACCCCACCACATGACGACGCAGTAGAGCGCTGCGGCCGCAAGGCAGGACACGGAGAGCCACCAGATGGTCCCCGCGGTCTCCCTGCTGGGCACGACCATGACGATCGATCCCACGATCGCCATCACTGCGACGAGCATCGTGCCTCGCAGGATGGGGTGAGACCTCTGGGAGCCGGCGAGGACCAGGGCGAACGACAGCCCGAGGAGGAACAGCAGCATCGGGACGAGGAACGACGGGATGACGCTCACGCCGCCACGGGAGGTGTCGGCGACGAAGTCACTCGCAGCGCGCAGCGGACGCGCCGCGGCGATGGCCGCCAGCAGGGCCGCGTATACGATCCCGACGAAGACCGCGACACCCGCAACCACCGGCGAGTGCCCGCTGAGGCGCAGCGTGCCGTTGCGAATGGGATCGATCACCACGTTGGTTGCGAGCCCCGTCACGTAATGCGTCACCGTCCACGACCGCGGCCCGCTCACTCGATGCCTGGCCAGGGCAGCAGGGCGCCTCGACTGGTGAGGAGAGAGGCCTGGCCCGAGAACCCGACCACCTGCACCTCGGTGACCGGCTCGCCATCGGGCTCGACGAGCGAGGTCTGCGACGACACCAGCCCGTCCGATGAGACCTGGGCGATCTTGTCCCCCTGGGTGACGGCGACTCCGGACGAGTGGCTCCACGCCTGGGCACCGGCCCACGCTTCCTCGATCCAGCGATCCACGCCGGTGTCGAGGGCGAGTCCCTGCAGGCCCGACGTCGTGGGCAGGACGATCACGCCACCGGTCACTCGTGCCGGTCCCTCGACGGAGCCCGCGAGGTTTCCCGACCAGAGCAACGCCCCGTCCACGGCGAGGCGGTGCACCGAGCCGGCGTCGTCGCCCACGAGGACGGAGCCGTCAGGAAGCGAGGAGATCGGACGGGTGACGGGCCCGACCTCCGCGCGCCACGCGGTCTCTCCATCGGTGTCGAACGCCGTCACCCGCCCCGCGATGTCGGCGATGATCACGTAGCCACCGGCCACCACCGGGTCCGACACCACGGCGTCACTCATCGTGCGCGTCCACATCCGCTCGCCTGTCGCGCGATCGAAGGCGATCACGCTGCCGTCGAGGGTTGCCATCACCACCACGTCGCCGGCGACCACCGGTGCTCCAGCCGACACGTCCGGTGTGCCGGCCGACCATCTCAGCCCCCCAGCTCGGTCGAACGAGATCACACTGCGCTCCGTCGTGGTCACGAACAGCGCCTGCCCGTCTCCGACGACGCCGAGGACGGCCCCGCCCGGGTGCTGCATCCAGCCGATGGGCAGCGTGGTCGCCGGTTCGTCGCCCGCCGCCGCATCCTCCGACGGCGACGCAGTGAGGGGCACGGCGACGATGTCCTCAGTCGCCGAGTTGACGGTCACCAGCATGTCGCCGATCACCTGCGCGGGAAGCAGGACCGACGGCGAGAGGAAGGGCAGTGCCAGCGGATCGGGATACGCGGATGTGGCCGCCGGCTGCGCGTCGGGGAGGTCCTGGGGTCCGGGCGCCGGCACGACCGACACGACGCGTCCCGAGGTGACGTCGGTCGACGTGGTCGATCCCTGGCCCTTGCACCACGTGGTGCGTACGTCGTACACGATCGGGTCCGACCCCTCGATGATGAGCTGCATCGTGGTCGCGGCCACGATGCAGTCAGGCGTCCCGCTCGTCTCGATGCGGCCCACCGACTCGTAGTCAGCGATCCCGTTCACGGATCCGGAGCCACTCCACGTGCTGCCTGGCGTGACATCAGCGGGCAGTTCCGTCACGGGCGGGGAGTACCAGAAGGCCAGGCCTGAGGAGCTCATCTCGGCCGCCTTCTGCAGACCGGTGTCGCTGACGAGCCTGACCGAGAACAGGCTCCCCGTCGTGCCGTCGTCGTTCACCGATGCACTCATCGAACGCAGGATCTGCACCGACTCGCTGCCCCCCAGCGCGTCCGCCTCGGCGGCGACCGAGGCGGCGATGGCTCGATTGGGGATGCCCGCGAGCCCCTTCAGGAACCCCGCCAGTGCCGAGGTCGCCGTGATCGGGCCGGCCGTGGCCAGTTCGGGTGGCGTCACCGCGATGCTGAGCGGCGCCTCGGTGGTCTCGAGGTAGGCGCGGAAGCCCACCGGTGCCTCCGCACGCGGGGTGGCCCAGGCGAAGGTGCCGATCGCGACCGCGGCCACCGCGAGGCTCGCGCCGAGGCCGAGCGCAACGCCCCCGGCAGTCCGCCGCGACGTCATCGGGCTACGAGCCGCTCAGCGGCTTCTTGCCCAGCCCGACGACTGTTCCTCCAGGGAGAAGGGGGTACGAGCCGTCGGCCGCCTTCTGTCGCTGCACGTAGCAGCTGAGGTACACGAGCGTGCCGGCATCCGGTCTGGCCGACGCATCCACGTAGGCCCGCAGGTCAGGTCGTGCAGCCCCCACGAGAGCCTCGACGACGCCGCGGCACTGATCGTCATAGGGAGCCCACTGTGCATCTGTCATGTCGGCATAGTTGGCCGGAAGCCGAGCCGCGAAGAACGCCATCAACTCGTCGCCATGCGGCTTGGCGCAGCTCGCGGGCTGGCCGAGGCCCTCCGCGTCGTAGAGCACGCAGGCCCTCATCGTCGGGAGCGGCCGGCTCGTGGCGAGCAGTCGAACATCGCCGCGCAAGGTCCCCATCGACTCCTGCGGACTGCCCACCTGCCCCTTGGGCGCGTACAGGACGCAGATCAGTGACCTGTCTCCGGCCTCGAAGGACTTCGCGTCCGGGAACAGCCACCCGAAGTTCGTCGTCCCGCGCAGACCCGGAAGCACCCCGCCGCCGGTCACTGTGGCGGCTGGCCGAAGAGCCGCTGCTACCGCGGCACCCTTGCCCGGCCATATGTTCGGTGCGGTCTTGGCCGGTGAGCACACCTCGTGGCTGAACGCGACCAACTGGTCGAGCACAGCCGTGTTGGCGTCGTCCTTGAGCTCGGCCAGCGGCAATGCCGCGAGGCTGGCCGGCAATGCCGCGCCGCCGATGATCTGCACTCGGTGCGGTCGAGCGCAGTTGACCTTGGACCCGAGCTCGACCACGTCGTCGAAGACGCTCGCCCGCGCGAAGCAGTCGCCCGGCTTCCAGCCGGCAGGTGCTGCAGCCGACTGTGTCAACGGCAGGGCAGTGAGCGTCAGGGCGAGGGCTACGGTGGCGGCGCCCCAGCGGGCGAACAATGCAGTCGGCATTGCCGCACCCTATATGTCGCATTCGGCCCGCGCACCCAAGCGGTGATCATCTCCGGGGAACCACTTCCGCTCCCGCGATGCCCTGACGGGCTTAGGTCCCTACTTGACGATGACGACGGTGAACTGATCCGTCTTCGGGATACCGCCGATGTCGCACCGGAGGGACCCGCGGACGGACTTCCCTGCCTCGAACGACGTCGGCGTGGACACCTGACCGACGTAGGTGTCGCCTTCGAGCTGGACGAAGGCGATGTCCATCCGACCACCGAGATCGAGCGTGCAGAACTCCGGCTGCTGTGGCACCGTGAATCCGTCGGCGCCGTTCGACCGCGACTGCAGGGTGACCTGCAGCGTCCGCTTCGCAGGACCGGCGGTCAGCCGGAACGTGTTGGGCGGCCTTTCCTCAGCAGTGCCGGGCACGATTCCCATCGTGGCGATGTCGAAGTGCAGCGCGTTCACAGCGGCAGGGGAGGCGGCGATCGACTGGCATGAACTAGCGGAAAGGGGGACCGTGATCACCAGGAGTGTCGCGCTGAGTGCGAGTTTCGTCCGGATCCTCATCGCCGTACCTCGTCTGCGTCGGAGTTCCAGATCGGATAGCCGTTGTCGAACTGGCCGACGACGGTCGCCCGCACCTCGGTTCCGGGCGCGAGCTTTGGCAGCTTGCACGAGCCACGGGAGCGGCTGACGTTGCCAGTGCAGACGACCTTGTCACCCGCAACCATGTAGACGGTGCCGCTGGCGACGGGAGACCCCTTCGCGAGGCCTTTGCCCGTCACGACAACGGTCGCCTTGCCCGATCTGCTGATGGCCAGCCGCACCTTGGTGCCGGCGATCACGCGATCCTCACTCAACTGCGCCATCGTGGCGGTCATGCGGGGCTGGAGAGCAGAGGCGAACGACGCGACGCCGGTAGCGATCGCTCCCGTCGCGGTCACCTTCTCCATCGTGAGAGCGACGTCGGTGTCGCCGCCCCTCGGGCTGAGACTGACGGTCATCGACGCGTCAAGATCACCCAGTTGCGCGCTCGAGTACGTCATCTTCAGACTCATCGACTTGAGCGGCACGCGTTCCGTGACCTGCACGTTCACATCGACGGACGACACCCCTGGGATGGCTACTGGCATGGCGATCGTGAGCACCCACGAGTCACCCTCGCCGCGCGCGGCCAGGCAGCCGGCCATCACATTGCACAGCCCGTCACGGTTCATCTGGCCGAACCAGAACGAGTTGACCGTCGAGGTCACCCGGCCGTTGACAACCAGTCCATCAATCGCTGCGTCTGCCGAGGCAACACTGGCGAGCCCGCCCGCCGTCCAGACTCCTGCGGCCAGCACGGCCGCTCCGAGGCCGCCGACCGCGACGCGTGACGTCCAACCCACTGTGTCTCCTCACCTGCCGCCGTCTTCGGTTGGCGAGATCCTAGCCACAGAGAAGGAGGTGCACTGCGCCGACTGGCGAGCGCACTCCCGGAGATCGCGCGACCATCACCCTCTGACTCGCCGCTCCAGCAGCTCCTCAAGCGCGCCGGTGCCGTGGCCGGTGTTGGAGATGGCGGTGCAGGTCACGGCGGACGCGGGGTCGTGAAGGCTGTAGAACGAGACGCCGGCGTCGTAGCCGTGGATCTCCAGGACCCCGTCTCCATGGAGCCACACACCGAGTCCGTAGTCGAGGGCGCTGTCCACCGATCCTCGACGCGGGGTCAGCATCTGACCGACACGGTCGGGCGGCACGATCCGTCCATCCACGAAGGCCCGCCAAACAGCGCTGACATCTGCAACCGTCGAATAGATCCCGCCATCACCACTCCCGAGAACGGGAAGGTGGAACACGTTGGTGCGCAGGCCATCGGCGTCCAGGTAGCCCAGCGCTGCGGACCGCGGGAGCTCGTCGGATCGCAGGAAGCCCGTCGCATCCACGCCCGCGCGGTCGCAGACTCGCTCGCGGACCAGCACCTCGAACGGCGGGCCTGCTGCGCGCTCCGCGACGAGCGCGAGGACGACGTAGCCGCCGTTGTTGTACTCGAACCTCGCGCCCGGAGCCGATACCTGGGGATGGCCGTCAAGGATTGGAACGTACTGCTCGGTCGACCAGAGCCGGTGAGCGGGCACGGGGAGCTCGAAGTCGTTGATGTCGGTGAAGAGCGACTCGTCGAGATAGTCCCCGATGCCGGACCGGTGGCACAAGAGGTGCTCGATCGTGACGCCATCGTCGATGAGAGGCAGGTCCGGCCCAAGCACGTTGCGCACGCGGTCGTCGAGCCGCAGCTCCCCCGACTCGATGAGGCTCATCAAGGTCAGCGCGGTGAACAGCTTCGTGCCGCTCGCCAGGCCGAACTGCGTGGACAACTCGACGGGGATGCTTGATCGGCGGTCGGCGAATCCATAGGCCGCTGACATGACCACCGAACCGGCGCGATCGACCAGCACGGCGCCCGAGAAGCCCGACTCGCGAGCCGCGAGGTCGACCGCGTAATCGACGTCCGTCATGAACTCACCTCAGTCCCGCGTCGGCCGTGGACAGCTCGAGGTAAGGCCGCCTGCCCTGCGCGGGCGGGTCAGCCCGTGACGGCGAACCAGCGATCCTCTGGGTCGCTGAACGCGAAGCTACGCACGCCGCTGTACTCCCCGATCTCCAGCGCCGTGACGCCCCGCTCGACCAGTTGGAGGCGTGCCGCCTCCAGGTCATCCACGTGCAGGGCGATGGACGGCGTTGCGAGATCGAGGCCATCGGGGTTGTCAGCCATCAGCGCGAGCGGAACGAGTTCGAAGGCGAACGGCTGATCGGCGAAGCCGACCTGGACGACCACGAAGTCGCCGGCCTCCGTGCGCTTCTTCTCGACCATCCCCACCTGCTCGATCCAGAACCGGCGGCAGACCTCCGCATCGGTGACATAGAGCACCACGTACGCGACGCGCATCGACATCTCAATCCCTTCGGTCCACGACCCTTTGCATGACCAGGTGCGAACGGCCCCGAGCCATACAGATCAGGGCAGCCTAGCGAGCGGTTGCAGCCACCCGTCGTGATTCGACTCGGGGCTTCCCAGGCAGGGTTCCAGCCACACCGCCTGACCCGGTTGCCGCGTATGACTGGTCTCTCTGGTGCGTCGGGCGGGAGCGAGAAGGAGGGATTCAAGCTTGGCGTAGAGCGCAGGCTTCACCGGAGCGCAACGACTGTCGAACGAGAGCCGCCTCGGGTGACCTGTCCATTGACATAGTTGACGGGTGTCCACAGTGATCGTTGACACC
>CALGTB010000168.1 GCA_937902285.1 uncultured Actinomycetes bacterium | reverse complement strand
TACATGCCGGGACAGCCGCCGCCGCCGTCGTCCAGGGCGACCGACTCCGAGGGTGCGGCCTACATCAGCCGGTGGATGCACGACGACGTGCTGGCCGCCGTCCAGCGGCTCCTGCCGCTGGCCGAGCGGCTGGGACTGTCGCTGGCGCAGATGTCGCTGGCGTGGGTGCTGTCGCGCCCGACGGTGAGCGCGGCGATCATCGGGGCGTCGCGGCCGGAGCAGGTCTCCGAGAACGCCCGCGCTGTCGGGGTGGGGCTCCCCGCCGACGTGCTGGCCGAGATCGACGCCGTGCTCGCTGCGGTCGTCGCGTATCGCTACCAGGGGGCGCCTGATGCCTGACGCGGGCTCGCGGCTCGTGCTCGGGACCGCGCAGTGGGGGAGCGCGTACGGGGTCACCAACGCGCGCGGGGCCCTGACGGATGCCGACGTGGCTGCCGTGGTCGAGGAGGCGCTCGCCCGGGGCGTGACCATGGCGGACACCCATCGCACCACCGACCCCTCGCACGGCTACGGCAGGGCGCTGTCCCGGCTGCGGCCATGGGCAGGCCGGTTCCGCGTCACCACGAAGGTCTTCGGCGGGCCATCAGCCGACCTGCCCGCGCTGGCCCAGCTCGAGGCCACCTTGGAGGAGCTCGGTGTCCCGGCGGTTCATGCCTGCCTGGTGCACGACTGGTCGGCCCTGTCCGATGCCGAGGCGGCGGCCGTGGCCGAGGCCCTGGCCGAGGCCGTGCACCAGGGCCTCGCGGCCCGGGTCGGAGTGTCCGCCTACGACGCCGAGGAGCTCGAGCGCGCGGAGCGGGTCTTCGATCGGCTGGGCGCCGTGCAGGTGCCCGCCAGCCCGGTCGACCAGCGACTGCGCCACTCGCCCGTGACCGCGCGCCTCGCCGACGTGGGCGCCGAGGTGCAGGTGCGCAGCGTCTTCCTGCAGGGCCTCCTTCTCGACCCGGCTGCCGGGACCCCGCTGCGCGACCACTCTGATGTCCGGGCATTCCATCGCTTCTGCGAGGAGCGTGGCGTCGATCCGCTCGCTGCCTGCCTGTCGTTCACGCGGGGCCTGCCGTGGGCCGGCCCCGTCGTGGTCGGGGTCACGAGCGCCGCCGAGCTCGCGCAGATCGCCGATGCGTGGGCTGCCGAGCCGATCGACGAAGACTGGGCTGACCTCGCGTCCGACGACGCCGATCTCGTGGACCCGCGTCGCTGGAGGCGGTGAGGGCTGCGAGAATCGTCCCGTGACGACTCTGGCGGTGCTTCAGGCACGCATGTCGTCGTCACGGCTCCCGGGCAAGGTGATGATGCCGCTGCTGGGCGAGCCCATGGTCGTCCGGCAGGTCGAGCGCATCCGGCGGAGCCGTCGGATCGACGGCATCGTGCTGGCCACCTCCACCGACTCCGCTGACGATCCGCTGGCGCAGCTCGCCGGGACGTTCGGCATCCCGGTCGTGCGCGGCCCGCTCGACGACGTGCTGGCCCGCTACGTGCTCGCCATCGAGCAGTACGAGCCCGACGTGGTCGTGCGGCTCACCGCCGACTGCCCGCTCACGTCCCCGACGGTGATCGATGCCGTCATCGAGCAGTTTGCCGCCAGCGACGTCGACTACTGCTCGAACACCCTCACACCCACGTTCCCCGACGGGCTCGATGCCGAGGTCGTGCGGGCCAGCGTCCTGGTCGATGTCGCTGGCGTCACTGACGATGCTGCCGAGCGCGAGCACGTCACCCTGGGCGTCTACCGCCGTCCAGAGCGGTACCGCCTTGCCAACCACGCCGGGCCGGTGGACCTGTCGTCGCTGCGCTGGACCGTCGACACCCCGGACGACCTCGCGTTCGTGACGTCAGTCTACGAGGCCCTGTACCTGGCCGACCCTGGCTTCGACCTGGGGGATGTGCTGGCGCTCATCGAACGTGAGCCTGGCCTGAGCCGCACCACCGCCGACGAGGTGCGCAACGCGGCCCTCGTGGGCCTCGACACGGGAGCGATGAATGCCTGACCTCGCAGATCGCTACCGCCGCTCGCTCGAGCAGCTCGAGCGAGCGGAGCACACGATCCCGCTCGGTGCCCAGACCTTCAGCAAGTCGCGCACCCAGTACCCGGTGGGCGCCTCCCCTCTGTTCGTGACGCACTCCCGGGGCAGCCGGACCTGGGATGTCGATGGCAACGAGTACGTCGATCTCGTCAGCTCGCTGGGCGCGGTGGTGCTCGGCTACGGCGACGAGGAGATCAACCAGGCGGTCGTCCGGCAGCTGGACTCCGGTGTCACGCTCTCGCTGTCGCACCCGCTCGAGGAGCAGGTGGCGGCGCAGGTCGTCGACCTCATCCCCTGCGCTGAGATGGTGCGCTTCGCCAAGAACGGCACCGACGCGACGTCGGCCGCGATCCGGCTGGCACGGGCGGCCACCGGACGCGACCACGTGATCGCGTGCGGCTACCACGGCTGGCAGGACTGGTTCATCGGCAGCACGACCCGCAACCTGGGGGTGCCCGCCGCGACGCAGGCACTCACCCATGCCGTGCCGTACAACGACCTCGCCGCGGTCGAGCGAGTGATCGCGGCGCACCCCGACGGCATCGCCGCCCTGATCATGGAGCCGATGACCTCGACGTGGCCCGAGCCCGGCTTCCTCGAGGGCGTCCGCGAGGTCACCCAGAGGCACGGCATCGTGCTGGTGTTCGACGAGATGCTCACCGGCTTCCGCTTCGCCGCCGGCGGAGCCCAGGAGTACTTCGGCGTGACGCCGGATCTCGCCGCGTTCGGCAAGGGGCTAGCCAACGGCTTCCCGCTGTCGGCCGTCGTCGGCCGCCGCGACCTCATGATGCTGATGCAGGACATCTTCTTCTCCGGCACCTTCGGCGGCGAGACGCTCTCGCTGGCCGCGGCCGACGTGGTGCTCGGACGGATGGCCACGGGCGAACCCACAGCGGCGCTCGCCCGTATCGGCGCCGAGCTCGTGGAGGCCGTCGATGCGGCGCGGTCCGAGGCCTCGAAGAGCCTCCTCGAGTTCACCGGCCACCCTTCGTGGTTCTTCCTCAAGTGGTCCGTTGCCGACGCGCGCACCCTCAACGAGGTGAAGACCCTGTTCCTGCAGGAGATGCTGCGGCGGGGGGTGCTCGTGCTGGGCACGCACGACGTGACGACCGCCTTCACCGCGGACGACATCGCACTGGTGGCCGCGGCCTATGCCGAGACCCTCGACGTCATCGTCGATGGCCTCGAGCGAGGCGATGTCGCCGCCCGACTCGAGTGCCAGACCCTCGTCCCGCTGTTCACCCTGAGGAGCTGAGCTCGCTGAAGAACGCGTTCCAGGCCCTGCTGCTTCTGCCGTTGCGGCTCGCCTCGGCCTACGCCGGCCTTCTGGCGCGTCGCTGGCGCGGTTTCGGGATCGCGTGGGGCGATCGTACGTACGCCCAGAATCGCGACCTGACGGCGGACGTCGTCCACCCCGGGCCCAACGGCGACGTGCACATGACCTTCTTCGTGCCCAACGAGGTGTGCCGCTACCGCGCCGAGACCTTCTCCACCAAGGAGCCGGAGACGCTCGAGTGGCTTGACGCGTACAGCGGAACGGGTGCGCTCTACGACATCGGCGCCAACGTGGGCATCTACAGCATCTACTTCGCCAAGTCCCATCCCGGCACGGTCTACGCCTTCGAGCCGTCGGTGCTCAACCTGGGCCTGCTCGGCCGCAACGTGTCGGTGAACGGGGTCTCCTCCCAGGTCGTCATCGTCCCCAACCCGCTCACATCGTCGAACCAGGTGGCCGACTTCCACTTGTCGATGCTCGACGAGGGCGGTGCCATGTCGACCTTCGGCGCCGACTTCGGCCATGACGGCCAGCCCCTCGACACGCGGATGGAGTTCCGCACGGCGGGGATGAGCCTGGACTTCATGCTGGCTGAGGGCCTGCTCCCGGAGCCGCCAGCCCTCATGAAGATCGATGTCGACGGCATCGAGCACCTGATCCTGCGGGGAGCGGGCCAGACGCTGCGACAGCCGAGCCTGAGATCGGTACTCATCGAGGTCGACGACGCCTTCACCGAGCTCGCATCCGAGGTGGCTGTCGCGCTGGAGGCTGCGGGCTTCACGCTCTCGGAGCGCCGGCGCTCCGAGATCTTCGACGGAGGCCAGTTCGCCACCAGCTACAACCAGATCTGGGTCCGGGGGACCGCTCATGACGGTCGATAGGGTCGTGCTGTGACGGCTCTGAGGGTTATCCGCGGCTCGCTGAGGATGCTCTCCCGTCCCGACCAGTGGAAGCTCGTGCTGGTCACGCTCGCACAGATGGCCACGGGCTTCCTCGATCTTGCTGGCGTGCTTCTCCTGGGCCTGGTGAGCGTGCTGTCGATCGCCGCCGTCAGCGGCACTGAGACGCCGGCTGCCGTCCAGTCGATCATCGACCGCTTCGGCCTCGAGGACATGGATCCGGTGACGCTCGTCGCCTATCTGTGCATCATCGCGGGCACAGCCCTCGTGACGAAGACGCTGCTCAGCGCGGTGCTCACTCGACGGACCTATCGCTTCCTCGCCCATCGGCAGGCGGCTCTGTCGGGCCGACTGGCGGGTGCACTGCTGTCCAGGCCGCTCCTGGAGGTGCAGGCGCGCTCGAGCCAGGACCTTGCGTTCGTGCTCACCATCGCTACCCAGGCAGCCACCGTCGGCGTTCTGGGAGCCACGAGCTCGGCAATCGCAGACGTTGCCCTACTCGTGGTCCTGGGGCTGGGTCTTGTCGCCATCGATCCATGGGTGACCCTGTTCGCCGTCATCTTCTTCGGGCTGCTCGCCTTCGGGCTTCAGCGTGGTCTGTCGGGCTGGGCCAGCCGTCTGGGTCACGAGTCCACGGATGTGGACATTGACAGCTATGTGGTGATCCAGGAGGCACTGGCCAGCTATCGCGAGGTCATGGTCTCGGATCGGCGTGGCCTCTACGCCGATCGCATCCAGCGCCTGCGCTGGCGATCGGCGAATCTCGCCGCCGACAGCCAGTTCATGGGGATCCTGCCCAAATTCGTCTTCGAGATCGCGCTCGTCGTCGGCGCCCTGGCCCTTGCTGCATCGCAGGTGGCCACCAAGGATGCCGCTGCCGCGGTCGGGATCGTCGCGGTGTTCCTGGTGGCCGGCTCCCGCGTCATGCCCGCCGTGATGCGACTGCAGGGAGCGGCACTCTCCATCCGAAGCGCAGAGGCCCCCGCGACGAAGGCGTTCACGCTCGCCCATGAGCTCGAGCAGGCTCCGAATGCGCCGTTGAGCCTGCCGAGTGCCGTGGATATCCGTGCGAATCTCGAGGCGGGTCACACCGGCTTCGTGCCGAGCGTGTCCCTCAACGACGTCTGGCTCACGTATCCCGGCACGCCTACCCCGGCCATCGCAGGAATCAGCCTGACGGCGACCGAGGGTGCGTCCGTGGCCCTGGTGGGATCGACGGGCGCAGGAAAGTCATCACTCGCTGACATCCTGCTGGGGATCGTGGTGCCCGATTCGGGCACCGCCCTCATCGGCGGCGTCCCGCCGTCGGAGGCCATCACCACGTGGCCCGGGGGAATCGCCTACGTGCCCCAGGAGGTCGGGCTCGTCAACGGCACAGCACGTGACAACGTCGCCCTGGGGCTGCCGCGTGACGCCGTCGACGACGACTGGGTGTGGGACGCCCTGGAGCGCGCGCACCTCGCCGCATTCCTCCGGGATGGTCGTGAGGGGTTGGAGACGCAGATCGGCGAGAACGGAATGCGCCTGAGCGGAGGTCAACGTCAGCGCCTGGGCGTTGCGCGGGCCCTCTACACGCGCCCTCGGCTGCTGGTGCTCGACGAGGCGACGAGCGCCCTCGACTCCGAGACGGAGCAGGCGATCGCCCGCACCATGCGGGACCTCGAGGGCGACGTCACGACGATCACGATCGCCCATCGCCTGGCCACCGTCCGGCACTGCGACCAGGTGCTGTACCTCGAGGGCGGACGCGTTGTCGCCCAGGGCTCGTTCGACGAGGTGCGGGCCCAATCACCGGTCTTCGACCATCAGGCGCAGTTGCTCGGTCTGTGAGCTCACCCGGGTCTGTATCCTTCAGCAGCACAGTCGCGTGCCCGAGAAGCGAGGTCGAATGTCCGAATTGAGAGAGTCCTCCATCCTCATCACGGGTGGGACGGGATCCTTCGGGAAGGCATTCGTCCGCTACGCGCTCGACAACCTCGACCCCAAGCGGATCGCCATCCTGTCGCGCGACGAGTTGAAGCAGTACGAGATGAAGGCCGAGTTCGAGGGCGACCGCAGGCTGCGTTGGTTCCTCGGCGACATCCGCGACCGCGAGCGGCTGCACCGCGCGCTGCACGGCATCGACTACGTCGTCCACGCCGCTGCGCTCAAGCAGGTCGACACTGCGGAGTACAACCCCTTCGAGTTCGTGAAGACCAACGTGCTCGGCAGCCAGAACGTCATCGACGCATCCATCGACGAGGGCGTGAAGAAGGTGGTCGCCCTGTCCACCGACAAGGCCTCATCGCCGATCAACCTCTATGGCGCCACCAAGCTCACCGCGGACAAGCTGTTCATCGCCGGCAACAACTACGCCCATGCGCAGGACACGCGCCTGGCCGTCGTGCGCTACGGCAACGTGATGGGCAGCCGTGGATCAGTCGTTCCCTTCTTCCGGCAGAAGATGGCTGCCGGTGAACCGCTCCCGATAACCGACGAGCGCATGACCCGGTTCTGGATCACCCTCGACCAGGCGGTCGCGTTCGTGGTCGACTCCTTCGACCGGATGAATGGCGGCGAACTCTACGTGCCGCGCATCCCGAGCATGAAGCTCACCGACCTCATCGAGGCCATTGCTCCCGGGTACCCGACGGTGACGCTCGGCATCCGCCCCGGCGAGAAGTTGCACGAGGAGATGATCTCCCCGGACGACAGCCACCGGACCTTCCGGCAGGACGACCGCTACGTGGTCACCCCGACCATCGCGGACTGGGGCTTCACCCCGGTCGAGGGCGAGCAGGTGCCCGTGGGCTTCAGCTACCGCTCGGACACGAACGACCTCTGGCTGACGCAGGCGGAGCTGCGGACCATTCTCGGCATCGGGTGACGCCGTGATCCCGTACGGCCATCACGATATCGACGATGACGACGTCGCCGCTGTCGAGGCCGTGCTCCGCGGCGAATGGCTGACCACCGGGCCCGCCGTCACCGACTTCGAGTCCGACCTCAGGGCGTGGACGGGTGACGTCCCGGTCGTCGCGGTGTCGTCCGGCACCGCGGCACTGCACGTGGCCTACGCCGCTGCCGGAGTAGGTCGGGGCGACGAGGTCATCACGCCGCCGATGACCTTCATCGCCACGCAGGCCACCGCGGTGGCCCTCGGAGCGAGCATCGTCTTCGCGGACGTGTGCGCCGACACGGCGAACATCGACCCGGCGGCGGTGGAGGCGGCCATCTCCCCGCGCACCAAGGCGATCGTGGCCGTCGACTATGCCGGCCATCCTGCGGACATGGATGCCCTGCGAGGGATCTCCGACCGGCATGGGCTGGTCCTCATCGAGGACGCCGCCCACAGCCTGGGCTCCACCTACCGCGGTCGTGCGGTCGGATCGCTGGCCGACATCACGGCCTTCTCGTTCTTCCCGACGAAGAACATCACGACGGCCGAGGGCGGCGCCGTGGCCGTCCGGGACCCCGAGCGGCTCCTGCGTGCGCGGGAGTTCGCCCGTCAGGGCCTGATCCGGGACCCCGCTCGGCATCGTGTCGCCGACCAGGGACCCTGGCACCAGGAGGTCCACTCGTTCGGGCTGAACTACCGGCTCCCGGACGTTCTCGCCGCCCTGGGCTCCCAGCAGCTCCGGCGGCTAGCGGGGTTCAAGGCACGGCGTGCCGAGATCAAGGCGGCCCACGACGCGATCTACGCGGGCGTCCCCGGCCTCGAGATCCCGGTCCAGCGCGACGATGTCGACCCGATCTGGCACCTGTACCCGCTGCGGGTCCCGGCAGATCGCCGACGCGAGGTGTTCGAGCGGCTCCGAGCGTCCGGCATCGGGGTGCAGGTCAACTACCTGCCCGCCTACTGGCATCCGGTGTTCGCCGACTTGGGCTATCCGCGGGGACTGTGCCCCGTGGCCGAGGACTTCTACTCGCGGGAGATCTCGATGCCGATGTTCACGTCACTGACCGACGACGAGATCGGCGTCGTCGGCGAGGCGGTCATCACCGCGCTGCAGCCGTAGTCGGAGCACTCCCGGGGCGACCGTGTCGTCACCCGACGGGCGGAACCCGGCGCGCGCCAGGGTCGCCGCCGACGCGCCGTTGTCGATCCGCACGTCGGCGACGATGTCGATGCTCGTTCGAGTGCGCAGGGCGTCGATGGCCCGCGTGAGCAGGATCTCCCCCCAGCCCCGGCCCCGCACCGCCTCGTCGACCGAGTAGTCGAGGACGGCAACGCCGTCGGCCACGTCGAACCGTGCCTGGCCCAGGGGGAGGCCATGCGCCTCCAACACGAGCAGGTAGCAGTCCGTGCTGGCCAGTCGCCGGTCGAACCATGCCCGGTGCTCGGCCCAGGTGATCGGCCGGGTCGAGAGCGCACTGCGGCGGACGGACGGATCGTTGGCCCAGGAGAAGTAGCGCCCGCGATCTGCGGCGCCGGCCTCCCGGAGGACCAGGTCGCTGGCCGACGAGGGCACGAGGATCTCGGCTGCGCGCGGGGCGCCGAGGCCGTCCACGAGCGCCTGCCCCGCGTGAGCCGTCTCGTCCGTGAGCGTCGGCTCGTCGAGCAAGCGCTGGAGTGCGTCGGCGATCACGTCCTCGCTGGCCTCCTCGATGCCGCCGAGGTAGGTGATGAGGCCCGCCTCCGCAAGTGCCTGACAGGAGGCGACCTGGTTCTCGGCGAGGCTGACGACCACGCCGGGAAGGCCCAGGCAGAGGCGTTCCCAGAGCGTGACACCCCCTGCCGTTGCGGCGATGCTGCAGCGGGACATGAGATCGGCCAGCGTCGGCTGGGGCGGGTGCATGGTAGTGCCGGGCCGCGTGCGGGCGAGCGCCTCGACCGCGGGTCGCTGGGGGTTCGTGGCCCCCGCGATCACGTCGGCGGGGAGGTCGCTCAGGCTCCCCCTGCTCGCCGCCCGAAGGGTGCGTGAGGTGAGGTCGTGGATGTCGGTCCCGCCGTAGAAGATGAGAAGCCGCGAGCCGTCCCTGTGCAGGTCTCCCGAACTCCCGACGGCAGCGGCATAGGCCCCGCTCATCTGGGCGTACCGCGGGCCGAGCAGGAGGCGCGCAGTCGTCGGGACCAGCCCGGAGTAGCGGGTCGCATCACCCGGGTAGGTGGGGTCGATCAGTACGTCGCAGTCGTGGCGGCGGTCGGCGAGGTCGTCCATGACGAGAATGTGCGGAACCCGCTCGCGCATCGCCGCCTCCCATGAGGCGCCGAGGCCGTAGTGGTCGACGACGAGCCAATCGGTGTCCGACGGCAGGGCCATGAGGGAGTCCGTCGCGTCCTGCTCCCAGGGCACGCCGAGCATGCCCCAGGCGGCGTCGCGCCCGGGCCGCGGTGCGGAAAGGACGGTCGCGGCGAATCCGCGCGCACGGATGATCTCGACCAGATGGCCTTCGTGGTCGCGGCAGACGAACGTGACCGCGGCACCGCGATCGCGGAGGCCCTCGGCCAGTGCGAGGCAGCGCATAACGTGCCCGGAGCCGATCTCCGTCGAGGAGTCGACGCGGAACGCGACGATCATGCGATGTGGCGGGCCAGGACGAAGGCCTCGGCGGCCACGCGCCCCACGGTGGAGCCCCTCCAGTGCGCGAGATGGCCGACGGCCTCGCGCGAGCGCGGGTGCGGCCACGGCCGCATCTCCTCGGCGTAGGCATCGAGGGCCTGGAGCTTCAGGTCGAGCGTGTCGGTGATGTCGACGAACCAGTCGGGGGCGAAGGCGGTGGCGGCCTGCGGGGTGCGCCACTCCGTGCTCGACGCCGTCTCGAAGGTGAGGACGGTGGCGACGCGGGAGCCGGGCTGCGGCCTCACTGCCGTCATGACCGCCTCGTGCACCAGGCGGTGATCGACGTTGAGGTCGTGGGCGAAGTGCGTGTAGATGGTCGTGGGCGCGACGTCGTCGATGACCGCCTCCACCGCCTGGGCGAGGACGAGCAGGGGAAGGGTGTCGAGCCGGTTGTCGGGGAGGTCACCGAACCGCACGTCACGGACGCCGAGGATCCGGGCGGCTGAGCGGGCTGCGTCCTGACGGCGGGAAACGCCCGCTGAGTGGTCGGCCGCGGGAGCGCGCGAGGTGACTCCGTCTGCGAGGAAGGCGACGAACACGTCGTCGCCGTCGGCTGCGTGCCTGGCGATCGTCCCCCCGCAGCCGAGAGCCTCGTCGTCAGGGTGGGCCGCCACTACCAGCACCGTCACATCGGTAGCCTACAGGGGCGATCGACGCTGAGCTGGGTGTCGCTGACGGGAGGAGCACGCGTGCGGGTGCTCTTCACCGGCGGCGGCGGCGCGGGCACGCAGGCCCTCTGGGACCTGCTCGAGGGCCGGCACGAGGTGCACTTCTGCGACCCGGACCCGAGGCGCATCAGTGCCGTGGTGCCGGACGATCGGGCCCATGCGGTTCCGATGGCCGGCGACCCCGCCTACCTGGACGCCGTCGTCCGCCTGTGCCGCGATGAGTCGGTCGACGTGATCGTCCCCGGTGTCGATGAGGAGCTCGGGCCGCTGGCCCGCCACCGCGAGGCACTGGCCCCCACCGTCGTGCTGCTCCCGGATGCAGCGTTCGTCGAGACGATGCTCGACAAGCTCTCGTTCACGCAGGCCCTCGCCGGGGCGGGCATCCGGGTGCCGCGCACCCTGCCGCTCGGCTCGTCGAGTCGGTGGTCGTCATTCCCGGCGATCGTCAAGCCGCGGCATGGGCGTGGCTCCCGCGGGGTCACCGTCGTCGACGACGCAGAGGGGCTCGCCGCAGAGAGGGACCTTCGCGCCGATGCAGCGGACACCTTCATCGTGCAGGAGCTGATCCGCGGCGACGAGTACACCGTGCAGGTCATGGTCAACGGGCGCGGCTCCCTGCGGACGGTGTTCCCGGTGCACGTGCTCGCCAAGCGCGGTGTCACGATCAGCGCCGTGGCCGCGGACCATCCCGGGGTGCGCTCGGTGTGCGAGCGCATCCACGAGGCCACGGCGGCGCAGGGCTGCTACAACGTTCAGGGCATGCTCGACGACAGCGGGGTCTTCGTGCCGTTCGAGCTCAATCCACGGGTGTCCACCACGGTGTGCCTCGCGGTGGCGGCCGGTCTGGATCCCCTGGAGCTGTGCTTCGACTCCGCCGAGGGTCAGCCCCTCGAGGACTTCGAGGACGGCATCCGGCTCGAGCGCTATTGGCACAACGAGATCATCGGCACGGCGGACGAGGATCGAGGTCGACTGAGATGACCCACGTGACGATCGGCGCCAGGGAGGTCGGCGACGGCCGGCCATGTTTCCTCGTGGCCGAGATCGGCTCCAACCATGACCAGGACTTCGACAAGGCTCTGCGCCTCATTGATGCCGCAGCCGACGCCGGCGTGGACGCGGTGAAGTTCCAGACGTTCCGTGCCTCCCAGCACTACTCGCGCCGCACGCCCGGCTTCTCATACCTCGGCGGCCAGGACACGTTCGCGCTCATCGAGTCGCTCGAGCTCGACCGCTCGTGGCAGGGCCGGCTGCTCCAGCACGCCAACGAGCGTGGCGTGGAGTTCTTCTCCTCGCCCTGCGACGTCGAGGCGCTGGCCGAGCTCGATGCGCTCGGGGTGCCCACCCACAAGCTGGCGTCGTTCGACCTTCCGGACGTTGGCCTGGTGGCGGCGATGGCCCGCACGGGCAAGCCGATCGTGCTGTCGACGGGCATGGCGACGTGGATGGACATCCAGCTGGCGCTCGACGCGATGGCGGCCGAGGGCAACGACCAGACCATCCTGCTGCAGTGCACGTCGCTGTATCCGGCGCCTCCGGCCCTGGCGAACCTCCGCGCCATGGCCAGCATGAGGGCGGCGTTCGGAACCCTCGTCGGGTACTCCGACCACACGATGGGCGACACCGTGTGCGTCGCGTCAGTCGCGCTCGGGGCATGCTTCATCGAGAAGCACTTCACCCTCGACCGCTCCGACGCCGGCCCCGATCACTCGTTCGCGATGGAGCCCGATGAGCTCGCCGTCATGGTGCACCGCATCAGGGAGGTGGAGGCCGCCCAGGGCGACGGTCGCAAGGCGGGCCCGCGGCCCGAGGAGGCCGAGATGGCCGAGAAGGGGCGCCGCAGCCTTCACGCGGCCGTCGACATCGCCGCTGGGGCAGCCATCGACGACACCATGCTCGTCGTCAAGCGACCCGGGCTGGGCATCTCGCCATCCCTGCGGCCACAGGTCGTGGGCCGCCACGCCCGCAGGGTGATCGAGCAGGACGAGTGGATCACCTGGGACGCCCTGCAGTGAGCACGACCTGGGACGCAGCGACCGCTGCCGCGGTCGAGGTCGGCGACGGCGTGGCCGCCCTGCGCGGACCGTTGGCGGGTCTCATCGCAGCGGACCGCATGGCGGCGCAGGTGCGGGCCGATCTCTACGCCCACACCACGCTCGGTGCCCGCCTCCGTGACGCCTATCCGGGCGTGCCCATCGTGTCCGAGGAGGACGCCTTCCACGCAGAGGATCGGCCGGCCGACTACTGGCTCATCGACCCCATCGACGGCACGGCGAGCTGGTCGTCCGGGTTCCCCGGCTTCGTCTGCCAGCTCGCCAGGATCGTCGACGGATCGGTCGTCTTCAGCGTCATCCATGCGCCCGTCCTGGGAGCGACCTGGACCGCCGCCCGGGGGGACGGCGCGTACCTTGGCGGCGAGCTGCTGCCCGCCCGCCGGCCAGCGCCTTCGGCGGGGGTCGTCGTCATCGACAACTACCCCGAGCCGCGAGGGGTGTGCGATCAGGTCATGCAGTGGCTGGGCACCGATGCCTACGTCGAGTCCGGGAGCATCGGGCTCAAGGCCGCGCTGGTGGCCACTGGGCGGGCGGACCTCTTCGTGAAGGACGTGGTGGTGCGCGACTGGGACGTGGCCCCGGCCCTGGCCATCGCGCACGAGGTGGGCGCCTTCGTGAGCGGGGCTGACGGCCGCGACTTCCGGTTGACCGGCCCGTACGACAAGCCCGACGGCCTCATCGTGGCCGCCGACCCAGCCCTGGGCGCGCGCGTCGCGTCCTGGCTCGCGCAGGCCACCTAGCGACCGAGCGCCACCGCGTGCAGGCGCTCGGCCCGCAGCCAGTCATCCTCGGTGTCGATGTCGACGGCCCGGTGTGACGGAAGCTCGTATCCCACGGAGTTGGGCAGGATCGGTGTCGCCTTCCGCCATGCGCCGGCCCGGCCCCAGTAGACTTGGCCGGCGTCATGCCAGCGGGGAGGCAGGTCCTGGGTGCGGTGTCCCGCCGCCTCGGGGTCGGCGAACCGCAGTGCACCGTCGGCACCGAGGTCGAGCGCACGCTGTATCGGATGACCGAAGCGAACGACCGTGGACGCGTAGTCGTGCGACGAGGCGAGCAGCGCCGCGAGCGCGCCCCGCAGGTCGTGTGCGGTCACGAGGATGGCGGCCGGGTAGATGCAGCAGGCAAGGTCGAACTCGTCGCCACGGCGGAGCAGATGCTCTACAGCGTGGGCGACCACGGACACCGTGGAAGCATGGTCGTGCGAGAGCTCCGCCGGACGCACGAACGGAACGGAAGCCCCAAGGGCCCGGGCGATCTCCGCGATCTCGTCGTCGTCGGTCGACACAACGACGTCGGAGAATTCACCTGAAGCGATGGCCGTGTCGATCGCCCAGGCGATCAGGGGGCGCCCGTTCATCAGTCGGACGTTCTTCCGCGGAATGCGCTTCGATCCGCCGCGGGCGGGGATCACCGCGATGGACGTCCGAGAGTTGGACGATGACGTCACGTCGGCGACAATAGCGGCATTGTGAGTCCAGACACGGCAGGCGGTCGCGGGGTCATCTACCTCAGCGTGGGTTGGTCCAGTCTGCCAACCCTGCTGCGCCGCTCGGGCTTCGGCCGCACGTCGTGGTACCTGCGCACGTCGCTCGCCTCGTCGGCGGGTAGGCGCCTGCTGGAGGCCTTCAACGTCAGGCCCATCGATCTCGATTCCGTCGATGCGTTGGCGATCCCGCCGCGTTCCACCGAGGATGCGATGGACCGTGCCCTGGCGAGCCTGGATGCCCAGGACGTAGAGCCGCTTGTGGAGTACCTTGCGCAGCGCTATCCGCGGGCCAGCCACCCGGCGGGCGTCCTGCGCTCTGTCCTGGTCCGTGCGATAGCGGACCGGTCGCTTGATGCCTTCTACGCGGACATGTGGGCCTCGACCCAGGGGTTTGAGCGGGTGTTGTTCGTCGGCTCCTCGCCGTGGGACCGCACTCTGCTGTCAGACCTCCGTGGCGGGAGGAAGGTGGTCGGTGCCTGCTCGCGCGCGCTGGCTCGGCTCGGCTTCATTGCGGCCCGACTCAGGCCGCGCCTGAAGGCCTCCGCATCCGCGACGGCCGAGCGGAGCCCGTCGCTTGCGCTCGATGGCTCCGATCCATCCCGGGGCTTCGCCACGGCTGCGAACGCCACGACATTGCTCGTCCTCAATCAGGGGGTCTCCTACGGCGCGCTCTACGCGTACGACCATGTCTTCAGCAGCGATCCTTCGTCGGCCCTGCACCCCTCCCACGTTGTCCTCATGGGCAGGACCGGGGGTCCGGGGAACGAGGAGGGCATCCGGCACGGGTTCCCGGTCGTACCGGATGTGAGACGGCGGCTGACCCTGATGCTCCGGCTCGTATGGGGATGCCTGCGCGTGTTCGGACTGCGCTACCCGCCTCGTCAGGTGCAACTGCTTGCCCACACGTGTGCAATCGCAGACGCGCAGGCTGCCATCGTCCAGAGAGACTTCCCCGCCGTCCGACTCGCGGTGTTCGCGTTCGACCTCCAGGTGCCCCTCGAGCTCGTGCTCGCCCTCGAGGCGGCCGGGATCAGGACCGCTGCGCTCAACGAGCGACCACTGTCCGTGGTGGTCGGATCTCAACCGTTCGCGGTGTCGACGCTGCTCACCGCCAGCGACCACTTCACTGCGGCCGCGCTCGCATCGTCCAGTGTCTCGGTCGTGGATGCCCCCGCAGTCGGGATGTGGCGCACCGACTTCATCCGTGACTATGCAGCCGGGCCACCCCCCCACGGCTGGGCAGCCTCTGAGGTTCTGGGGCAGCACCGCATCCTCGTGCTGCCGTACCACGTGCAGACCGCGTCCGGATTCGGCGGCAACCCCCTGGCGACGTCCCCGTCTTCGGTCCGCCACTTCCTCTCCGGCATCCTCGATCTCGCCGAGCAGCAGCCGGATGCGTACTTCCTCGTTCGCGGAAAGAGCGACGCCTGGATCGACGATCCCCGTTTCGCCGACCTCGCCGAACGGGTCTCGAACGCGGTGAACGTGGGGATCAGCCGCACCTATGCCAGGCTCAACGAGTCCTACCGACTTGTGGCACGGGCGGACCTCGTGATCGCCAAGTACACCTCGCTCGTCGACGAGGCGCTCGCGTGCGACATCCCGTGCATCGTTCACGACTACACGGCGAACAGCCGGGATGTCGCGAGACCTGTTGTGCGCTACCTGCCGCGGGAGCTCTGGGCCCTCGAGACGGACGAGCTGCGCACGCGTGTCGAATGGGCGCTGGCCGACAGTGGCAATGCCTTCCGGGCGTACTGGGCACCCCACCGCGCCGCGGTCTTCGGCGACCTGGCCGACGGCGAGGTCCGTGCGCGGGCACGGCAGGCCATGACCGACCTCCTGCAGGTGCCCTGACGGCCGAACACCTCGCTAGGGTGGTGGCGCCGCCTCACAGGTGATCAGCGGGCGAACAGGAGCCACATCGATGCCCTTCCTCTCCGAGCAGTACCAAGGTGCCGTCGTGCGCACCGCCCAGGAGATCGACTGGGCCGGGGTCGAGTCGGCCGTCGCGGCCCTCGTCGCCCTGCGTGAGCGCGGCGGGCGGCTGTTCATCCTCGGGCTGGGCGGGAGCGCCGGCAACGCTGGGCACATGACCAACGACCTCCGGAAGCTGGCGGGGATCGAGACGTACGCGCCTACCGACAACGTGTCCGAGCTCACCGCGCGGATCAACGACGACGGGTGGGGTGCCGCGTTCACGGGCTGGCTGAAGGTGAGCCGGCTGTCAGCGAACGACGCGGTGTTCGTTCTCTCCGTCGGCGGCGGGGATCTCGAACGCGGCGTGAGCGTCGAGCTGGTGCAGGCGGTGGAGTACGCGCGCAGCGTCGGGGCCACGATTCTGGGCATCGTGGGGCGCGACGGCGGCCACACCGCCCGGGTGGGTGATCACGTCGTGATCATCCCCACGGTCGACCCCGCCCTCGTCACGCCGATCTCTGAGGCCTTCCAGGCGGTCGTGTGGCACGGGATGGTCACGCACCCCGATCTCGCCGCGGCGTCGGCGCACTGGGAGAGCCTGGACCGCCCATGACCTCAGGTCGCCGGGTCGTGTTCCTCGACCGCGACGGGGTGCTCACCGTGCCCGACGAGCGTGACGGGAAGGGCTACGCCGTCCGCACCCTTGAGGACCTGGGGTTCTATCCGGACGCGGCCGTGTCCGTCTCACGCCTGCGGGCAGCCCGCTACGACGTGGTCGTGGTCACGAACCAGCCCGATGTCGCGAACGGGCTGATCGACAGGGCCACCCTCGACGCGATCAATGCCCGAGTGTCGGAAGTGACGGGAGTGACGCGCATCAGGACCTGTCCCCATGGGCGCGGGGACGGATGCACTTGCCGTAAGCCGCTGCCGGGACTGCTGCTCGAGGAGGACGGGGTGGAGCCCGTCGACTTCTCCGTCAGCTGGATGGTCGGCGACAGGGACAGCGACCTCGCTGCTGGGCGTGCCGTCGGGGCCCGAACGGTGTTCATCGACCGCGGCTGGACCGGCGAGAAGGGTGAGGGAGCCCACGCCATGGTGGCCACCCTCGGCGAGGCCGTGGACACTATCCTTTCCCCATGATGATGCCCGGCCTGTCGGTGACCGCGTGATCCCCGACATCAAGGTCTTCACGGACGCATCCACCATCCCCGAGATCCGCGGCTACGCCTCCGAGCCGTGGGTGTCCGGCTTCACCACCAACCCCACCCTCATGCGCAAGGGGGGCGTCACGCAGTACCGCGAGTTCGCGATCGAGGCGATCGAGGCGGCGGAGGGCAAGCCGCTGTCGCTTGAGGTCGTTGCCGACGACCTCGACACCATGACGGCGCAGGGGCTGCTGCTCGGATCCTGGGGATCGAACGTCAACGTCAAGATCCCGATCACGACGACCACCGGCGTGTCCTGCCTGCCGGTCGTGCGCGCTCTCCTCGACGCCGGAGTCGACGTCAACGTCACTGCGATGATGACGGACGAGCAGGTAGGCGGGCTGATCGAGATCCTCGGCGTGGGCGACGACGTCATCGTCTCGGTGTTCGCCGGACGCATCGCGGATGCGGGGATCGACCCGGTCCCGGTCATGACCCGCTACGCCGAGTGGCTGGCGCCCCTTCCGAACGCCCAGCTGCTGTGGGCCAGCCCGCGTGAGGTCCTCAACATCGTCCAGGCGGCCGACTGCGGCTGCGACATCATCACCGTGACACCCGAGCTGCTCCGCAAGCTCGACCTCATCGGCAAGGACCTCACGACGTTCTCGCTCGAGACGGTGCGCATGTTCTACGACGA
>CALGTB010000167.1 GCA_937902285.1 uncultured Actinomycetes bacterium | reverse complement strand
GCCCCTGCTCGGGCCCCGCCCACGGATCCCATCCCACGGCGCCGAGGTCCGCGGGCACCATGAGGTCGCGCGTGCGGGCCAGGTGCTCGGGCGACAGCCGGGGCAGCGGGTCACTGCTCACCGCGAGCCCCCGCAGCGTCGCGACGTAGTCGCCCCACGGCGCGGGCCGCTCGACCTCGGGCCGCACCAGCACGCAGTCGGGGTCGTTGACCCACAGCCGACCGTGCATCCACGCCCGCGCCCGTCCGGCGGCCAGGGCGCTGCGCATCGCCGGCTGGCTGATGTCGCCCAGGTCGGGCTCCCAGGCCGGCATGACGTCGGGACTGATGCGCATCGCATCGACCAGTCCGATGCTCGGAAGCAGCGGGGCGCCGCAGCCGAGGATCACCGCGTCGTCACCCGCGCCCTGGCGGATCAGCTCGAGCCCGCGGCGGTAGGCATCCAGCGCCGAGACGTCCTCGTGCCGACGGCCCTCCATCGCACCGCCGTAGATGAAGTCGATCTTGTGGAACAGGAAGCCGCGTTCGCGCAGCGCGGCGAACACCCCGACCAGATGCTCGGCCGCCGCCGGGTGGGTGACGTCCAGCACGCCGATCCGCTGGCCCCAGTGGTGGTCGGACGCAACCGCGCCCTCGACCAGCCAGTCGGGGTGGCGCGACGCCAGGTCGGAGTCGGCCCCCACGAGGAACGGTGCCGTCCACAGCCCCGGGGTGCGGCCCGTGTCCGCGATGCGGCGTGCGACGTCGTCAAGGCTGCCGAAGCCGGGCCGGTCGTCGAGCCAGTCGCCGATCCCGCTCTGGTAGCCGTCATCGACCTGCACGACCTGCATCCCGAGGTCCTCGCGATCGATCACCGCGAGATTGGCCACGACGTCCTCGGCGGTGACGTTGTTCCAGTACGTGTACCAGGAGCACCAGCCGGCCGGAAGCGCCTCGAGCGGCCGTCGCAGCAGCGTCGATGCGAGCCGGTCACCGACCTCCCCGAGTCCCGCGTCCAGCCCGTCCGCGTGGATGATCTCCACGTCGGCATCTGCCGAGACGACGAGGCGACCATCCACGCTCCGGGCCCTGATCGACGCCATCGACACGTCGGGACGCGGACTGAAGAAGACATCAGCACTGCCGTCGGCATTGACGACGGCGAGAAGGCCCTCGCCCTGGAAACCCGAGGCGGGCGCCGGCACCTCGGGGCGGAAGGCCATCGCCTGCCAGATCGGCTTCTGCGGACGAGGAGAATGGGCGACGTCGCCGGGGTAGACCCCGGCCGGGCTCCACGACTGCCAGCCATGCTCGTAGACGAAACACGTATCGGAGGAGTCGTGCGACTCGTGCAGGTCGACGAAACCGCGCTCAGGGAGGGTGCTCACAAGGAGCGCAGGCTAGTTGATGACCAGGGCATCGGCACACCGGTGCGGGTGGCGCGATGACCTCGCACGATGCGCGCTACGTCATCCCGCGCCTGCCCGCCCTCGGCTTCGGCGGCGACTGGAACCCTGAGCAGTGGACCCCTGAGGTGTGGGACGAGGACCTCGCCCTGATGCGGGAGGCCGGGGTCAACCTCGTCACGGTGGGCGTGTTCTCGTGGGCGTTCCTCGAGCCCACGCCCGGCGTGCACGACTTCGGCTGGCTGGACACGGTCCTCGACAAGTGCCTCGCGGCAGGCGTGTCCGTCGACCTCGCAACGGCCACGGCATCGCCCCCGCCGTGGCTCGGGCACCAGTGGCCGCAGACGCTGCCGGTCACCGACGAGGGGGTTCGACTCGCCTACGGGGCCCGGCAGCAGTACTGCCCGTCGTCCCCCGTCTTCCTCGAGCGGGCCCTCCTGCTGACCGAGGCCGTCAGCGCGCGCTATGCCGCTCACGACGCCGTCGTGATGTGGCATGTGGGCAACGAGTACGGCGCTCACACCCCCACCTGCTACTGCGACGTCTCCGCCGAGGCCTTCCGCGCCTGGCTGGCGCGCCGGTACGGCAGCCTCGATGCGCTGAATGAGGCGTGGTCGACTGCGTTCTGGTCGCAGCGCTTCTCCGACTGGGACGAGGTGATCCCGCCCCGGCGCACTCCCTACTTCCCCAATCCCACGCAGCAGCTCGACTTCACGACGTTCTCGTCCGATGCGATGCTCCGGCTCTTTACTGCCGAGCGCGACGTCATCCGCCGGCATTCGCCGCCGGACAAGCCCATCACCACCAACTTCATGCGCTTCTTCCCGCACGCCGACTACTGGCAGTGGGCCGACGCCGAGGATCTCGTCAGCGACGACTGGTACCCCGACCTCGACGACGCGCGCTCGCACGTCGAGGGAGCCGCAGGCGCGGACCTCATGCGCTCCCTCGGCGGCGGACAGCCCTGGCTGCTCATGGAGCAGGCCGTGTCCGCCATCAACTGGCGAGGGGTGAACCCTCCCAAGACCACCGCGGAGTACCGGCGCTGGTCACTGCAGCAGGTGGCCCACGGGGCCGATGCCGTGCTCCACTTCCAGTGGCGGGCGGCGATCGGCGGCGCCGAGAAGTGGCACTCGGGGATGCTGCCGCACGCGGGCCCGCGCACCCGGAGCTGGCGTGCGGTGGTCGACCTCGGTGCCGAGCTGGCGGCGCTCCGCGAGGTCGCCGGTGCCCGCACGAGCGCGTCCGTCGCGATCGTCCTCGACTGGCCGTCCTGGTGGGCCCTCGAGCTCGACTCGCGTCCGTCGACCGGGCTGTCCATGGTCGGCATCCTCAAGGAGTGGTACGAGCCGCTGTGGCGACGCGGCTACTCGATCGACTTCGCCCATCCTGAGTCGGACCTGTCCGGCTACGCGCTCGTTCTCGTCCCCCAGCTGTACGCCGTCACGGACGCCGGGGCGAAGAGCCTCATCAGTGCGGCCGAGGGCGGCACGACCGTGGCGGTGGGCTACTTCTCGGGTGCCGTCGACGAGCGCGACCGGGTCCGCGCGGGCGGCTACCCGGCCCCCTGGCAGGACCTGCTCGGGCTGTGGGTCGAGGAGTACCGCCCGATCGTCGGCGGGTCGACCATCGGGCTCCGGCCGAGCGAAGGCTCAGGCCTCGGCGCACTCCCCCAGGGCACGGCGTCCGTCTGGAGCGAGCACGTGCACCTCACCGGCGCCGTCGCCGTGCTCGAGTACGCGCACGGAGAGCTGGCCGGGCAGCCGGCCGTCACCCGTCACGACCTCGCATCCGGTGGCCGCGCCTGGTACGTGTCCGCCGACCTCGATGCCGCGTCCATGGACGCCCTGATCCTGCGGATCGCCGACGACGCCGGAGTGGAGCCCATCCTCCGCTCTGCGCCGCCCGAAGGCCTGGAGGTCACGATCCGGGAGACGCCGGAGAAGCGGTTCCTGTTCCTGCTGAACCACGGGCAGACGGCGGTCGCCGTCGATCCGACCACGACCGGCGACCCGGCCGAGTGGCGCCGGATCGGCGCCGACCCGTCGGTGGACGGGACGCTGGACGTGCCCGCCGGAGACGTTGTGATCCTTGTCGCGAACCAAGAGAGGACATCGGTAGCACGATGACTACAGGCACCGGGCCCGCATCGACCGACATCGGGAGCGGGATCACGAAGTCCCTCCGCAAGCTCGCTGACGGTCGCGACATCATCTACTACGACGCCGAGCCGGGACGTCCTAGGGACGCGGAGGATCGGCGCCACCTCGACGACGCTCCGACCCACACCGAGCTTCGCCATGATCCGCTCCTCGACCAGTGGGTCGTCGTCGCCGGTCATCGCCAGGCGCGCACCTTCCTGCCGCCCAGCAGCGAGTGCCCCCTGTGCCCGACCCGCGGCGACCAGCTGACCGAGGTCCCCGAGTCGGACTACGACGTCGCCGTCTTCGAGAACCGCTTCCCGTCCATGACGCAGAACGCCGTGGCGGAGTCCGCCGACGGCGACGTCATCCGGCCCGGTTTCGGCAGGTGCGAGGTGGTCTGCTTCACCTCGGCGCATGGGTCGCCGCTGGCCAAGGTCTCGGCCGAGCGCATCGCGCTGGTGCTCGAGGCCTGGATCGACCGGGATCGCGATCTCTCGGCGATCCCCGGCGTCGAGTACGTCTTCATCTTCGAGAACCGCGGCGTGGAGATCGGCGTGACCCTGTCGCACCCCCACGGCCAGATCTACGCCTACCCCTTCGTGCCGCCGCGCGACGAGAAGATCCGCAGCAGCGCTCGGGCCCATCGTGAGCTCACCGGAGGAAACCTGTTCGACGATGTTCTCGCCTTCGAGCGGCAGTCGGGCGAGCGGATCCTGTACGACGGCGAGCACTGGACCGCCTTCGTCCCGCAGGCCGCCCGCTGGCCCTTCGAGGTGCAGATGTTCCCGAAGCGGGGCATCTCGCGGCTGCCGGAGCTCTCCGCGCCGGAGAAGCTCGAGTTCGCGACGATGTACCTGTCCATCCTCCAGGCCCTCGACCGCGTCCTGGGCGTCGAGATGCCGTACATCGCGGCCTGGCACCAGGCCCCGGTCCATGCCCAGGACGACGACAGCCGGCTCTTCCTCGAGGTCTTCTCACTGCGGCGCGCGGCCGGCAAGCTGAAGTACCTCGCAGGCTCCGAGTCCGCCGCGGGTGTCTGGATCAACGACATCTCGCCCGAGGCCGCAGCCCAGGCGCTGCGCGAGGAGCTGAAGCAGGTCTCGGCGTGAACCGTGCCCGCGATGTCGCCGCGCTCTTCGAGTCGACCTTCGGCACGACTCCCTCCGGCGTATGGTCCGCACCCGGCCGGGTGAACCTGATCGGCGAGCACACCGACTACACGGATGGCTTCGTCATGCCGCTGGCCATCGAGCATCGAGCGTTCGTCGCCGCGCGCCCGCGGGCGGACCGCGTCGTGCGCGCCGTGGCATCCGGCCATGAGCCGCGCAGCATCTCTCTCGACGAGGTCGGTCTCGGTCGCCCCGACGGCTGGCTCGCGTACCTCGCCGGTGCCGCCTGGGTGGCCGAGCGGTCCCCGGCCCATGACGCGCCCGGCCACGGCTGGGACCTCGCGCTGCTGTCCGACGTTCCCGTCGGCGCGGGGCTGTCGTCGTCGGCCGCGATCACGTGCGCCACCCTGCTCGCCATGAGCGACCTCGACGACTGGCCCGAGGGCCGGCAGGAGCTGGCCCGATGGGCGCAGCGGGTCGAGCACGAGGTGGCGGGGATCCCCTGCGGGATCATGGACCAGACGGCGTCGCTGCAGTGCACGTCAGGTCACGTGCTGTTCCTCGACACCCGGTCGCAGGAGCTCGTCCAGGTGCCGTGGCCCCCATCCGACACGGGCTTCGCGCTGCTCGTCACGAACACCAGGGCGCCCCACATGCTGGTCGACGGGCAGTACGCCGACCGCCGGCGGCTCTGCGAGGAGGCGACGTCCATCCTGGCCGTACCCAGCCTGCGTGACGCGACGCTGTCCGACCTCGATGCCGCGACGGACCGACTGTCCGCCGAGCAGGCGGCGTGCGC
>CALGTB010000166.1 GCA_937902285.1 uncultured Actinomycetes bacterium | reverse complement strand
GCTGCGCTTCGGGCGGAGGCCGTCGCCGCGCTGGACGCCGTCCTGCGCGACGGCCCGCCCGGCATCGTCGTGACCACCCAGCTGTGGGCGATGGAGCATCTCGCCGAGGTTCGGCACGACGACTGGGCGGTGATCGGCCAGTACCACTCCTCGTTCGAGGCGGCCGTCGCCGGACGCGACCTTCCGCGCGCTCTGGCTCTCTACGCCGACGTCGACCTCGTGACGATGCTCACCGAGCAGGACGCCCACGCCATGCGCCGGGCGGGCCTCAACAACGTGTCCTGGCTGCCGAACCCCCTGGCCTTCTGGCCCGACTCGCCCGCTGAGGGCTCGGGCTCCACGGACGGCTCGGGCGTGGTGACCTATCTCGGCCGGCTGTCGCCCGAGAAGGGAGTCGGCTTCCTCGTCGACGCGTGGGGCAGGATCGCCGAGCGTCATCCCGGCTGGCGGCTGCGCCTCGTGGGCTCGGGTCCCGAGGAGGCGTCGCTGCGGCGCAAGGCGGGAGCCCTCGCGGCGGGAGGCGACCGGGTCGACTTCCACGCGCCGGTCAGCGACGCTGAGGGCGAGCTCCGCCGAGCCGACCTGTTCGTGCTCCCGTCCCTGACGGAGGGCCTTCCGCTGGCACTCGCCGAGGCCATGGCCCTGGGCCTGCCCTGCGTGGCCGCCGACTGCTCGTCGGGTGTCCGTCTCCTCAGCGCCGACGGCACCGCGGCACGACTGGTCGCCCGGGGGGATGCGGCGGCGCTCGCGGACGGGCTCTCCGGCCTCATGGACACCCCGGCTGACCGGGCCGACCTCGGCCGGGCCGCGCGTGAGTCGGTCGAGCGCTACCGGGCCGACGCGGTGATCGACCAGTGGGAGAGCATGTTCGAGCGCGTGCTGCGCTGACCTCGGCGCATACTCGGGTCATGACCCGGCCATCACGCCTGCCAGCATCGGCTGCCGCAGCATCGTCAGTGTGCGTGGCCGTGTGCGTCGCGCTGGGCGTGTCCCCGGTGGCCGTCGCCGTGCCGTTGCCCTCGGCGGGGACCGTACCCGGCACCGACTGCCCGCCCTTCCCCGCTGACAACTACTGGCACGCCCGGGTCGACACGCTTCCCGTCCATCCGCGGTCGGCAGACTGGCTGGCCCGCATGGGACCGGGCACCGACCTCCACCCGGACTTCGGGCCGTCGTACGGAGCCCAGTCGGTGCCGTACGGCATCCCGGTGACCATCGTCCGTGGGGCTCCGCGGGTGCCGGTGGAGTTCGACTACGCCGACGAGAGCGACTCGGTGCGGTACCCCCTGGGGCCCGCCACCCTCATCGAGGGTGGCGCCGACGCGGCGGGCGACCGGCACGCCATCGTGGTCGATGCGGACTCGTGCACGCTGTTCGAGACGTGGGACACCCGCCGGACGGCTGCCGGATGGACGGCGGGCTCGGGGGCCGTGTGGTCGCTCCGATCGAACAGGCTCCGTCCCCGGGGATGGACGTCCGCCGACGCCGCCGGACTGCCGATCCTGCCCGGACTGCTGCGCTGGTCGGAGGTCGAGGCGGGCAACGTCGACCACGCGATCCGCTTCACCACGGATGTCACGCGGCGTGCCTACGTGTGGCCGGCGCGCCACCAGGCCGGGTCGTCCACGGATCCGTCGCTCCCGCCCATGGGCGCCCGCTTCCGGCTCAAGTCGTCGTACGCACCGGGCGGGCTCTCCGCGGAGGCGAGGACGGTGCTGGCCGCCATGCGGCGGCACGGCCTGGTGCTGGCCGACAACGGGTCGCCGTGGTACTTCCAGGGCGATGCGGACCCCGGCTGGCCCGCGTCGCTGATCGAGGAGCTGAAGCAGATACCGGCGTCGGCCTTCGAGGCCGTGGACACCAGCCCGATGCGCGTGTCGGGAGGCTCGGGCGCCGTTCGTCCGAGGTTCGTCGGCTGAACTGCTAGAGGTGCCGGTTGGCCCTCGACAGGTCCTCTTCGAAGTCCACCTCGACGGCGAACAGGTCGCGGATGTCGTACGGCAGCACCTTGGCGCCGTCCTTCTCGATCATCAGCTCGATGCCGCGCTCGAAGTAGTCGCCGTCCTCGCACTCCGCCAGGCGGGTGATGAGGCTGGGCTTGTCCGATGCGCTGATGAAGTTGATCCCGACGGACTCGCCGAGCGCGTCGACGACGGTCTTGGAGAGGCGATCGACGTAGCCGTGCGCGTCGACGGTGTACTTGACCTCCTCCTCGCCCACGACGGCTGTGTTGACGCAGATGAACGACTGGCCGTCCGACATGAGGTCCGTGACGCGCTCGAGCACCTGCGGGTCGAAGACGACGTCGCCGTTCATCCACAGGACGCCCCCGTCCGCGGACTGCCGGAGCGCCTTCAGCAGGCTTCGGTTGGTGTTGGTGCGGTCGTAGTTCTCGTTGTAGACGTAGGCGACGTCAGGGAAGGCCTCGATGATCAGCTCGAGCTTGAACCCGATCACCGTGGTGATGCGCACGTCGTCGAAGCATCCGAGGATGTTGTCCATCTGCTGCTGCATGATGGTGCGCCCGTCCGCCAGGGGAGTGAGGGGCTTGGGCCACGGTCGGCCCAGGCGCGTGCCCATGCCTGCCGCGAGGATCACTGCCTGGACGGTCATGAGGACTCCTCGACGACACGCACGCGACTGAGGTCGCGCAGTGCCGCATCGTGGTGGGCGATGGCGGTGGTGAGCTCCTGCCAGAACCGGACGGTGCTCTGTCCCGGTGCGAGCGCGTCGAAGTAGAGGTCGCGGAGCTCGTGACGCGTCTCGCGCAGCCCGTCGTGCTGCAGGAGCGAGGCGAGGTCGTCGGCGAGCGTCCCGACGGTCGACTGGTCGACGATGTGGGCGCCCGCGGCGACAGGTGCGTCCTCGAGCAGGCGCGCGCGGTTGGTCCTGCGGTCCGAGAGGACGAGGGGTGCGTCGGGGCGCAGGTAGAGGTGGTCGAGGCTGACGCTGGACACGTCGGCGATCATCAGGTCGGTGCCCTGGATCACGGCCAGCACGTCGGCGTCCATGAGGACGGCATGCCCGCGGGAGGGCTCAGCCGAGATCGCCTCGTCCATGAGCCGCACGATCTGCTCGTGCCCGCGTGCCACACCGGCATCGTCCGAGATCGCCACCCGCGGATGCGGCTTGTAGACCACGCGTGCGCCCGGCTGCGCCAGGGCGGCCGCGATGATCTGCGGCCCGTAGCGGTCGACGGACGTGTAGTTGTTCGCATCGTCCTCGCCCTCCCACGTGGGGGCGTAGGTGATGGTCGGCCCGTCGTGCGGCCCTACAGCGGCGGCGACGGGCAGGTCGAGCTGGGGCCGCCCCACCCGCACGAGGTGGCTCGGGTCGAACCACGCAAGAGCCGCCGCGTGACGCCTCACCGCGGCCTCGCCCGCGACGAAGACCTTGTCGTACGCCTTCGCCTGGTTGCTGACCATGCAGATCTTGTCGCTCTCGCCGTGGTTCACGTGGATGTGCACGGCCTGCTGGAACGAGAGCGACTGGAAGTTCGTCCAGCCGTTGTTGACGTAGACGACGGCGTGGAAGTCGGCCCGGTCGTACAGCGCCATGAGGATCTCGTAGCGCGGGACGAGCAGGACGCGCAGCGATGTGCGTCCGAGGAGCTCGCGGTAGGTCTCGACGTGGCGCACCACGACGATCGTGGTCATGGCCTTGTTCGACTCGAAGACCGGCAGCCACTGGGTGAGCTGGTAGAGCTTCTGCGGCGCGTCTGCGAAGTACAGGGCCACGTCGGCACTGGGGACCGCCGACAGGTCGAATCCCTCGGGCTCGACGGCGCCGAAGTCGCGCATCCGCCGCGCCGCACCGCGCGCCGCGCGCTTGGCGAAGGCCTTGATCGGGCCGTTGCCGCCACTGCCTGCTCTGGTCACTGTCCCCGCCTGTGTGAGGTCACCCATGGGTGCGCCCGCGTGGCACCTGAATGTCCGAGCGCGGGCGTGACCTATCGTAACCAGCGTGCGATCTCTCTGGGAGCACCGTCAGGTGCTCCGCATGCTGGTCCTCCGCGACCTGCAGAAGCAGTACACGAAATTCCGCCTCGGCTACCTGTGGACGCTGCTGGAGCCGCTGGGGATGTCGATCGTGCTGTGGTTCGTGTTCTCGGTGCTCCTGGGGGCGCGGGCGCTGGGCCTGCAGCCCTACCTGCTCTTCCTCTCGCTGGCGATCCTTCCGTGGTGGTGGTTCACGAAGGGCGTCGCCGCATCGACGCGGGTGTTCCGGCGCGCCGGCGGGCAGCTGCGCATCAGCCTCCTGCCCACGGAGCTGTGGGTCCTCAGGGTCCTGCTGGTGTCGATGGTCGAGTTCCTGCTGTCGCTGCCCGTCGTCCTCATAGCGATGCTGGTGACCGGGACGTGGCCCGGACCTCTCATCCTGCTCTTCCCCGTCGCGATCGTTCTCCAGTTCCTGCTGATGTACGGGCTATCGCTGCTGATCTCCGCGGGGTCCGTCGTCATCCCCGACCTGGCCCGCATCGTGCGCATCGTGCTGCGCGCCCTCTTCTACCTGTCGCCCGTGCTGTACTCCATCTCCAACATCCCCCAGCAGCTGCAGGGCGTCGCCGCCCTCAACCCGCTGGTCGGCGTGCTCGGGCTCTACCGGATCGGCTTCTGGCCCGAGGAGATCGAGTCCGCAGCCGGGTACGGCATCTCGCTCGCCCTGTGCCTGGTCATCCTCGTCGTCGGCATCATCGTCTTCCGGCGGATCGAGCCGCGCATCCTGAAGGAGGCGTGAGATGGCACGGCAGGACCTGACCCGCGACCTCGACGCCGCGCTCGCCTTCGAGTCCGCCGGCGTGCGCATGCCCCGGCGACGGCGGCGCCGCGGTGACGGCCGGCGGCAGCGCCTGCGCCGGATCGCCGGGGAGGTGCGGCGCGACGAGGTCTGGCGACTGCGGGACGCCACGTTCAGTGTCGCCGAGGGCGAGTCGGTTGCCATCGTCGGCGGCAAGGGCTCCGGGCGCGAGGCGCTGCTGCGACTCGCAGCAGGAACCCTCGTGCCCGACGAGGGCAGCGTCCGGCGCCGCCTCGGTGTGGTGCCGATGATCGACGTGGCACGGTCCCTCGTCCGCGGCTACACGGTGCGGCAGAACATCTACCTGGTCGGCGGGCTCCTGGGCATGACGCCTGACGATGCCGGGCGGCAGATCGAGTCCATCGCCGCCTTCGCCGGCGTGGAGTCGATCCTCGACAAGTACCTGGGCGCAGCGCCCCCGCTGGTGCGTCAGCGCCTGGCGTGGTCGATCACCATGGCGACCGGGTCGCGTGCGTTCGCCATCGAGCAGACCCTCATCGTGGGCGACCGTGACTTCCGGCAGCGGTGCTGGACGAGGGTCGACGAGATGCGCGATGACGGCGTCACGTTCCTGCTGGCGTCGGACAGCCCCAAGCAGTTCCGCAGGTTCTGCGACCGCGCGATCCTGCTCGACAACGGGCATGTCGTGGCACAGACCTCGGTGCCTGAGGCGCTCAGCATGCTCCGCGAGTCGCGGCGGCGCAGCAGCGAACCGGAGCCCGACGACCCGGATTCAACGACCGACCTGTGAGGGGCCGACCTCTAGGCTGTGTGCCATGTCGTCGCTGCCCGATGCCCCGGCCATTCCGCCCCGGGGGGTGCTCCTCCATGTCGGAGTGCACAAGACCGGGACGACGGCCATCCAGGCGGCCCTCGCGGACGCCCGGCCCCAGCTGAAGGCGGCGGGGGTCTCGTATCCCGGCAAGCTCCAGGCCCAGCACCGCGCGGCTCTCGCCGTCCTGCAGCGCCCGTGGGGATGGAACACGCGCGGCGGTGCCGTGCTCGACCGTTCGCACTTCGACTCGCTGGCGAAGCGCACGGCCCGCAGCTCGGGGCGCGTCGTCATCAGCAGCGAGTTCTTCTGCGAGGCCGACGAGCCGACGGCGGCCGAGGTCGTGCGCGACCTGGGCGGTGACCGCGTGCACGTGGTCGTGACCCTGCGCAACCTCGGCCGACTCCTTCCCTCGTCCTGGCAGCAGTACCTGAAGTACGGGCTCACCACCCCCTACGAGCGCTGGCTGCGCAACGTCTTCGACAATCCCGGCCAGTCGACGATGACGCCGACCTTCTGGAAGCGGCACGACCACGCCGCTGTGCTCACGCGATGGAGCGAGGCGGTGGGCCCGCAGAACCTCACGGTCCTCGTGCTCGAGGGCGTCGATCGCAGTGCCATGTTCCGCTCGTTCGCGCAGATGCTCGACGTGCCGGAGGAGGTCCTCGTGTCGCGTATGGACCTCACCTCCAACCGCTCCATGACGGCGGCCGAGGCCGAGCGGCTCGTGCGTCTGAACAAGAAGGTGAAGAAGGAGCTCCAGTGGGACGAGTACGTCCGGTTCGTCCGCAGGGGAGTGGCGCTCGGCATGGTGGAGGGCCGCGAGCCCGCACCGGACGAGCCGCGGCTCCACACGCCGGACTGGGCGCTCGACGCCGCCGCGGAGCAGGGCGCGCGCTTCGTGGAGGT
>CALGTB010000165.1 GCA_937902285.1 uncultured Actinomycetes bacterium | reverse complement strand
CCCACCGTCGGCACGGTCAACACCGAGGGCACGGCCCGATTCATCGACGACGCGGTGCGCTCGCTGATGGAGCGCGAGACCAGCGCCACCATGGAGATCATCGTCGTGACCACGGGCGTCATCCCCGATGTCCACGTCGAGCTCCATGGCAAGCACCGGCTCCGCCACGTGGTCTACGACACCGACCGCTTCAACTTCTCCGAGGCCATCAACACCGGGCGACGGGCGGCGACCGGCGAGTACCTCCTGATCCTCAACGACGACACGACCGTCGCCGGACCCAACCCGGTGACGCGGATGCTCGAGATCGGGCAGATCCCCGGCGTCGGGATCGTCGGCTGCCGGCTCACGTACCCGGACGGGCGCCTCCAGCACGTCGGCATGGTCCTGCTGCCGAGCGGCCCGACGCACTGCTGGATCGGCAGGCCCGGGAAGGAGCCCGGCTACTTCGGCTCGACGCTCACCCCGCGCAACTACCTCGCGGTCACCGCGGCCGCGCTGCTCGTGCGCACCGAGGTGTTCGACGCCGCCGGCGGCTTCGACGAGTCGTTCGCACGCGACTACAACGACGTGGACTTCTGCCTGCGGGTCGGCGATCTCGGTCATCGCGTAGCGTGGACGCCCTACGCACACTTCACCCACTACGAGGGCGCGACCATGGCGAGGAAGAAGCCCGACACGGCCGAGGCGCGCGCGTTCCGCGAGCGGTGGTCCGAGCGGTTCCCTGTCGACCCGTTCTACTCGCCGTCGCTCAACCAGGACCTGGCCCGGATCTACGAGGCGCTGTGACCGAGACGATCAAGTCCCGCCGTGGCCGGCTCCTGACCGTCATCGGGGATCCCGCGCTGCTCACCATGGACCGTCTCAGCGAGTTCACCGAGCGCATCGACTCCGACCCGCGCATCGCCTCGCTCTCGCTCGTGGCCGGTCCGGCAGGCGCCGACCAGTGGCTGAGGTCCGCGGCCCCGGCTGGCGTGCTCATCGCCGTCTCCGCCGACCTCGAGGACCTCGTCGGCCCCCTCGACCCCGACGACCCGCTGGCCCTGGCCGACTGGGCGCGCGCCGCGTCCGAGCGGGGACTGTGGCACGACTGGTGGGTGACGGGCAGCACCGACGTCGCGCGCGCCGAGCCCCTCGCCGCCGTCTCCGACGTCGATGCCAGCGAGACCGACGACCCGAGCAGCTCGCATCACGTCGCGCTGCGCCGGTACCGGCCCAAGGCGGGACACCTGACGGTCACCATCGACGTCACGTGGCTCGGACCCTACGAGACGGGCGCGCAGGTGCTCACCACGGCGGCCATCGCGGGGCTGTCGCTGCAGGACGTCGTCACGGAGATCCGCCTCGTGGGTCTCAGCGAGCTGCCCGGCTACGCCGCCCACCTGGCTGAGCATCCCAAGGTGCGGGTCGTGCCACCCGGCGAGCAGCCGCCGCGATCCGACGTGGTCTGGTACCCGAACCAGATCGACGGCCGCAGCAACATCGCCGACGCTCGCCGGCTGGGCGCCCGGATCGTGGCCACCTACCTCGACCTCATCGCCTATGACATCCCCCGCTACCACGGGTCGCCGGAGGCGTGGCACGCCTACCGCGCCCTGCAGCGTCGCATCGCCCTCAGCGTCGACGGCATCACCGCCATCAGCGCCGACGTCGCCGCGCGGCTGCTCGACGAGGTGCCGCGTCTCGAGCCCGAGCGCGTGCTCGCCCTGCCGCTCGGCCTCGACCACATCACCAGCGCACAGGCCCCCGACGAGCCGGGCGAGGACCTCGCGGACACCGTGAAGGCGCTGGGAGGCAAGCGCTTCGTGGCCGTGCTCGGCAACGACTTCCAGCACAAGAACCGCGACTTCGCGATCCGGGTCTGGCAGCGGGCGCTCCAGGCCGGCCAGCCGTGCGAGCTCGTCCTTGCCGGCCTGCATGTGAAGAGCAGCAGCTCGAAGCGCGACGAGGACGACCTCGTGACCCGTCACCTCGACCTGCGGGGCCGCGTCCACACGGTCGGCCACCTGTCGTCGGCCAGCCGCGCGTGGCTGCTGGCCAACGCCGAGGTGGTGCTCTACCCGACGAGCGCCGAGGGCTTCGGGCTGGTGCCCTACGAGGCGGCCGCCCTCGGCACGCCGACCGTGTTCACCGACTTCGGCCCGCTGCGCGAGATCTCCGGCCTCCGCGGCCTGCCGTCCACGTGGTCGGCCGACCAGCATGCCGCCGACCTGGTCGCGCTGCTCTCCGACCCGCAGGCACGCGAGGCCCGGGTGGCCGCGCTGCGCGAGGCCATCGCCCGGCACTCCTGGGCTGGCTTCGCCGAGCGCCTCGTGGGGTTCTTCGAACTCGTCACCCGGATGCCCGAGGTGGCCACCAGTGCCGTCGGGGCCGACTCCGCGGCGGCCGATGCCGCAGCGCTGTCAGCAGTGCTGTCGAGCCGGACGTGGCGGGCCACCGCGCCGCTGCGCAAGCTCAGCCGCCGCCGCAAGCCCTAGTCCGCTTCTCCCGTAGAACGGGACAACCGTGCACTTCTGGGCGTTCTCGGGCCGAAAGTGCACGCTTCTCCCACCTCTGCTGCAGCGTGGGCCTTGGCCGAAGTTATCGGAAGTGATAATTTGATGGCATGGCTGACCCGCTTCCTCCCCACGCGAGCGCGACCTTGAGGCGTGTGCTCGCCTCGGCAGCCCACCTGCAGCAGATCGTCCCCGACGCCGTTCTGGTGGGCGGGGCCGCCGCCGCCCTTCATGCCGGTCATCGCGAGTCGTTCGACCACGATCACGTTCTCGTCGATCTGGCGGACCGCTATGCCGACGTCCTCGATGCGGTCGAGGCCAGCGAGGGATGGGCGACCTCGGTCCGGGCCTCGCGACCGCCCATGACCATCCTCGGCTCCCTTGACGGAGTGGAGGCCGGCCTGCGGCAGATGCGGCGGACCCGACCGCTGGAGACCGTCATCGTCGAGGTGGCGCCGGGCCTCACCGTCACCGCTCCCACGGCCGCCGAGGCGCTGCGGGTCAAGGCGTACCTCGTGGTGCAACGCAATCAGGTCCGCGACTACGTGGATGTCGTCGCGTTGGTGGAGCATCTCGGGATGAACACAGCCGTCGACGTGCTCTCCCGTATCGATGACTACTACGTCGATCGTTCGGGAACGGAGGGCTCAGTGCTCACCTCGCTGGTCCTCGCGCTCGCCGAGCCCCGTCCTCGGGACGTCGAGGTGACCCGAGAACTCGCCCGGTATCGCGGACTCGTTCCACGGTGGCATGAGTGGACCGATGTCGTCGAGGCGTGTCAGGAGCTCGCCCTCCGACTGGCGGACGGTGCGTCATGACCGTCGCCTTCCGCAACGTCGACGTCGCGCCGGGAGATGCAGTGTCGACGTGGCCATACGAGGCACTGGCGACCGTGCTCGAGCGCGGCCTGGTGCCGGACTGGCGGCCGGTGCTCGCCGAGCTCCGCCGCGAACCGTGGGGTCCGGTGTCGCGCAGGGTCGAGCGCATCCTGTCCTACGAGGAGCTGCCCGGTGCCTCCCCGCTGTTCAGGCGTGCCATTGCCCAGTCGCGTCAGGCTGCCGACGACCGTGATCGCGACGAGGTGGCCCGGCGGATCACGCAGGCCATCGGCGACTCCGGGCTTTCGGCCAGCCGGTTCGCGGAGCAGATCGGCACCTCGGCCTCCCGGCTGAGCACGTACGCGACAGGCAGGGTGACGCCGTCAGCGGCGATGCTCCTGCGGATCGAGCGATGCTCGTTCGAACTCCAGAACAGATCAGCGGCTGGCTAGCCGGATGAGGTAGTCGCCGTAGCCGCTCTTGAGCAGGGGCTGGGCCAGCGCGACGAGCTCGTCGGTGGTGACCCAGCCGTTGCGCCAGGCGATCTCCTCGACGCAGCCGACCTTGGTGCCGGTGCGGTCCTCCATGACCCGCACGAACTCACCGGCGTCCTGCAGCGATCGGAAGGTTCCCGTGTCGAGCCAGGCCGTGCCCCGCTCGAGGACCGTGACGGTGAGCGAGCCGGCCCGCAGGTAGTGGTCGTTGACGGCGGTGATCTCGAGCTCGCCCCGGGCAGAAGGCTGGATGGACTTCGCGACGTCGACCACCGTCTCGTCGTAGAAGTAGAGCCCGGGGATGGCGTAGTTGCTGCGCGGACGAGCCGGCTTCTCCTCGACGGAGAGGGCCACGCCGTCGGCGTCGAACTCGACGACGCCGTACTCCGAGGGATCGGCGACCTCGTACGCGAACACGTGGGCGCCCTGCTGGTCGGTGAGGGTCGCGAGCCGGCGCCCCAGGCCACGGCCGTAGAAGAGGTTGTCGCCGAGGATGAGGGCCGCCTGGTCGCCGGCGAGGAAGGTCTCGGCGATGAGGAAGGCCTGCGCGAGGCCCTCGGGGCGCGGCTGCACGGCGTAGTCGATGCGCATGCCCCACGCCGAGCCGTCGCCGAGCAGGCGCGAGAACGACTCGGAGTCCTCGGGGGTGGTGATGACGAGCACCTCGCGCAGGCCGGCGGCCATGAGGGTCGACAGCGGGTAGTGGACCATCGGCTTGTCGTAGACCGGCAGCAGCTGCTTGCTCACGCCCTTGGTGATCGGCCAGAGCCGGCTCCCGGTGCCACCGGCGAGGATGATCCCCTTCATTCGGCGAAGGCTACCGCTCGTGGCGCTGCGGAAGGGCGCCCCGGGCGCTCGCCTTCGCCTTGGCCCATCGGTCGTCCTCGACGGTCACGGCGAGCAGGGTGCTCACGGCGACGCGCCGCAGCGTGCGGAAGGCGTGCACCGGCGACTGCCGGAACTCCTCCGGCGCGAGCCGCAGCCGGTTGCGCACGATGGTGGTGCGCCGCTCGGGCCCGTGGCCGCTGGAGAGGACCGTGCGCCCCAGCAGGGAGACCTGTCGACCGTCGCCGACCCGGTGCCCGACCGACAGCCCGGGCACGAGCACGATGCGCCTGCCCGCCGCCCGCAGCCGCACGCAGGCCGCCGCATCGACGCCGTCGATGCCGAGCCTCTCGTCGAAGCCGCCGATGGCGTCCATGGCCGCCACCGACCACAGGGTGCCGGTCTGGATGACCTCCTCCGTGACGGGCAGGCCCGACACCTCGCGGGACGGGTAGCCGAGCCGCCCGCTCGCATCGTCGATCGATCCGGCCGCCACCGCCCCCACCGCGTGCTCACCCATCCGGGCCACGGCCTCGTCGGCGCCCATGCGCAGTCGAGCCACATAGTCGGCGGCGAGCGTTGAATCCTGGTCGACGGTCAGCAGCCACGTGGCGCCGACCTCACCGGCGAACGTCAGACCGGCGTTGAGCGAGCGGGCGATGCCGGCGTTGGCGGAGTGCCGGACGAGGGCTGCTCCGTGCGCGGCCGCCTCGTCGAGCGCCCGGTCGAACGTGCAGGGGCTCGCATCGTCGGCGACCAGCACTGGCAGGGATGCCTCGATGAGGGTGTCGACGAGGGCGTGAAGCGACGTGGGATCCGGACGGTACGACGGGATCACGGCCACGACGACGCTCACGATCGCAGTCTAGGGAGGCGGTAGGCTGTCGCCGAAGTTATCCACAGGTCGGAGGAATCTTGTCCGAGGCAAAGCGTGCGTTCATCACGGGCGTCACGGGCCAGGACGGCTCGTACATGGCCCAGCAGCTCCTCGAGAAGGGCT
>CALGTB010000164.1 GCA_937902285.1 uncultured Actinomycetes bacterium | reverse complement strand
TCCCCGTATCGAGGCCTATGTCGAAGGTCTGGGCGACCGGTACATCCTCGTGAACATTCCCGGCACGCAGCTGGAAACGGTTCAGTACAATACCGTCTATTCGCGCCACAACATCGTGGTCGGCAAGCTCGAGCGTCCCTCGCCCACCCTGATCAGCACGGTAAGCGACATCAACTTCAACCCCTACTGGAAAATTCCGGCGTCGATCGTCGAGCGCGACATCGTCCCGAACTACCTCAAGGACCCGTCCTATCTTGCGAAGATGCAGATCCGCATCTTCGACGTGCGTGAGCGGATGAGCGCGATCACCAACGCCCCGGTGCCGGGCCTGGCGATGGCGGCGGAATAGGCCTGAGCCAGCCGCGATAGCGCGTCAGCCGGCCGAGCAGCGGGACCCCGAGATCCACGAGCTGGGTCGCCAGCAGCGGCGGCTCTCCGGCGCGCACGGCCTTGGCTCCTCGCAGCTCGATCACGCCGCCGGGCACCACGAACGCGGGGTCGTAGACGAAGCAGGCATCCGGCATGTCGTCGGCGGGCGACAGCACCTCGACGTCGCAGCCGAGCCGCACGAGCAGCCCGGTGAACGCCGTGTGCTGCTGGGCGAGCAGGTCGAGATCGAGCGGCTGCGACCAATGCGCGACGGGGTAGTCGCCGCGGGCGGACGGAGGCCGAACGGCCACGCGACGCAGCGGCGCCACCATCGACCGCACCCCGTAGGCCTGACCATGCACCTGTGCCGTCACAACGACCGTCCATTCCGCTCGAGGATGCCGCGAATCCGCAGCCGATTGTTGCGCAGGACGAGGATGAAGGGCAGGTTGCCCCCGGCCACGACCACGACGAAGGTGAGGGCGAGCCACCAGGGATTGAAGGCGAAGAGCACCAGCGAGACCGCGATCGACGCCCAGTGCACCCACTCCGCGCGCCGCACCTCGATCAGGTAGTCCGACAGGTGCTCCGGCGTGACGCCCGGCAGCTGCGACTTGCTGGATCCCCCGAAGGCGCCGCCGAGCTCCGGCAGGCGGCGGGCGAGGGTCGTCACGCCCAGCCGTCGGTAGCGACGGGTGGACTCCCAGGGGAGGAACGCGAGCGGGCCGACGTCTGCCCGCAGCCAGCGGGACGGCACCCGTGGGGCGACGGCGCCGATGAGCACGGACAGGCCCACGATGACGGCGATGTCGATGACGATGAGACCCAGCGTCACATCGTCACCGCCATCTCCATGTGCGGCGAGGGAGGGATTTGAACCCCCGGAGAGTTTCCCCTCGGGCGCTTTCAAGGCGCCTGCAATCGGCCGCTCTGCCACCTCGCCTCAAGGCCACCACCGTAGTGTCCCGCCTGCCTTGCGTGCTGCGACCCCTCCGGTGGCGGGTCAGGGAGATGGGACCGCGGGGCTGGGGAACGGCTGGTCGACGAAGTCGACGTAGTCGCCGGTGACGGCGATCAGCGTCCAGCGGCTGCCGTCGTCGCCCGTCAGCTCATACGCCGGCAGGACGAGCAGTGCACCGTCGGGCTGGCGGAACTGCGCCAGCCCCAGTGCCGCCTCCGTGACCACGATCCCCGACACCGGGACCTGCAGCATCGGCCGGCCGCCCTCGCCTGCGCCCGGCGCGGGAAGCGGCGGTGCGGAGGGCACCGAGGTGGGGTCGGCGATCAGCGGGGTGGGGCCGATGACCGACCAGGTGGGCAGGCCTGCGCGGCGGACGGCCGTCGCCGCTCCCACCACCGGGTATCCGGGCACCTCGACGAGGCTGGCCGCGAATCCGGATGCGGATACAACCGCCTGGTCGCGTCCGAGCCCCACCGTCCAGGCCAGGCTCGTGCGGGCGCCGTCGAGGAGCTGCCACGCGGTGAGGGCCAGCCGGGTGTCGTACCGATCGACCTGCCACTCGACGGTGTCGAGGTCGACGCCCAGCGACGCCAGGATGCCCGCGGCCGTCTCGCGTGCATCACCAGGGTCGACGAACACGCCCGCCGAGGATTCGGCGGCGGCGACCGGGTCGACGAGCGACCAGGACAGCGCGGCATCGTCGACGACGGTCAGCGTCGCACCGGTGTCGTCACCGGGGCCCACCTGCCACCCCTCGCCGGTTCGTGAGACCTCGCCATCCACGCCGAGGACGCTCGCGAGGCCGGCTGCGAGGTCGGCGCCATCGAGCCCGCTGACGCTGAGCCGGTAGCCGCTGGCGATGGTGGGACTGTCGGCAAGGTCGGCAGCGGGGGTGAACACCGCCGGGTAGGAGGTCCAGCCGTCGTCAACCACGAGTCGGTCGTTGCTCGCCTGGCCCACGTCCGGCAGGGGCACAGACGCCGGGGACTCCTGCACGACGGGCCCGGGAACGACGACCAGCGTGGGCCCCGGGGCGCTGGACCGGCCGACGGCCACGCCGATGGTGCCGACCGCCACCAGCACGACGACGATGCCCAGGCCCTGTGCTGCCCGGTGCCAGCCTCCCGCGCCTGCCGCAGCGGCGGGACGGCCCTCCGACGACCGGGTGTCGGCCATGAGCCCCTCGCCTCCCGTCGGTAGCGTTCCGGCATGCGCCTCCATCGAACCATCTCACCCGACCTGCCCCTGCTCGTGGTCGCGCTCGAGGAGGAGGCGGCGCACCTGCACGTCAGCGAACTGCCGGTCCTGGTGACGGGCGCGGGCAAGGTCAATGCGGCCGTGTCGGTCGCCACGATCCTCGGCCAGTACTCACCGAGCCACCTGGTGAACCTGGGTACGGCCGGGGCACTGCACGACGGGCTCGAGGGGACCCATGTCATCGGGACGGTGATCCAGCACGACCTCGACGACGCCGCGCTCTTCCAGCTGTCCGGACTGCACTTCGGCGAGCCCATCGTCGTGGCCGCGACCGGGCACGTGCTCGCGACCGGCGATGCGTTCATCGCCGATGACGCCACGCGGGCGCGGCTTGCCCTCACGGCCGACCTGGTCGACATGGAGGGCTATGCGGTCGCCGCAGCAGCCGCAACTGCGGGAGTTCCCGTGACCCTGGTCAAGAGGGTGAGTGACCTTGCCGGAGACGGTGCTGCACGATCGTGGAGCGAGAGCGTGGACGACTGCGCCGAGCACCTCGGCGAGTGGGTACGGGCGAACCTGCTCTAGGTCACTCGGCCGATTCGACCGGTATCGGCACCGCCGGTGCGTGACGCCGGTCCATGACGAGCCCGACGATCGCAAGGGCCAGCGACACCACGACGACCGTGGTCACGATCTGCGCCACCGAGTCGTGCCGCCACCCGGCGACGATGACGACGAGGACGATGAGCGCCACCCACACGGCCAGCACCGCGCTGCGGTCCTGGGTCGCCAGCCGCGCGTACAGCAGCACCTGCACGATCGCGAACAGCGAGCCTTCCAGTGCGAACAGCCACGCCTCGGAGCCGAGGTCGGGGTACTGCGTGCCGCCGAGCACCCTGATGACGAAGTCCCCGAAGAAGAAGCTGAAGCTCGTGATGCAGAGCCCGACGAACGCGGTCAGTGCCGTGGCGACGTAGACCGCGCGGCGCGAGTTGGCCGACGTCATCTTGGGGAAGAGCACGATGACGATGGCGTTGGGCAGGAAGAAGGCGATCTTGGCGAGCAGCACTCCGACCGAGTACTCGCCCGACTGGTCTTCAGTGAGGAAGAGGCGCGCGAGCAGGACGTCGACGTTGGTGAGGGTGAAGAGCACGAACAGGGCGTGGAGCACGTGCGCGAACTCGCCCCTCGCGCCCGCGGACAGGCCGTGGCTCCAGGTGCGGGGACAGATGATCTGGTAGGCGACCGCGGCACCGAAGGCGCAGCCGAGCAGGATGCCGATGCCGACGCCGACGACGCTGTCGAGCAGCACCACGCCGATGATGCCGCCGATGGCACGGCCGGCCCCGTTGGCCACGAAGGCCCACGAGAGCCGAGCGTGCTGCTCGCGACCCTGGGCGATCCCCATCGCCGCCGAGCCGATGACGACGAAGCCGATCGACGCGAAGCCGGTGGCCACCGCGAGGACGGGGATCGCGAAGACCTGGGCGAGCGGCCAGGCCACGACGCAGCCACCGACGACGATGGTGGCCGCGACGACCGTGGAGAGCCGGATGGCCTCGCCCTCGACCTGCGGCCGTTCGTCCGTCGCGACCGCGACGCGGCGCGCCGTGACCGCCTGGGTGGCGATGGCGACGGTCGACAGGATGACGAGCAGGGCCAGGAGGGCGCCCAGCGCACCGAACTCCGCCGGCGTGAGGATGCGCGCAGCGATCATGCTGAGGAGGTACGCCGCACCGTTTCCGATCAGGGTGGCAGCGCCCACGAAGACGAGGCCCTTGGCCAGGGTGGCTCGGTCCTGAGGCTGACTCACGGCGCCACCCTACCTACCCGCTCGACCCGCGCCGATCGAGCAGGGACCCGAGTCGGCCCTCAGCCGATGACCTGCGGCAGCGTGGAGAGCGCCTCCTCGAACCGCGCGTCGGAGATGGTCTCGTCGACCATGCTCCCGCTGAGGTAGGCGTCGTAGGCGGCGAGGTCGAAGTGGCCGTGTCCGCACAGCGCCGTGAGGATGACCGTCTCCTCACCCGTCTCCTTCGCCTTCAGTGCCTCGCGCACGGCCATCGCCAGCGCGTGCGTCGGCTCGGGAGCGGGCACGATGCCCTCCGTCCGTGCGAACTGGACGGCGGCCGCGAAGCACTCCGTCTGCGGGACGGCGATCGCCTCCATGAGGCCGAGCTCGTACACGTGAGAGATGAGGGGGGCCATGCCGTGGTAGCGCAGCCCCCCGGCATGGATCGGGTCCGGGATGAAGTCGTGACCGAGCGTGTGCATCTTCATGAGCGGCGTCATGCCGGCGGTGTCACCGAAGTCGTACGCGTACACGCCCTTCGTCAGTGAGGGGCAGGATGCCGGCTCGACGGCGAGGATGCGCGGGTTCATCCGACCCTCGAGCTTCTCCTTCAGGAAGGGGAAGGACAGGCCGGCGAAGTTCGAGCCTCCGCCGGTGCAGCCCACGATGAGGGTGGGGGTGTCGCCCGCCATCTCCATCTGGAGCAGGGCCTCCTGGCCGATGATGGTCTGGTGCAGCAGGACGTGATTGAGAACGGATCCCAGCGCGTAACGGGTGTTCGGGTCCTTCGCCGCGACCTCGACGGCCTCGGAGATGGCGATGCCCAGCGATCCTGACCAGTTCTTGGGGTCCGCGGCGAGCGCCCGGCCGACCTCGGTGAGGTCGGACGGCGAGCGGTGCACCTGGGCACCGAAGGCCTCGATCATGAGCCGCCGGTACGGCTTGGAGTCGTATGAGGCGCCGACCTGCCACACCTCGCAGTCGATGCCGTAGAGGGCGCAGGCGAAGGAGAGGGCCGTGCCCCACTGCCCCGCGCCGGTCTCGGTCGTGAGCTTGGTCGTCCCCTCCTTCTTGTTGTAGTACGCCTGCGGGACCGAGGTGTTGGTCTTGTGCGAGCCGGCCGGCGAGACACCCTCGTACTTGTAGTAGATGCGCGCGGGCGTGCCGAGGGCCTTCTCGAGCCGGTGGGCCCGGAACAGCGGGCTGGGCCGCCACTGGCGGTAGACGTCGAGGACGCCGCCGGGAATGTCGATGTACCGGTCGGTCGAGACCTCCTGGAGGATGAGCTCCATCGGGAAGAGCGGAGCGAGGTCCTCGGGGCCCACGGGGTCCATCCGGCCCGGGTGCAGGGGCGGGGGCGGGGGCACCGGCAGGTCGGCCATGAGGTTGTACCAGGTGGTCGGCATCTGGTCCTCGCTGAGCACGTACTTGTGCTGCCGAATGCTGTCGTCCATGGCGCTCCGCCCTCCGTCGCGTCGGGCCCGGCCGGGCCCTCGATGCTGTGCGGGACGCTAGCGCCGAGCCCGGCCGGGTGCAGCGGATTGCACAACTAAGGGGCGCGTGGGGCTGAAGTGACGTCAATGTGGCGCTTCCCACACCCGCCCCGTCCACCGTCCGACTATGGGACGCCAGCCTTGCGCCATCTACGGGTATCCGTAACTTAAACGGTGCTGTTGGCCACATTGCGACAACCGTCGCGTACCGACAGCCCGCCGAATCGGCGCCGACGCGAGACCTGAGGCCGGGAACACCCGGATCCGAGGGCCCCGCGTCGATTCCGTACCGGGGACCCAACCGGTCGCGAGGGCACTGCCCGAGCGGCCATGGGGCGAATCCGACGTCGACGACTCGTGGGTGACACCGCGGGACGCCGGCACAGGTAGGGCGACCTTCACGCCCGAGCCCGTCAGCTCACCTGGGAGGCGGCGATGAGAAGGAGCAGTTCCCTTGCGTCTCCCCCTGCGTGCCACTGCCCTCGCCCTGACCGCCGTCACCCTCCTCGGAGCCGGGACGGTCGCGGCCTCCGTCACCGCCGC
>CALGTB010000163.1 GCA_937902285.1 uncultured Actinomycetes bacterium | reverse complement strand
GGACCTGGGCGACCGGTGCAGCCAGGGAGTAGGCCGCGATCACCTCGGCCGACGGCGACGGTGCCGCCGCGCGGGCGGCGTCAGGCACTGCCACCGACAGCGCACCGAGGGCGACGACGACAGCGACCGAGGCAAGGCGTGGGCTCATGGGCCGACGATAGCCACGGGGCGTTCGGCGTGGTGAGTCAGGTGATGGCGCGGAAGGCGACGAGGCTCCTGGGCTGCAGGGTCACGACCGAGCCTCCCGGCAGCTCGCTGCCGGACTGCACGGCCTGCCCCGTCGTCGTGTCGATGAAGCGCACCCACGCCCGTCCGTACGGCTGGCTCGGGAGGATGAACATCCCCGGCTCCTCGGACGAGTGGAGCAGCACGAGGAAGGAGTGGTCGCGCAGGGCATTGCCGTCGTCGTCGGTGCCGTGCAGCTCGCCGGCGAGGAACATGCCGAGCGTGCGTGCGCTTCCGTCGTGCCAGGCGCTCTCGGAGAGCTCATGGCCGTTGGGGCCGATCCACGCGAGGTCCTTGGGGCCGCCCTCGTGCAGCGGGTGGCCGTCGAAGAAGTAGCGCTGGCGGAAGGCCGTGTGGTTGCGGCGCAGGTGCACGAGCTGGCTCGCGAACACCTTCAGGTCCGACTGCCAGGACTGCCAGTTCCAGTCGTACCAGGAGATGGCGTTGTCCTGGCAGTAGGCGTTGTTGTTGCCGCGCTGAGTCCGGCCGAACTCGTCGCCCCCGCTGATCATGGGCACGCCGGTGGACAGCAGCAGGGTCGCGAGGAAGTTGCGCAGCTGTCGGTGCCTCACCTCGTTGATCGACGGGTCGCTCGTCTCGCCCTCGACGCCGTAGTTCTCCGACCGGTTGTTGTCCGTGCCGTCGCGGTTGCCCTCGAGGTTGGCCTCGTTGTGCTTGACGTCGTACGACACGAGGTCGCGCATCGTGAAGCCGTCGTGGGCGGTGATGAAGTTGATCGACGCGAACGGGCGGCGCCCCTCGCTCGCATACAGGTCGGCGGACCCTGACAGTCGCCATCCCAGTTCGCCGACGCCGGTGCGTCCGCGCCAGAAGTCCCGGATGTTGTCGCGGTACTTGTCGTTCCACTCCGTCCAGAGTGGGGGGAACTCGCCCACCTGGTAGCCGCCGGGACCGACGTCCCAGGGCTCCGCGATCAGCTTGACGCGGCGCAGGACCGGGTCCTGCTGGATGGTCGTCATGAAGTTGCCCAGCATGTTCACGTCGTGGAACGAGCGGGCCAGCGCCGACGCGAGGTCGAACCGGAAGCCGTCCACGTGCATCTCCTGGACCCAGTACCTCAGGGAGTCCATGACGAGCTGGAGGACATGCGGCTTGGAGACGTCGAGCGTGTTCCCGCAACCGGTGTAGTCGCGGTAGTAGCGACCCCCGTCCTGGAGGTGGTAGTAGTCGTCGTTGTCGATGCCGCGGAAGCACAGCGTGGGCCCGAGCTGGTTGCCTTCCGCCGTGTGGTTGTAGACGACATCGAGGATGACCTCGAGCCCCACCGCATGCATCGCCTTGACCATGCTCTTGAACTCCGACACCTGTCCGCCGCGGGTCCCGGTGGAGGAGTAGGCGCCATGGGGGGCGAAGTAGCCGATGGAGTTGTAGCCCCAGTAGTTGGTGAGGCCCAGCTCGAGCAGGTGCACCTCGTCGACGAAGTGATGCACCGGGAGGAGCTCGATCGCCGTGACCCCGAGCGTCGTGAGGTGCTCCAGCACGGCCGGATGCGTGAGCCCGGCGTAGGTGCCGCGCTGGTGCTCGGGAATCGACGGGTGCAGCCGGGTGATCCCGCGGACGTGGGTCTCGTAGATGACGGTGTCGGCCCAGGCTGTGCCGGGCGAGCGGTCGTCGCCCCAGTCGAAGGTGTCGTCGACGACGATGCTCCGGGGCACGTAGGGCGCCGAGTCGGAGGTGCTCATGCGCAGGTCGTCGCTGCCCACATGGGCGTAGATCGACGGGTCGAGGCGGAACTCGCCGTCGATCGCCCGCGCGTAGGGATCGAGCAGCAGCTTGTTGCGGTTCCAGCGATGGCCGTGGGCGGGATCCCAGACGCCGTCGACGCGGAAGCCGTAGCGGGTGCCGGGCGGCAGGTGCGGGATGTGCGCGTGGAAGGTGTTGAAGACACGCTCGACGAGCTCGTGCTGCGTCTCGCGCCCGTCCTCGTCGAAGATGCACAGGTGGACGGACGCGGCGTCCTGCGCCCAGATGGCGACGTTCGCGCCGCCGTTGCCGTCGGGGGTCACGCCAAGCGGATCCCAGCCCATTGCGCCCAGTGCAGCCACCCGCACACGCTACAGGCGAACCCGATCGGCGCGACCGCGGCTGTACGCTCGTGTCGTTCTGCTGGCGCGCGCGTGCGCGGCCGGCCATCTCAGGGAGAGCGGGTGCGTGGCATGCCGGAGTTCGTCTCGGTCGACGTCGACGGGGGAGTGGCGACGATCACCCTCGTCCGCCCGCCCATGAACGCCCTATGCATCCAGATGCAGCAGGAGATCGCAGAGGCCTCGCGCGAGCTGGGTGCCCGCGCCGATGTCCGGGCGGTGATCCTCTACGGCGGGCCCAAGCTGTTCGCGGCGGGCGCCGACGTCAAGGAGATGTCCGGCATGACGTACCAGGACATGGTGCGTGCGTCCGTCGGGCTGCAGGACGCCTTCACCGCCGTCGCGCGCATTCCCCAGCCGACGATCGCGGCGGTGACCGGGTACGCGCTGGGTGGCGGCTGCGAGCTCGCGATGTGCTGCGACCTGCGGATCGCGGCCGATGACGCGCGACTCGGCCAGCCCGAGATCCTCCTCGGCATCATCCCCGGTGCCGGCGGCACGCAGAGGCTGCCGCGCCTCGTAGGCGTGGCCCGTGCGAAGGAGATCATCCTCACCGGGCGATTCGTCGATGCATCGGAGGCGCTGGCGATCGGCCTCGTCAACCAGGTGGTCCCCGCCGCCGACACCTACACGGCGGCGCAGGAGCTCGCAGCCCGCCTCGCCCGGGGACCGGCGCTCGCGATGCGCGCGGCCAAGGAGGCCGTGGATCGCGGGATCGAGACCGACCTCGAGACCGGACTGGCGATCGAGCGGCTGCAGTTCGCGGCCCTCTTCGCCACTGACGATCGACTCATCGGCATGACGTCCTTCATCGAGAGCGGTCCTGGCAAGGCGCAGTTCACGGGCAACTGACCCTTCCCGCCGGGCTCCTGACCGGCAGGGCCGTGGCCCGCCTATGCTCAGCGCGTGCGCGTCCTGCACCTGTCCTGGGAATACCCACCCGTCGTCTATGGCGGCCTCGGGCGGCATGTGCACGCCCTGGCTGAGGCGCAGGCGGCGCAGGGCCACGACGTCGTGGTCATCACGCAGGCGGCGTCCGACGCCGTTGCCGACGAGCGCGTCAACGGGGTGCGGGTGATCCGGGTCATGCCGGATGCCCCCTTCGTCCCTGACTGGCGTGATCGCTTCATCCCCTGGGTGTTCGGCTTCAACGTCGCGGTCATGCGTGCGGCCCATGTGCTCCTGCGCGAGTGGACGGCCGACGTCGTGCACGCCCATGACTGGCTCGTGGCCCAGGCCGCCGTCGTCGTCCAGGAGTCCGCGGGCATCCCGTTCGTCTTCACCCTGCATGCGACCGAGGCGGGGCGGCAGGACGGCGCCCTCGTCACCGACCAGTCGTGGGACATCCACTCCACCGAGTGGTGGGCCGTCGACCATGCCGATCGCGTCATCGTCTGCAGCGAGTTCATGCGGGCCGAGGCGCAGCAGCTGTTCTCCCCGCGCCCTGACTCCGTCGCCGTGATCCCGAACGGCATCGACCCGGAGCAGTGGCAGGTTCCGGCCGGACGCCGCGCCGCCATGCGGCGGAGGTTCGGCTCGCCGCTCGTCGTCTTCGCCGGTCGCCTCGAGTGGGAGAAGGGCGTCCAGACGCTGATCGACGCGCTGCCACGGCTGCAGAGGGTGATCCCCGAGGCGAGGGCGGTCGTCATCGGTGAGGGATCCGCGGCCGACCGGCTGAAGGCGCGAGCCCGCAAGAAGGGCGTGGCCGCCTCGATCACCTTCACCGGCTTCGTGTCCGAGGCCGACCTGAGGTCGATCGTCGCCGCAGCGGACGTCGCCGTCGTTCCTTCGCTCTACGAGCCGTTCGGCTTCGTGGCCCTCGAGGCCATCGTCCTCGGGGCGCCCCTGGTGGTCGCCAGCACGGGTGGCCTGGCGGAGATCGTCGACGACGGCCGGACCGGCTGGACGTTCCCCCCTGGCGATCCCAAGTCACTGGCCGGCTGCCTGGCCCAGGTGCTCCTCGACCCCAGCGAGGTGAGGCGCCGCGGCGATCTGGCCCGCGCCGACGTGCTGCAGCGATTCGGCTGGGGCGACATCGCGGCCGCCACCTGCGCCGTCTACGTCGACGTGATCGCCGACTGCGCCGGGACTGCGGGTCAGCCGCGTCGGCGGGCGCTGTACCTTCGTCCCGAGGGCAATGCCCTCCGGGTCTCCCCCCGGTGAGCCCGATGGGCGGGGCACGGTCCGTTCGGCTATATTACTGACGAGTAACTAAGGCGTGAGTCGTGACGGGGCCGACGGCCCGGTCCACCCGAGAGGATGAGTCGTGAAGATCGCTGTGTGCGTGAAGCAGGTTCCGGACACGTGGGCGGAGAAGGCACTTCGCGCAGGCGATGCCACGCTCGACCGCGAGTCGGCCGACGGCGTCATGAACGAGCTCGACGAGTACGCGGTCGAGGAGGCCCTGCAGCTGGCGGAGGCCCACGGCGGCGAGGTCACGGTCGTGACCATGGGTCCGGATCGTGCGGCGGAGACGGTGCGCAAGGCCCTCAGCATGGGCGCCGACGCCGGGGTCCACCTCGTCGACGGCACCTTCGCCGGCTCGGATGCGCTCGCCACGAGCTACGCCCTCGCGGAGGTGCTCTCGGCGCGCGGCTTCGACGTCGTGATGTTCGGCTCGGAGTCGACGGACGCCCGCATGAGCGTCGTGCCGGCGATGGTGGCCGAGCGCCTGGGCTACGCCCAGCTGACCTTCGCGCAGAAGGTCGAGGTCTCCGGCTCCACGGTCACCGTCCAGCGCGTCACCGAGACCGGCTTCGACACGGTCGAGGCGCAGACCCCCGTGGTCGTGTCGGTGGTCGAGAAGATCAATGAGCCGCGGTACCCCTCCTTCAAGGGGATCATGGCGGCGAAGAAGAAGCCCGTCGAGACGCTGACCGCCGCCGAGGCCGGTCTCGACGCGTCGCGTCTGGGCCTCTCCGCTGCGTGGAGCACCGTGGTCGACTTCGCCGCGCGGCCTCCGAAGGCCGCCGGCACGATCGTGACCGACGAGGGTGATGGCGGCGCGAAGATCGCCGGCTACCTCGCCGACAACAAGTTCATCTAGCAGCACGCCATCCGCATTCCTGAGCTGTCTGGCACGTCTACGAGGTAAGGGGCACGTCATGGGCGAGGTTCTGGTTCTGGTCGAGCAGGTCGACGGGGCAGTCAAGAAGGTCACCGGCGAGCTGCTGACGCTCGCCCGCGACCTCGGCACGCCGAGCGCGGTGTGGGTGGGCCCGGGCTTCGACGACGCCGCTGCCGCTGCGCTGGGCGAGTTCGGTGCCGCGACGGTGTACGTGGCCGACGCGGCCGACCTGGCCGCGCATCCTGTCGCGCCGAAGGCCGAGGTCCTCGCGTCACTCGTCGCGGAGAAGGCGCCCGTGGCGGTGCTCATCGCCTCCACGGCCGACGGCAAGGAGGTGGCCGGCCGGCTCGCGGTGCGCACCGACAGCGGCGTCATCACCGACGCCGTCGCCGTCAGCGCCGAGCTCGTCGCCACGCAGTCGGTGTTCGGCGGCAGCACCGTCGTCCACTCCTCGGTCACCCGCGGCACCCCGATCTTCACGGTTCGCCCGAACTCCACGGCGCCCGTCGCCGCGGCCACCACTCCGGCGCGCACCGACGTGTCGGTCACGCTGTCCGAGGCGGCCACGAAGGCCACCGTCACCGGGCACACCGCGGCCACCAAGGGCGGTCGCCCTGAGCTGACGGAGGCGGCCATCGTCGTGTCCGGGGGGCGCGGCGTCGGCGGCGCCGAGGGCTTCGCCGTCATCGAGGCCCTGGCCGACTCCCTGCACGCTGCCGTCGGAGCCTCACGCGCGGCCACGGACGCGGGCTGGTACCCGCACCAGTACCAGGTCGGCCAGACCGGAAAGACCGTCTCGCCCCAGCTCTACATCGCCAACGGCATCTCCGGCGCGATCCAGCACCGCGCGGGCATGCAGACGTCGAAGACCATCATCGTCGTCAACAAGGACGCCGAGGCCCCGATCTTCGAGCTCGCCGACTACGGCGTCGTCGGCGACCTGTTCTCGGTCGTCCCCCAGCTCACCGAGGAGATCGGCAAGCGCGCGCACTGAGGCACCGAGCGCCGCTGCGGGTGGGCGTTGGTGGGTCGCCCCGCCGGCGGTCCTGACTACGATGGCCCATCGTGGGCAGTCGCGCGTACCTTGACCATGCTGCCACCACGCCCATGCTTCCGGCGGCCCGCGAGGCATGGTTCGCGCAGGCCGCCAATCTGGGCAACGCGTCATCGCTGCACGCCTCGGGTCGCGCCACGCGCAGGGTGGTCGAGGAGTCCCGGGAGTCCATGGCCGCCCAGCTCGGCGTGCGACCCAGCGCGATCGTCTTCACCTCCGGCGGCACCGAGGCCGACAACCTCGCGGTGAAGGGCCTGTTCTGGGCGCGCCGCGAGTCCTCCGGGGCCAGTCGCATCCTGGCGTCGGCGATCGAGCACCACGCGGTGCTGGACCCCGTCGAATGGCTCGCCTCGCACCAGGGCGCCGATGCCCGCTGGCTGAGGATCGATCATGTGGGTCGACTGAGGATCGACGACCTCGTCGAGCAGCTCGAGCGGTCGGCGGACGTGGCCCTGTGCTCGGTGATGTGGGCCAACAACGAGATCGGCACCGTGCAGCCCGTTCACGAGATCGCCGACCTGTGCCGGTCGGCGGGCGTGCCCTTCCACACCGACGCCGTGCAGGCGCTGGGGCACCTGCCGCTCGACCTGACGGCGGTCGGCGCCGATGCGGTGACCATCAGCAGCCACAAGGTGGGCGGGCCCTTCGGGGTGGGCGCCCTCATCGTCGATCCCCGTGCCGAGCTCACGCCCGTGCTGCACGGTGGCGGGCAGGAGCGGGAGGTGCGCTCGGGGACCCTCGATGCGCCCGCGATCGCCGGGTTCGCCGTGGCGGTGCAGCATGCGGTCGAGGGCCAGCGTGCCCGTGCCGCCCACCTCGTCGGGCTGCGCGAACGCCTGGTGCGGGGCGTGCTCGCGGGCGTCCCCGACGCCATCCTGAACGGTGATCCCGGAACGCTCCCATCGCAGCGGCTGCCGGGCAACGCGCACTTCTCCTTCCCGGGCTGCGAGGGCGACCTGCTGCTCATGCTGCTCGACGCCGCGGGCATCGACTGCTCCACCGGGTCGGCCTGCACGGCCGGGATCCCCGAGCCCAGCCACGTCCTGCTCGCCATGGGCGTCGACGAGTCGCTGGCTCGCGCGTCCCTGCGCTTCAGCCTCGGTGAGGCGAGCACGGAGGCTGATGTCGATGCCGTCATCGCGGCGCTGCCCGCGGCCGTGGCCCGGGCGCGGCGTGCCGGATCGCTCGCCCCGCAGGCGGGCTGAGATGCGCGTCGTCGCCGCGATGTCCGGGGGCGTCGACTCGTCCGTGGCCGCAGCCCGGATGGTCGACGCAGGTCATGAGGTCGTCGGCGTCCACCTCGCCCTGTCGCGCAAGCCGCTCTCCGGCGGAGCGGGCAGCAAGGGATGCTGCACCCTCGACGATGCTCGCGATGCGCGTCGGGTGGCCGACATGCTCGGCATCCCCTTCTACGTCTGGGACCTGTCCGAGCGCTTCGCGGACGAGGTGATCGAGGACTTCCTGGAGGAGTACCGCCAGGGCCGCACGCCGAATCCGTGCATGCGATGCAACGAGCGCATCAAGTTCAGCGCCGTCCTCGACCGGGCCATGGCCATGGACTTCGACGCGATCGCCACGGGACACTACGCGCGCATCGTCGACGGCGCCGGAGGCCCGGAGCTGCACCGGGCGGTCGACCCGTCGAAGGACCAGTCGTACGTGCTGGGAGTGCTGTCCGCGGATCAGCTGCGGCGCACCCTGCTGCCGCTGGGTGCGGACCTGAAGGAGGACGTGCGCGCCGAGGCCGCGAGCCGCGGCCTCCTGGTCGCCCGCAAGCCCGACAGCCACGACATCTGCTTCATCCCCGACGGCGACACAGCGGGCTTCCTGCGCAGGACGCTGGGCGAGCAGCCCGGCGACATCGTGGACGCGGGCTCCGGAGCCGTCGTGGCCGGACACGACGGCTCGTACGCCTTCACCATCGGGCAGCGCCGCGGGCTGAACCTCCGCACTCCCGCCGACGACGGATCGCCCCGCTACGTGATCGACGTCGACGTGCAGACGCGCGTCGTCACGGTGGGGGCCGCCGACCTGCTCGACGTGGACGCCGTCGAGGGGATCCGTCCCATCTGGGCGGGACCTGCGCTCGATGACCTGCCCCGGGAGCTCAGCGTCCAGGTGCGTGCCCATGGCGCGCCGGTGCCGTGCACGGCGGCGCTCGTCGACGGGCGCGTGGCGGCACGGCTTGCGGTCCCCATCCGCGGACTGGCGCGGGGGCAGGCCATGGTCCTCTACGACGGCAGCCGCGTCGTCGGCTCCGCGACGGTCGACAGCACCCGGAGCGTGGTCCCCAGATGACGGTGCCGTGGTCGGCAGCCGTGGCGACGTCGATCGGCTCCTTCCCCGGAACCTCGCCCCTGGAGACAGCGCGCATCGTCGCGGGCGAGCTCCCCGACTTCGTGCACGTGGCCGAGCTCCCCGATCGCGGACCCGGCTCGGACATCATCGGGCGCACGGGAGGACTGCTTGCGGGCGTCGCGTCGGGCCTGGCCCTCGAGACCACCCCGCAGGGCTGGAGGTTCGCATCGGCCAGCGGACGGCAGATGCGCCTGGCGCAGTCGTTCCTCGGCGAGGACCTCGATGCCCTCGAGGAGACGGCCGTCGACTACGCCGGTCCGGTGAAGTGCCAGGTGGCCGGCCCGTGGACGCTCGCGGCGTCGATCGAGCTGCGCACAGGGGAGCGGGCGCTGCGCGATGCCTCGGCGGTCTCGGACATCGCCGAGGCGCTCGGGGAGGCGGTCCGGCTGCACGTGGCGGACATCCGGCGCCGCCTGCCGCGGGCGAGCGCGGTGGTCGTCCAGCTCGACGAGCCGAGCCTGCCGGCAGTGCTGGCCGGGCGCATCGGCACGGCCAGCGGCCTGTCGTCGTACGCACCCGTCGGAGCCCAGGACGCCGAGCGCGTCCTTCGACTCGCGCTGGGGGCGGCGGTCGACTCGGGTGCCCTCGCCGGCGTGCACTGCTGCGCCAGCGACGTGCCCATCGACCTCATCCGCACGGCGGGGGCCGGCTTCGTCAGCATCGACCTCACGTGGAGCGACGAGCCGCACCGCAACGACGACGCACTCGGCCGGGCCTGGGAGTCCGGGCTCGGCATCCTCGCCGGGTGCGTGCCGTCGACGTCGGCCGACGAGATCGGCGAGGCCCGGGCCAGCGCGCCCCTGCGGGGGCTCCTGCACCGGCTGGGGCTCGAGGACCCGGTGTGGCTCGAGCAGGTGGCGGTGACGCCGGCCTGCGGACTGGCGGGAGCCAGCCCTGCCTGGGTGCGATCGGCGCTGCGCGCGTGCTCGGCGGCAGGCCGGATCGTCAGGGACCTGGACGACAATGGGAGCGACAGTGACCACGACCGGGGGCGAGGGGGCAGGCGATGAGCGCAGGCGACGACGGTTCATCCGTGACCGCCCCGGGTGAGGCTCGCGCCCGCTGGACCGAGCTCGTCGACCTGATCAACACCGCGCGCGCCGAGTACTACCAGCACGACCGCCCCACGCTGTCGGACGCCGAGTACGACCTGCTGTTCGCCGAGCTGGGCGCGCTCGAGCAGCAGTGGCCCCACCTGGCCAGCGGCGAGTCGCCCACCCAGACCGTGGGCGGCCAGCGGGCGGAGATGTTCGAGCCGGTCGAGCACCTGCAGCGCCTGTACTCGCTCGACAACGCGTTCGACGAGCACGAGCTGCAGGCGTGGCTCGATCGCGTCGACAAGGCGCTCGGACGGATCCCCGACCTCCTGTGCGAGCTGAAGATCGACGGCCTGGCCGTCGATGCCGTCTACGTCGACGGCCGGCTCAGGTCGCTCGCCACCCGGGGTGACGGTCGCGTCGGCGAGGACGTCACCTACAACGCGGCGTTCATCGCGTCGGTGCCGCAGCGCCTCGCCTCGGCCTCCGGCCGCGACGTGCCGCGGCTGCTCGAGGTCCGTGGCGAGGTCTTCCTGCCGCTGGCCGACTTCGAGAGCATCAACGCCGAGCAGCTCGACAACGGCCTGCCCGCGTTCGCCAACCCGCGCAACGCGGCGGCCGGCGGCCTGCGCCAGCGCATCGACCGTCGCGAGGCCGAGCTGGCAGCCGTGCGCGCCGAGGCGAAGTCCGGTGACCGTGCCGAGGCGCGCGTCGCCCGGCTCGAGGGCGAGCTCGGCCGGGCGCTGGCGCGGCTGCGCGCCCTGCGCCTGACGGTGCACGGCATCGGAGCCGTCGAGGGCGTGAGCCTCTCGCGCCAGAGCGAGGGCTACGAGGTGCTCGCCGACCTCGGCCTGCCGGTGAGCGCCCGGGCCCAGGTCCATGCGACGGCCGCCGGGGCACTGGAGTTCATCGCCTACTACGGCGAGCACCGGCATGACGTGGAGCACGAGATCGACGGCGTCGTCGTCAAGGTCGACGAGCTCGACCTGCAGGACCAGCTGGGCGAGACCTCCCGCGCGCCGAGGTGGGCGATCGCCTACAAGTACCCGCCGGAGGTCGTGCGCACCCGGCTGCTCGACATCCAGGTCAACGTGGGGCGCACGGGGCGCGTCACGCCGTTCGCCGTCATGCAGCCGGTGCGCGTCGCCGGATCGACCGTGTCGATGGCCACACTGCACAACGCCTTCGAGGTGGAGCGCAAGGCCGTCCTCATCGGCGACATGGTGTTCCTGCGCAAGGCGGGCGACGTGATCCCCGAGGTCCTCGGCCCGGTCGTGGAGGCACGCGACGGATCCGAGCGCGCCTTCATCATGCCCACGCACTGCCCGGAATGCGGCACCGCGCTGCGCCCGGAGAAGGAGGGCGACAAGGACATCCGCTGCCCGAACGCCCGGTCGTGCCCGGCGCAGATGCGCGAGCGGCTGTTCCACGTCGCCTCGCGCGGGGCGCTCGACATCGAGGGCCTCGGCTACAAGGCCGCCATCGCCCTGCTCGACTGCGGCCTGGTCGAGGACGAGGGCGACCTGTTCCTCCTCACCGAGACTGACCTGCGCCGCTGCCCCTTCTTCACCCGCGACCCCGCCAGGGGCGAGGACGGACCCCAGCTGTCGGAGAACGCGCGAGCGATGCTGGCGAATCTCGACGTCGCCCGCCAGCAGGCGCTGTGGCGCATCCTCGTGGCCCTGTCGATCCGGCACGTCGGCCCGGCGGCCGCACAGGGCCTCGCCCGGTCCTTCGGCTCGATCGACGCGGTGGCTGCGGCCTCCGTCGAGGAGCTTGCGCAGACCGAGGGCGTCGGGCAGGTCATCGCCGAGGCCGTCGTCGAGTGGTTCGCCGAGCCCTGGCATCGCGACATCGTCGAGAAGTGGCGCCGCGGGGGAGTCCGGCTGGCCGAGGACCGTGCGGACACCGGACCCCAGCCGCTGGCCGGCGTGACCGTCGTCATCACGGGGTCGCTGGAGGGCTACACCCGCGACAGTGCGGCCGCGGCCGTCACCGATCTCGGCGGCAAGGTCGCCTCGTCGGTGTCGAAGAAGACCGACCTGGTGGTGGCGGGGGAGAACGCGGGGTCGAAGCTCGACAAGGCGGAGTCCCTGGGCGTGCCGGTCGTCGGGCTGGACGGGTTCCGGGCGCTGCTCGCCGACGGCGTCGAGGCGGCCCTCGGGCTGCGGGTCACGTAGGGCTCCTGCTCGGAGCCTCAGGCCTGCGAGCGGCGCGGTTCGAGGACCACCACGGGGGTGTGCGTCGAGCGCAGTCCGGCGAAGCCGTCGAGATTCGCGTCCTTGGCAGCCCACCTCTGCCAGAGCCGGTCACGCTCCTCATCGACGGCCTCGCGTGCGTGCACCGGCCACGGACGCTGGCCCGCGAGCCTGACGACGGCGTCGGGGTTCGCCTCGAGGTTGAGCCACCACGACGGGTGTCCCTCGTCCCATCCGTTCATGGCCAGTGCGACGAGGTTCGGCCCGTCCTCGAGGTAGCCGATGATGACGCTCCGCTGGAGCCCGGAGGCCCGTCCGATCGTGGTCAGGCGCAGGGTGCCCCAGCCGCGCTTGCTGGCCGTCGTCCACAGGAAGCGGCCGCCGCTGACCCGGTAGAGCGCCCGGTGGACGCGCCAGGCCGCGTGCACGAACCAGGCGGGTGGAACCTTCGGCGGACGGGCCTCGGACGCAGTCATGGCGGATTCCTCCCTGAGTGCCGGCTCCCTCACCGTACGCCGCCCGAGGGGTCCGGGGACGTGGATGGCCCGCCCCTAGGATGACGCCATGACAGCGATCACCCGGGCCGACGTGGCGCACCTGGCCCGTCTGGCCCGCCTCGACATCGCCCCTGACGAGCTCGACCACTACGCGAGCCAGCTCGACGTTATCCTGCAGTCGGTCGCGCGCGTCTCCGAGGTGGCGGCCGACGACATCCCGCCGACGTCGCATCCGATTCCGATGGTCAACGTCTACCGCGACGACGTCGCGGTGCCGGGACTCGACCGCGCCTCGGTGGCCGCGATGGCTCCCGCGTGGGAGGACGATCGCTTCCGGGTGCCACGCATCCTCGACGAGGAGCAGCCGTGAACGCGGGCATGGAGGCCGACCTCACGCGCCAGTCGGCTGCCGTTCTCGCCGGTGCCATCGCGGCGGGCGACGTCAGCGCCGAGGAGGTCGCCCAGGCGCATCTCGACCGGATCACCGCCGTCGACGAGCGAGTCCATGCGTTCCTCGAGGTCACGGCCGATGCCGCCCTCGAGTCGGCGCGGTCGGTCGACCGGCGCCGGGCGGCGGGCGACCGTCTCGGCCCACTCGCGGGGGTGCCCATCGCCGTGAAGGACGTCCTCACCATGAAGGGCGTGCCCACCACCTGCGGCTCCCGCGTCCTGGAGGGCTGGCGCCCTCCCTACGACTCGACCGTGGTCGAGCGGCTGCGCGCCGCCGACATGGTGATCCTCGGCAAGACGAACATGGACGAGTTCGCGATGGGATCGTCGACCGAGCACAGCGCCTACGGTCCGAGCCACAACCCCTGGGACCTCGAGCGGATCCCGGGCGGATCCGGAGGCGGCTCCGCGGCCGCCATCGCCTCGTTCGAGGCACCCCTGGCCATCGGTACCGACACGGGCGGCTCGATCCGCCAGCCGGCTGCCGTGACCGGCACGGTCGGGGTCAAGCCGACCTACGGTGGGGTCTCCCGCTACGGCCTCGTGGCGCTCGCCTCGTCGCTCGACCAGGCGGGTCCCTGCGCCCGCTCGGTCCTCGACACGGCCCTGCTGCACGCCGCCATTGCCGGCCACGATCCCCGCGACTCCACGTCGATCGACGCCCCCGTGCCCGACGTCGTGGCCGCCGCCCAGCGCGCCGACGTCCGCGGCCTGCGTGTGGGCCTCGTGCGCGAGCTCGGCGGCGAGGGCTACCAGGCAGGGGTCTCGCAGCGCTTCGCCGAGGCGGTCGAGCTGCTCGAGGCGCTCGGTGCCGAGGTGGTCGAGGTGTCCTGCCCGCACTTCGAGTACGCACTCGGCGCCTACTACCTCATCCTGCCCTCGGAGGCGTCGAGCAACCTCGCGCGCTTCGACGGCATGCGGTACGGGCTGCGTGTCGGCGACGACGGCAGCCGCTCGGTCGAGGAGGTCATGTCGCTCACCCGCGATGCCGGCTTCGGGGCCGAGGTCAAGCGGCGCATCATGATCGGCACCTATGCCCTCTCGAGCGGCTACTACGACGCCTACTACGGGCAGGCGCAGAAGGTGCGCACCCTCATCACGCGCGACTTCGCGGCGGCGTTCGAGCAGGCCGACGTCCTCATCTCGCCGACCGCCCCGACGACGGCCTTCAAGATCGGGGAGAAGGTGGACGACCCGATCGCCATGTACCTCAACGACATCGCGACCATCCCGGTCAACCTGGCCGGCAACGCCGCGATGTCCCTCCCGATCGGGCTCGCGCCCGAGGACGGCCTGCCGGTCGGGCTGCAGATCATGGCGCCTCCGATGGCGGACGACCGCCTCTACCTCGTCGGCGGTGCGATCGAGGCTGCGCTCTCGGACCGATGGGGACACCTGCTGATCGAGGAGGTGCCGTCACTGTGAGCATCGACGCGCGCATCACGGACGAGTACGCCGAGGCCGTGGCCGAGTTCGAGCCGGTCATCGGCCTGGAGACCCACGTCGAGCTCGGAACGAACTCCAAGATGTTCTGCTCATGCTCCACGACCTTCGGAGGCGAGCCCAACACCCACGTGTGCCCGGTGTGCCTCGGGCTGCCCGGCTCGATGCCGGTGGTCAATCGCGTCGCGGTGGAGTCGACCATCCGCATGGGACTGGCGCTCAACTGCAGCATCGCCTCGTGGTGCCGGTTCGCGCGGAAGAACTACTTCTACCCCGACATGCCCAAGGACTACCAGGTCAGCCAGTACGACGAGCCCCTCTGCTTCGACGGGTACCTCGACGTGATGGTCGACACCGACGAGGGGCCACGGCCCTACCGCGTCGAGATCGAGCGCGTCCACATGGAGGAGGACACCGGCAAGCTCACCCACACGGGCGGTGCCACGGGCCGGATCCACGGGGCCGACTACTCGCTGGTCGACTACAACCGCGCCGGCATCCCACTCATCGAGATCGTGACGAAGCCCGTCCCGGGCACCGGTTCCCTGGCTCCCGAGGTCGCGAAGGCGTACGTGACCGAGCTGCGCAACCTCATGCGCGCCCTCGGGGTCTCGGACGTGCGCATGGAGGAGGGCTCGCTGCGCTGCGACGTCAACGTGTCGCTCAACCTCCCGGGTGCCGAGTGGGGCACCCGAAGCGAGACCAAGAACGTCAACTCCCTGCGCTCCGTCGAGCGCGCCGTGCGGTCGGAGATCATCCGCCAGGCCGAGGTCCTGCGCTCGGGTGGGCGGATCGTGCAGGAGACCCGCCACTTCCACGAGGACACCGGCCGTTCCACGTCCGGCCGCTCCAAGGAGCAGGCCGAGGACTACCGGTACTTCCCGGAGCCCGACCTGCTCCCCGTGGCACCGTCGCTGGAGTGGATCGAGGAGCTCCGCGGCACCCTCCCCGAGCTCCCGGCGCTCAAGCGGGCCCGCCTGCAGGCCGAGTGGGGGATCAGCGAGCAGGAGCTGCAGACGATCGTCAATGGCGGCGCCCTCGAGATCGTGGAGGCGACCATCGCCGATGGGGTCGAACCGGCAGCAGCGCGCAAGTGGTGGACCGGCGAGCTGATGCGGGTGGCGAACGAGCGCGAGGTCGAGCTGGCCGACCTGCCGGTGACCCCCGCGCAGATCCGCCGTGTCGAGGCCCTCGTCGCCGACGGGAGCCTCAACGACAAGCTCGCGCGCCAGGTGTTCGAGGGCGTGATCAACGGAGAGGGCGATGTCGACGCCGTCATCGCCGGCCGCGGCCTCGCCGTCGTCAGCGACGACTCCGCTCTCCTGGCCGCGATCGATGCAGCGCTCGCCGAGCAGCCTGATGTCGCAGAGAAGATCAAGGGCGGGAAGGTCGCTGCCGCAGGTGCGATCGTCGGCGCCGTCATGAAGGCCACGCGCGGGCAGGCTGATGCCGGCAAGGTCCGCACGCTGCTGCTCGAACGGCTCGGCGTCGCCGAATAGCCGGTCGCACGTCACATGCACGGAAGGGATGCCGCGACATGAAGCGCCTCATCATCGGGACATCCGCAGCTGCGGCCATCCTGTGGGCGGTTCCCGGCGCCGGGGCTGGAGCCGTCACCGCCACCACCACGATCACCATGGCGGTGACGGGCTGCGAGGGCTGCGTCATCACCCCGGCGCGCACGCCTGCCGACGTCGACCAGGCCTACAACGGGCCGAGGGCCACGGTCACGAACGGTGTCGCGACCTTCGTCGTTCCCACGGCGCAGACCAACGGGATGTACTTCTCCATCGACACCCCCAAGCCCGCGCAGATCAATGCCGCAGCGCTCATCGTCTTCCAGTACAAGGGCTCCGCGCCCGGATCGACCGTGACCAAGGCCCAGGGCCAGGCGTCCCGACGTGCGTCGGCGTGCTGGGCCGGAACTGACGAAAGGGCGGTGGACATCGACGTCACTGTGGCTCGGGTCCTCATGCCGGCGTTCGTTCCGGGCAAGCCCAACAGCACACGGAAGACCGCCGTGCCGATGGCCTGGGTGGTGCCCACGGAACCGGCGCTGGCGCCGTTCTGGCCGCTCGTGAAGGGCGTGCTCGCGACCCAGAACAGCGTGGAGTGCGCGTCCTAGCCGACCTTCAGTGCCCGCGCCGCGGGCGAACGGCAATCACTAGGGTGGATCCATGACCGACATGAAGCCGCGCAGCAAGGACGTCACCGAGGGTCTCGAGCGGGCCGCCGCCCGCGGGATGCTCCGCGCCGTCGGAATGTCCGACGAGGACTTCCCCAAGCCGCAGATCGGTGTCGCCTCGAGCTGGAACGAGATCACGCCGTGCAACCTGTCGCTCGAGCGACTGGCGCGCTCGGCCAAGGAGGGCGTCCACGCGGCCGGCGGGTATCCGCTGCAGTTCGGCACGATCTCGGTCTCGGACGGCATCTCGATGGGTCACGAGGGGATGCACTTCTCGCTCGTGTCGCGAGAGATCATCGCCGACTCGGTCGAGGCCGTCATGGAGGCCGAGCGGCTCGACGGCATGGTGACGTTCGCCGGCTGCGACAAGTCGCTCCCGGGCATGCTCATGGCCGCGGCCCGCATCGACGTGGCGTCCGTGTTCGTCTACGCGGGCACGATCCTGCCGGGGCACGTCAAGCTGTCCGACGGCACCGAGCGCGATGTGAGCATCATCGACGCGTTCGAGGCGGTGGGGGCCTGCGCGCGCGGCCTCATGTCGCGCGAGGACGTCGACCTGATCGAGCGCGCGATCTGTCCCGGTGAGGGGGCCTGCGGCGGCATGTACACCGCAAACACGATGGCCAGCGCCGCCGAGGCCATGGGCATGTCCCTTCCAGGATCCGCTGCACCGCCCGCCACCGACCGCCGGCGCGACGGGTTCTCCCGCCGGTCGGGTGAGGCCGTCGTCGAGCTCATCCGCCAGGGCATCACCGCGCGCGACATCATCACCAAGCAGTCGCTCGAGAACGCCATCGCCGTCGTCATGGCCTTCGGCGGATCGACGAATGCGGTCCTTCACCTGCTGGCCATCGCGCACGAGGCCGATGTCGACCTGCACCTCGAGGACTTCCACCGGATCGGATCCAAGGTGCCGCTGCTGGCCGATGTGAAGCCGTTCGGCCGCTACGTCATGAGCGACGTCGACCGCGTGGGCGGCGTTCCCGTCATCATGCGTGCACTGCTCGACGCCGGGCTCATGCATGGCGACTGCCTCACGGTCACGGGGCGCACGGTGGCGGAGAACCTCGCCGACGTCAACCCGCCCGACCCGGACGGAGACATCCTCCACGCGTCCGCGTCTGCACTGGCGAGCACGGGCGGGATCACGATCCTGTCGGGCTCGCTGGCACCCGACGGTGCCGTGGTGAAGAGCGCGGGTGTCGGCGTCGACGTCTTCGAGGGCACGGCGCGGGTGTTCGAGCGCGAGCAGTCGGCCATGGCCGCCCTCGAGGACGGCACCATCGGCAAGGGCGACGTCGTCGTCATCCGCTACGAGGGACCCAAGGGCGGCCCCGGCATGCGGGAGATGCTGATGATCACGGGCGCGATCAAGGGCGCAGGGCTCGGCAAGGACGTCATGCTCATCACCGACGGGCGGTTCTCGGGGGGCACGACCGGCCTGTGCGTCGGCCACGTCGTGCCTGAGGCCACCGACGGGGGCCCCATCGGCCTGGTGCGCGACGGCGACCGGATCCGCATCGACATCGGGGCGCGCACACTCGACCTGCTCGTGGACGAGGCCGAGCTCAGCCGAAGGCGCGAGACCTTCGAGCCGCTGCCGCCGCGCTACACCCGCGGTGTGCTGGCGAAGTACGCGAAGCTCGTCGGCTCCGCGTCCAAGGGAGCCGTCTGCGACTGACCCCGACCCGGGGCTCTGCTCGGGCGGCGGTTCCGTGGGCCCGAGCACGGGGGCGGTGGCATGGGCCCGGAGCGTGGAGTAGGGTGTGACGCGTGGCACGAATTCTCGTAGTAAGCAGGCGCGTGGGCTGACCTAGGTCAACCCCGCGCTCCCTCCGCTACCCGTATTGGGTCGGGGGGTTTTTCATTGGGGCGATTCGAGCGTAAGGAACTATCGATGGGCGAGAAGATCACGGGCGCCAAGAGCCTGGTGCTGTCGCTGGAGGCAGCGGATGCCGGCACCGTCTTCGGCATCCCCGGCGGCGCGATCCTGCCGGCCTACGACCCCCTCATGGACTCGGTCAAGGTCCGGCACATCCTCGTCCGGCACGAGCAGGGCGCCGGGCACGCTGCCGAGGGCTTCGCTGCGGCCACCGGCCGCGTCGGGGTCTGCATGGCCACCAGCGGCCCCGGCGCCACCAACCTCGTCACCCCCATCGCCGATGCCAACATGGACTCCGTCCCGATGGTGGCCATCACCGGGCAGGTGCCCAGCGCCGCCATCGGCACGGACGCCTTCCAGGAGGCCGACATCCGCGGCATCACGATGCCCATCACCAAGCACAACTTCCTCGTCACCAACGCCGACGACATCCCGCGGGCGATCGCCGAGGCGTTCCACCTCGCCTCGACGGGCCGTCCCGGGCCGGTCCTGGTCGACATCTCGAAGGACGCCCTCCAGGCGGAGACCGAGTTCGTGTGGCCCAGCCAGCTCGACCTGCCCGGCTACCACCCCGTGACGCGCCCGCACTCGAAGCAGGTGCGCGAGGCGGCCCGGATGATCATGGCGGCGAAGCAGCCGGTGCTCTACGTCGGCGGCGGCGTGATCCGTGCCCAGGCGTCCGGCGCCCTGCGCCGACTGGCCGAGCTCACGGGCATCCCCGTCGTCACGACCCTCATGGCACGCGGCGCGTTCCCCGACAGCCATCCGCTGCACCTCGGGATGCCGGGGATGCACGGCACCGTCGCCGCCGTGGGCGCGCTGCAGAAGTCAGACCTGCTCGTGACCCTGGGCGCGCGCTTCGACGACCGCGTCACGGGCAAGCTGTCGACCTTCGCGCCGAATGCGGGCATCATCCACGCGGACATCGACCCCGCCGAGATCGGCAAGAACCGCCAGGCCGACGTTCCCATCGTGGGCGACCTTGCGGAGATCATCCCCGAGCTCATCACCGCCATCGAGGCCGAGCAGGCCGAGGGCAAGGTGGCTGACTACGAGGCCTGGTGGTCGCTGCTCAGCCGCATGCGCGAGACGTACCCGCTG
>CALGTB010000162.1 GCA_937902285.1 uncultured Actinomycetes bacterium | reverse complement strand
AGAGCGCCGGTTTCCGGTACCGAAGGTCGCAGGTTCGAATCCTGCCGGGGGCGCCATGCCACTGCCGGCAGTCCTCGCTGGTTCAATGACCCACCATGAGCGCCACGGGATCCCCATACCGAGAACGCGCCCACTTCGCCTCCACGGGAAACGGGTACTACCCGATCATCGTCGGCGCCTTCGTCGGGCTGCTCCTCATCTCGAACATCGGAGCCGTCAAGCTCATCGCGCTCGGACCGCTCATCACCGACGGCGGGGCGCTGCTGTTCCCCCTGACCTACATCGTGGGCGACGTGCTCAGCGAGGTCTACGGCCTCAGGGCGGCACGGCGCGCGATCCTCCTGGGCTTCGCCATGTCGATCGTGGCGGCCCTCACCTTCTGGCTCGTCCAGCTGTCCCCGCCGGCGGACGGCTGGGGCAACCAGGAGGCGTTCGAGGCGGTGATCGGCTTCGTCCCGCGGATCGTCCTCGCGAGTGTCTGCGGCTACCTCGTGGGCCAGCTGCTGAACGCCTACGTGCTCGTCCGCATCAAGGAGCGCACCAAGGAGCGACGCCTGTGGCTCCGGCTCATCGCCTCGACGGCTGTCGGTGAGTTCGCCGACACCCTCGTCTTCTGCACCATCGCCTTCTACGGCGTGATCACGGGGGCGGAGTTCTGGAACTACGTCCTGGTCGGATACCTCTACAAGACGCTCCTCGAGGTGGTCCTGCTCCCCGTCACCTACCGGGTCATCGCCGCCGTCAAGCGACGCGAGCCCACGTACGGCCTGCCACCCGTGCCCGTGGCCTAGGAGCCCCGCGTCGCAGGAGCCCAGAGCCCTAGTGGCAGGGGAACCCGCGCTCGAGGAGGGCAGCAAGCTCGTGGCACGGGACGGCCTTCGAGTAGAGGTAGCCCTGCGCACTGGGGCAGCCCATCTCGCGCAGGACGGTCGCCTGCTCGGGCCGCTCGACCCCCTCGGCCGTGACGGTGACGCCGAACATGCGGGCCAGGGCGATGATGCCCGCCACCAGGCGACGGTCGCTGTCCTCCACGGTGATCCCCGCGATGAAGCTGCGGTCGATCTTGATGATGTCGACGGGATACCGGTTCAGGTACGTCAGGGAGGCGTACCCCGCCCCGAAGTCGTCGATGGCGACCGCGATGCCCCGCTGGTGGATGCCGGCCAGGTTGTCGCGGGCGACGGTGGTCTGCCGCAGGAGCGCGGTCTCCGTGATCTCCATGCACAGGCTTGCCGGGTCCATCCCGCTCGCGGCGAGCGCCGCGTCCAGCGCCGCGAGGAACCCCGCCTCCGCGAGCTGGACGGCGGATGCGTTGACCCGCACGATGAGCGGCCGATAGCCACGCGAGCGGGCGCAGCCGACCACATCGGCGCACACCTGCCACATGACCCAGTCGCCGATGTCGACGATCAGCCCGGTCTCCTCCGCCACGTCGATGAAGCGGTCGGCTGTCCACACCGACCCGTCGGGGTGGTGCCAGCGCAGCAGCGCCTCGACCGCGACGACGGCACCGGTCGAGAGATCGATCTCGGGCTGGTACCAGACCGCGAGCTGCTTCCGCTCGAGCGCGTGCCTCAGGTCTGTCTCGATGGCCATGTGCGTCGTGGCAGCCGCCCGGAGATCCTCGTTGAAGACGGCGACGCGGTCGCGACCTGAGTCCTTTGCCGCGTACATCGCGGTGTCGGCCTCGCGCAGCAGGTCTCCGGCGCTGCCGGCGCCACCGGACCGGGCCACCCCGATGCTCACCGTCGAGTAGAGCTCGGTGGTGCCGACGGTGAACGGCTCCCGGAAGGCCTCCACGACACGCAGGGCGGCCTCGTCCGCCTCGTCGCCGTCCTCGAGGTCGCGCAGCTCGACGACGAACTCATCGCCTCCGAGTCGGGCGACGAGGTCGCCAGCGCGCGTGATGTGACGCAGCCGATCGGCGACGGCGACCAGCAGCTCATCGCCCACGCCGTGTCCCAGGGTGTCGTTGACGACCTTGAACCGGTCGAGGTCCATCATGAGGACGGCCGTGGTCCGACCTGATCGATCACCGGCCCTCAACGAGCGGGTGAGGTCGTCCACCAGCGCGGCGCGGTTCGCCAGGCCCGTCAGCGGGTCGTGCGTCGCCAGGACCTGGAGTGCATCGCTGGCGGTCTTCCGCTCCGTGAAGTCCCGACTGGTCTCGATGACGTGGACGACGCGGCCCTCGAGATCGATCCCGGGCGCGACCGTGGTCTCGTACCAGCGGTGGCCGGAGGCGTTGTCCATCTCGAACTCGTAGGTGACCGGCTCCCCCGTGTCGAAGACGCGCTGCCGCTGCACGTCCCACTGTGCGACGAGGTCGGAGGGGTAGCCCATCTCCGCGAAGGACCTCCCGATCCAGCGCTCCCGCGGGACTCCGGTGAGGTCGACGACGCGCTTGTTCGCGAACTGGATCCGGCCGTCGCGGCCGACCTGCAGGGTCACGTCCTGGGCGGTGTCGAGCACGAGACGCAGCAGCTCCTCGCTCTCCGCCAGCCTCCGCTCACCGCGCTTGAGCTCCGTGACGTCGCGGGCCGCTGCGAGCACCCCGGCAACCTCGCCGGTCTCGTCCTGGTACACGGTGGCGTTGTAGAGCACCTCCGCGATCGTCCCGTCGGCCCGCCGGATCGCGAGGGGGTAGTCGGTCACGGATCCGCGGGCGAAGGCCTCCTCGTAGCCCGCACGTGCATGCTCTGGGTCCGTGAAGTAGCCGGCGAAGTCGCTGCCGACGAGAGTGTCACGCGGCACCCCCGTGATGGCCTCCGCGGCCGCATTGACGTCGGTGATGCGGCCGTCGGCCCTGATGGTGACCAGGGGATCCAGGCTCGCCTCGATCAGGCTCCGGGCGTACCGGGCGGTGTGGTCCGCGTAGTCCTGGGCCGACTGCCGAGCGCTGGTGTCGATGAAGGTGACGACGACCTGCTCCAACTGCCCCTCGGCGTCGACGACCGGCAGTGCATTGACCTCCAGCCACACCTCGGGACCGGTCGGCGGCTGCACGATCATGGGCAGGTCGTGCACCGGCTCCCCCGACGAGATCACCTGCATCACGGGAAAGCGCGCCAAGGGCATTGCCGAATGGTCGGCCTCCAGGAAGACCCAGGCCGGATCCGTGGCCAGACGGCCCTCGAGGACCTGGATTCCGAGCAGGTCGCGGGCACGCTGATTGGCGTCGATGATCGCCGACGCCGCGTCATGGATCACGACCCCGGCACTGAGGCACTCCATGACGGCGTCATAGCGGCTCAGCATGCGTCACACCCGCCTCGGGATGTCGCGGGCCACGTGGTCATGGTCCGCCTCCACGATGCTAGCTCCGGCGGCCCCCGCGTTGCCGGGTGAGGAGTGTGTGGATCCGCACGCACCGTCGACGTCGTCGCTCGACGTCAGTGCGACCCGAGACTGCCCAGCACCTCGGTCTGCAGCGCATCGAACTCGCCGCCGCCGATGCTGTCCCTCACCCGGTCGAGGAGCCGGATGATGTAGCGCTCGTTGTGGATCGTCGCCAGTGTCGAGGCGAGCATCTCCTTGGCCCGGAACAGGTGGTTGAGGTAGGCGCGCGTGTAGTGCGCGCACGTGTAGCAGTCGCACTCGTCGTCGATCGGGTTGAAGTCGCGCCGGTACACGCCGTTCGTGAGGTGGAAGCGGCGGTCGTGGTGGTAGACCGTGCCGTTGCGCGCGTTGCGCGACGGTGCGACGCAGTCGAACGTGTCGGCTCCGCTGGCGACGGCGGTGAACACGTCGTCGGCCTCGCCGATGCCGAGCAGGTGGCGGGGCCGGTCCTCGGGCAGCTCCTCGACCACCCATCTCACGATCTCGCCGAGCCGGTCCTTCTCCAGGGCGCCTCCGATGCCGAAGCCGTCGACCGGCAGCGCCGCCAGCCCGCGGGCCGACTGGCGGCGCAGGTCCTCGTACTGCGCTCCCTGCACCACGGCGAACAGCGCCTGGTACGGCCGGTGGGCGCGAGCCACGGTGAGCGCCTCGTGCTCGGCGACGCACCGCTCCGCCCACGCCTGCGTGCGCGCGACGGACCTCTCCTGGTACTCGCGGGTGTTCAGCAGGGTCGTGCACTCGTCGAAGGCGAAGATGACATCGGCACCGATCTGGTGCTGGACCTGCATCGACACCTCCGGCGTGAATCGATGCAGCGATCCGTCGAGGTGCGACTTGAAGGTGACGCCGTCGTCGTCGACATGGGCGAGCCGGTCCTTGCCCTCCGCGATGACGTCGTCGGACCGCACGCTGCGCGCATCCATCGCGAGGATCTTCTTGAAGCCGACCCCGAGCGACAGCACCTGGAAGCCGCCGCTGTCGGTGATCGTCGGGCCGTGCCAGTTCATGAAGGCCGACAGCCCGCCCGCCTCGTCCACGACGTCGGCACCGGGCTGCAGGTAGAGGTGGTAGGCGTTCGCGAGGATCACCTGGGCACCGAGCTCGCGCATCGTCTCGGGCAGCACCGCCTTGACCGTGGCCTTCGTGCCCACGGGGGTGAAGGCCGGAGTGCGGATGTCACCGTGCGGCGTGCGGATGATCCCGGTGCGACCGAGGGGACGCCCGCCATCGGGTCCCCCGCCGAGGCGGTGCGTCACCTCGAACGAGAAGCCAGCGTGGGTCACGGCTGCTCGGGGGCAAGGACGTCGGTCGGGGGGAACAGTGCACGCAGTGGCGCAATCCACTCGTCGATGGCCGCCCCCGCGGCCTCGTTCGACCCGGCGCAGAACTCCGGCGCGAGGGCGACGATGGTCGTGCTCCCCGCGATGACCGTGAGGTCGACCGACGTACCGCCCGTGCAGCCCTGCTCGGACTGCTCGATCTCGAGGCCCTCGAGGAGGGTCAGCGTCGCGCCCAGCTGCTCCCACGTGCCCGCCGGCATGGGAGTCGACTCGTCGGCCAGGACATCGCCGTAGCTGTCGATGACGATCCTCGCCTCGTCGCGCGTGCCGATGAGCGCCATGCTGCGGTGGTACTGCGGTGGCACCGACGAGTCGTAGAAGGCGTAGGTGACGACCGCGTCCGCCGGGAGTCCGTCCGCGGTCGGCGCGCTCGAGGCGCTGCTCGCGGACGCGGTCGGGGGCGAGGACTCGTCGGAGCCCGGGCCGCTGCATCCGGCGACGACGAGCAGCGCGGTGAGGACGGGGATGAGGCGCCTGGTCACGCCGCGAGCCTAGCCGCGCGCCGCCACGGCCCGCGCGAGTGACGCGTGTGACACTGGAGGCACAGCGTGAGCCGAGGGTCAGGATTTCCTGGAAAACTTCGAGAAAACCCCTTGCTACGCCTGGAGAAACGCGAGTAGAACTGTCCTACCGGGCCGCGAGGCCCGGGTCGACGAAGGAAGCAAGGCCAGACAACGGCACCGACCCCTTGGGGAAGGAGCCGGAGGGTCCCGAGTGCTGGCGGGGCCGGCCGAGGTGAGAGCGTCGAGGAGGCGAGAACGACATCGCCGATGCCGCGGCAACGCGGTATGCGCGTCGCGATCTGCATAGTCGCGAGGCCCCGAGAAATCGGGCGGTGGGCGGACGCTTCCGCAGCAAGGCCCCTCGAACTCATACTTCGAGGGGCCTTTCTGCTGCTCCCCCGAGGGGGTCGTGCCCTCAGGCACACCACGAATGATCCACCAGTGCGCGCCGATCTCGCGATAGCGGCGCGCCGCATGTCGCGCCGGCTCGCCGCATGTCGCGCCGCTAGGGGGCCATGGATGCGGCGAGGCGGGCGAACCCCTCGTCGAGCCCCACCCGCGGTCGCCAGTCGAGGGCGGCGCGCGTCTGGCGCTGGTCGAACCAGTGCGCCGTGGCCAGCTGCTCGGCCACGAACGCGGTCATCGGCGGCTCATCAGCACGACCCGCCCGCTGCCAGGCCCGCTCGATCATCGCGCCGGCGGCCCGGGCGATCGGATAGGGCACCCGTCGGGTGGGGGCCGGGGCACCGGCCGCCCCGGCGATCAGCGCCAGGATCTCGGCGACCGTCCTGGGCTCCCCGTTGCTGACCACGAACGCCCGCCCGCGCACGTCGTCGCGGTGGCACCGGGCGAGCGAGGCGACGATGGCGTCCGCCGCGTTGTCGACGTAGGTCGTGTCGATGAGCGCCGCGCCGTCGTCGATGAGCACCAGCCGGCCCTGCCGTGCGCGCTCGGCGATCCGGCCGACGAGCTGCGTGTCGCCCGGCCCCCACACCAGGTGAGGCCGGATCGCCACGACCGGGAAGCCCGACTGCTGGGCTGAGAGGGCGTCCAGCTCCGCCATCGCCTTGCTGCGCGCATAGTGCCCACGGGCGTGCTCGGGATCGGCCGGGCCCGCGGGAGCACCGACCAGCGGGTCACCCGCATGCGCGACGGACGGAGACGACACGTGCACGAACCGATCCACGCCTGCCGCCCGCGCCGCCTCCACGACGACGCGTGTTCCCCCGACGTTGGTCCGCTCGAAGTCCCGCCACTCCCCCACCATCGACACGCGCGCCGCCAGGTGCACGACGCCCTGGGCGCCGGCCATGGCCGAGCGCACGGCCTCGGGATCGGTGACATCACCGAGGATCTCCCGGACCGCCGAACCGTGCCCGGCAGGGGTGCGCTGCAGCACCGTCACGTCGTCGCCGCGGGCCAGCAGGCCGCGCACGACGGCCGAGCCGAGCAGCCCGCGCCCGCCCGTGACGAGAACCCTCACGCCGGGTCCCGACGCCCTGCCAGCAGCCCGCTCGCCCAGGCCGACAGGGCCGTGCGGTCGACCTTGGAGTTGTGGCGGATGTCGACGGGAAGGTCGCGCCGCCGGATGACGGCGGCAACAGGGACACCGGCCGCCGCGCGGACCTGTGCAGTGAGCGCGGCATCGGCCAGCCCCTCGTCGCGGGCATCGGTCACGACGACGAGGACCGGCGCCTGGACGCCGACCGGGCCGACCCCGACGCACGCGGCGTGCCGGATGCCGGGGAGGTGCTCGACCCGCTGCTCGACTCCCACGGGGGCGAGCGGGCCGTCAGGGGTCGTGACCACGTGGGAGAGCCGCCCGCCGATCCACAGGCGCCCGACGTCGTCGAGATGCCCGACGTCGCCGGTGCGATGCCATCCCCCGTCGCGAACGCTGGCCCGCTGGGTCGCCCAGAGGCGGTCGTACCGCTCCTTCACGTGTGCCCCGCGGACCACGATCTCGCCGAGCAGCCCCGGCGTCGTGCTCAACGCGCCGCGGGCCACGCCGTCAGCGTCGACCCTGCTGATCGCCACGTCGACGCCCTCGAGGGGACGGCCGACCAGGACCCCGTCGCCGGGCCCGGCGGCGTCGATCTCGTCGATCGTCACGTCGCAGACGGGAAGGGCCTCGGTCATGCCGTAGGGCGTGCGCACGTCCGCCCGTGGGCACAGGTCCGCCATGCCGTGCAGCAGGCTCGACGACACGGGCGCTCCCGCCCCCAGGACCAGGCGCAGGGACGCGAAGTCCGCCCGCTCGCTCGGCGTGAGGTCGATGCTCGACTCGAGCACGCTGGCGAACGCCGCAGGGGATGCCCACATGAGCGTTCCGCCGACGACGCGGATGGCATCGGCCAGTGCACGGGCCTTGAGGGTCCTCGGCGAGGTCACGTCCATGTCCGGAATGACGGAGGCGATCCCCAGGGCCGGGCCGAGAACCGCCCACGGGGCGAAGGCTGCCACCAGCGCATCGGCGTCGGTGATCGCGTAGTGGGCGGCCAGCAGGTCGCGGGTGACCTGCACCTGACGGTGCAGGTAGACGACGCCCTTCGCCGGTCCGGTCGAGCCGGATGTGAACACGACGACGGCTGCATCCTCGGGAGCGGGCGCCGCAGGCAGGTCTCCTGAGCCCCCGTTGCGCGCGATCGACGGCAGCTCCGCCACCGCGATGCGCTGCCCGGGCAGGCGCAGGGCTCGCACGAGGGCCAGCGCCCGTGGGATCCCGATGACATGACGCGGGGCGGCGCCGCGGAGGGCCCGGTGGATGCCACGCACCCCCAGTCCGGCATCGGTGACGACGACGACAGCCCCGATGCGCCAGCAGGCGTACACGACAGCGAGCAGGTCGGCGCCGGGCGGGATCAGCACCGCCACCCGATCGCCGCGGCGGATGCCCCGCGCGAGCAGGCCCCGGGCGAGCAGGTCGACGTTGCGTGACAGCAGCTCCCAGCTGATCCGCCGCCAGCCGCCCGCGCGCGGCTCGGCGAGCGCGACATCCGAGGGCGTCTCGGCGGCCCGGCGGTCGAGTGCGGCCCACATGTGCGGACGGGGCGGCTCCGCGGGGCGCTCGGGCACCACGGGGGGCCGTCGCAGGTCGTCGATCCAGGCCAGCAGGTCGCCGATGGCGGCGGGAGCATCCTCGCTCACGAGGTGCCGGGCGCCCTCGTAGCGATGGATGTCCGCCTGCGGAAGCCGCTGGGCGAGGTCGTTGAGGTAGCGATCGGCGAACACCGGGTCGCCCGGGCCCCAGAGCAGCAGCACGGGCACATCGGACAGGCTCGTGATGCCGTCGGCGATCGCGTCGAGGGCCGCGGCGCTGGGGTGCGACGGCTCGAAGGGGATGTCGGCGACGAAGGCGCCGATGGCCTCGCGGCGCGCTGCGCCGCGGTAGGGGGCCGCGAACGCCGTCACCACGTCGCGCGACAGGGCCGGTCGGCTCAGCAGCGTCGTGCCCCGCACGAACACGGGCGTGTCCACCGTGTTGGCGCGCAGAAGCGGCGCCGATCGGGCCAGGCGGATGATCCCGGGAGAGGGCGAGCCGGCCGGCTGGTGCACGGCGGTGTTGAGCAGGACGATGCCCTGCAGCTGCGCGCGATGCTCCAGGCACCACCCGAGCGAAATGGGTCCGCCCCAGTCATGGGCCACGGTCACGACCGGCCCGTCGAGCCCCATGGCCGCGGTCAGGCAGCCGAGGTCCTCGACCCGCTGGGCCAGGCGGCGCACGGTGCCGGTGCGCTCGGAGTAGCCCATGTCGAGGTGGTCGATCGCGACGACACGGACGCCGTCGGGGGCCTCGGCGAGCAGGCGCCTCCAGAGGTAGGACCACGTGGGATTGCCGTGGACGCACAGCAGGGTCAGTTCGACATCGGCCGTGTCCCGGTCGGCGTGCGTGTCGAGGACGTGCCAGGTGCGACGGACTCCGTCGGCGTCTCGCGCGGTGACCAGACGCGACCAGGACGCCTCAAGCCCGGCCAGGCCGGGTGGCGGCAGCGTGGCCGGCTCGAGTGCGGGGCCGGTCACCACGCGATTTCGATGACCGCGGCGTTCAGGCCGGAGCCGATGCCCATGCACGCGATGCTCTGGCCCGCCTCGAAGCCCGCCGAGTGGAGCGCGAGCGTGAAGGGGATGGACGCCGGTCCGACGTTGCCACGCGTGGGGAAGATGACGGGAGTGCGAGCCGGATCGATGCCGAGCGCCGACGTGATCGCGGCCGTGTGCACCTTCGAGACCTGGTGGATGACGTACGCGTCGAGGTCGGTCCAGTCGAACTCCGCTGCCGCATCACGCCACGTGTCGATCGCCAGTTCGACGCCGGCGTCGAGCAGTCCGCGCGAGTCCGTCCGCATGCCGTCGATGTCGCCCACGCACAGCGCCTTGTGCGCGGTCGCCGCCCGGGCGACGCCCCCGACGAACCGGTGACCCTCGGGATGGGCCGAGGCCCGGCCGAGGACCATGGCCGCTCCGCCCGACCCGAGCGTGAGCGATGCGAAGTTGTCGAGGATGTCTTCCTTGGTCGTATCGGGGTGCCGCAGGCGGGCGATGGTCGACTGCTGCGTGCGACGGCTCCCCTCGCCGTCGACCACCAGGGCGTAGTCGATCTGACCGGCGTCGATCATCATGCCGGCCAGCTGCATGCCGTTGACGAACCCGAGGCACGCGTTGGACAGGTCGAAGTTGAGGCAGCCCGTTCCGAGCCCGAGCTGCTCGTGCACATCGACGGCCGCCGACGGCTCGAGGTGGTCGCGGCACACGGAGGTGTCGATGAGCAGCCCCACGGAGGCCGGGTCGATCCCGGACTCGGCGATCGCCTTGGCGCCCGCCATGGCTGCCGCGTCGGCGAAGGTGACGTCCTCGGGCCACCAGCGGCGCTCGGAGATCCCGGCCAGGGCCTCGAGCATCCCGGGACGCAGACCGACCCGCTCGTACGTCTCCACGAGCTGGTCGTCGAGCTCCGCCGAGGTCACGATGATCGGTGCGTCGACCGCGGAAACCGACAGCACGGCGGTGTCGGCGAACCGATAGGTGGCGTTGCCGCTCATGGACGTCCTCTCGGGCCCCGGGAGCGGGACACTTGCGATAGGCCTGCCACGACGCCGCCGAACGGCCCACACGGGTC
>CALGTB010000161.1 GCA_937902285.1 uncultured Actinomycetes bacterium | reverse complement strand
GGGTGGCCTCGCGCCAGCCGAGGTCGTGCAGGACGGCGAACAGTCCCATGGTCGGGGAGTAAGGGTACTGGGGCGGCTCGAGCTCGTCGTGGATCCCCGAGGAGGTAAGCGGCATCCGCCGCTTGTCGCGGCCGGCGCTCTCCCGGGCCTGGTTCGCGGCATTGGATGCGGACGCGTTGAGCAGCGCTCCGGGGTTGGGGTGGGTGGCCAGGGCCCGGCGCAGGATCCCGCCGGGCATCAGCCGTTCCGAGAGCAGCAGCACGATGTCGCCGGCGATGTCCGGGTCGCGCGGGGAGCGGCGCCGGGCCAGCTGCAGCAGCGCGTGGCACGCCTCGGGGGTGGACAGGTCGGGGTCGCGGATGAGCGCGTCGAGCTCGTCGTCGTGCATCGGAGGGGCCTCAGGCTTCCTGGTCGGCGTCGGCGCACCCGGCGCCACGCTGCTAATTGACAGTGTTGGTTTTCCCACCATGATGCAGAAGTAAAACGACAACTGCCAGTTAGTGTTCGGTCAGACTGGTTCGTGGGTAAAATGTGGGCAGCGGGCCGCGGGCGTCTCCGGGGCGGGGCCGGATGGGTCGAGGGGTGGGGTCGTGGCGGTCGAGGTGCGGGACCCGGAATGGTTCGGGGATGTGGTGCGGGCGGCGCTGGTGCTGCGCGGGCACGCCACGCAGGCCGACCTGGCCGCGGCGTCGGGGCTGAGCCTGAACTCGGTCGTCAACGTGATCACGGGCGCCCGCGGGTCCTACCGGCTCGCGACGATCGAGTCCCTCGCCACCGGGCTGGGGGTACCGGCGTCGGCGCTGGTGAGGTGCGCGACCGGCAGCCCGCGACGCCGGACGCCGGCCGACGCCGCGGCCGAACTCCTCGACCATCCGCCGACCGGGGGCCGTCAGTCCGCGTTCGTGGTCACCACCGAGGGACTTGAGCCGTCCGTGGTCGAGGCCGCGCTGGGGGCGGCGCTGGCGTCACTGGCAAGCACCCGCCAGGGCGCTCACGTGTCGATGCGTCCCCTGTAGGGCGGCGCACAGAGCGACGCGGGTGGCCGGCTACCTGCGCCAGGCGGTCAGGGCGGTCAGGTGCCAGCCCCGGCATTCCGGGCACGCGTAGGTGCGGGACTCGTCCTTCGGCCGCCGGGAGTCCTGGTTCCGGGACGTGCGCAGCAGGGCGAGCTTGGCGTCCAGGTGGGTGCGGTACCGGATCTTCCCGGTCGGCGGACACGTCGAGGCCATGCCAGCACGATGACAGTCCGGTCCGACAGTCCGGTCCGACAGTCCGGTCCGACAGTCCGGTCCGGTAGCCCGCCTGACGGCCGATCGTGTGGGACTGGTCAGGTCCAGGAGATGGGGGGCGGGTTCGGGGTCGAGGTACGGGGCGCGGTGGTGTCCAGGCCGGCGGCGCGGATGTGCTCGATCGCGGGCTCGACCTGCGCCTGGTAGTCGCCGATCCCCAGGTCGGTGGCGATGGCGGTCATGACCCGGCCGGTGGTCCAGTGGGTGGCGTTGCGGGCGTGGAACACCGCGATCGCGGCACCGGTGGTGCTGGTGAAGGTGGTGCCGGTGAACTCGGCTCCGGCGAGGTGGGCTTCGGTGACGTCGGCGCCGGTGAGGTCCGCGCTCGTCAGGTCGACCCGGGTCAGGTCTGCGGCCTGCAGGTTCGTCGACTGAAGGGATGCACCGGCCAGGGTGGCGCCGGGCAGGGACGCGCCCTCGAGGCGGGCCCGATCGAGGCGGGCGTCGGTGAGGTCGGCGCCGTCGAGCAGCGCCCCGGTCAGGTCTGCACCGGTGAGGTCGGCGCCGGGGGCGGTGATCCGGCGCAGGTCGGTGAA
>CALGTB010000160.1 GCA_937902285.1 uncultured Actinomycetes bacterium | reverse complement strand
GACGCCCTGCAGTCGTATGTGCGTGCCTATGCGTTCCTGGCTCAGGTGATGCCGTGGACGGAGCGGGAGTTGGAGGAGCTGTACCTGTACGGCAAGGCGCTGTTGCCGCTGCTGCCGCGCCGGCCAGGAGACCCGCTGCCGCAGCTGTCCGAGTCCGTGCTGCTCACGCACCTGCGCAACGAGGTCACCGGCGACCAGCTCGACCTGTCCCTCGACCAGGGGACGGACGAACCGGGCCAGGCCTTCACCGGCGGGGGCAAGGGCAAGCAGGTCGAGCAGCCAACCGACCACCTGTCCGTGATCATCGGCAAGCTGAATGATCAGTTCGGCATGAACCTGACGGACGCGGACCGGATCTGGTTCGAGCAGCAGAAGCAGGCGGTCCTGGAGAACGCCGATGCCCGCGTCATCGCCCTGAACAACGACTTCGACCAGTTCCTCATCATGCTCGAGCGCCTCGCCGAGGACATGATCGTTGACCGCCATCAGGCCAACGGGATGCTCTTCAACGCGTACTTCGAGAAGCCAGGGTTCCGAGAGATGCTGTTGACCTACCTGGGCGACGCGTACGCCGAGATCCGTGACGAGCGGGCCCAGTAGCGGTCCACAGGTGAGACGGGACCACTTTGGCGGTGGGCGGTCGTCGCTGCTGCAGCGCGCAGGGCCTAATTGTCGGGAGACCGAAGCGCAGCCGCTTCATTGGGCCACTCCCGGCTAATGAGGTCAGCGAAGGCTGCGTCGGCTATGTGACCGTCGACCGGCGAATCGGATCCCGACTCGCGCTCCAGTCGATTCGGCGTCGGGCTTCCTTGGCGCGTTACGCGAACGGCCCGGATCATTGCCACGACCAGGAGGACGGGTCCGACCAGAACGACGAATGAAAGGCCGAGAGCGACGGTCCCGGCGATGGCGAAAAGCAGTGGCATGAGTTCCTCCTAGCGACCCTTCCTTCAGTGTACCTATGAAACACCTAAAGCAGTCAAGTGGTGGGCAGCCCAAGCGGCTGCCCACCACGTGCGGGACGCTAGGCGGGGACGACTTGGGCGACCTTGGCGGTGGTTTTGACCCAGGCGGTGCCGGTGTCGACGTAGCCGGCCGGGGTCGGGTCCTTGACCTGGTGGGTCCAGGCTGTGCCGGTGTCGGTGTAGCCGGTGGGGATGGTGTCCTTGACGGGGCCGTAGTCCAGGACGGTCTCGTCGTAGCCGCCGGTGCAGTAGATGTCCAGGCCGGTCGGGGAGTTCGGGTTCGGCAGGTAGTCGCAGTGTGTGGGCGGGTGCGTCACGATGTGGGATCCGACGACGCCGATGTGGTACGTGTACGCGACCGTCTCGGTGTGGAAGGTGTAGGCCTTGGTGTCGGTGCAGGCGTCGCCGGCGGTGACGTAGCCGGCGGGGCAGACGTAGATCGTCTTCGTGGACGGACCCGGCGCGGGAGCAGGCGCTGGTGCTGGCGCGGGTGCAGGGGTGACGACGGCCGGCACCGGTGTCGTGGCGGGGACCGGTGTGGCCGGGGCGGTCCCGGTCAAGGTGGCCAGGGTGGTGGTCATGGTGGCGGTGCTGGTGCGCCCGGTGCTGGCGGTGTTGCGGGGCGTGACGGTGAACCGGTATCGCACCGCGGTGTCCAGGCCGGTCAGCGTCGCGGTGGTCCCGGTGCCGGTCGCGGTGATGACGGCCGGTCCGTCGGTGCCGTCGGCCTGCAGTGGCGTGGCGGTGATGTCGACGGTCAAGTCGTCACCCTGGTTCGCGGTGGCGGTGTGGGTCCAGGTCAGCTGGACGACTCCGGGGGTGCTGGTGGTCTCCACGCGAAGCCCGGAGGCGGCACCGACCTGGCCCACCGGCACGGCGGTCGCGACCTTGCGGCCGCCGATGCGGATGGTGTAGCGGACGCCGGGGGTAAGGGGCTTGAGGACGGCGGGCCTGCCGGCGGTGGTGGTGACCGAGCGGGTGGGGTGGCCTTTCGCGGTCGCGGTGACGCGCTTGCCCTGGTGGCCGGTGACAGTCAGTCCCGCGACGATGTTCGCGTCGATGCCGACGACGTCGGCGGGCACGGTGGCCGGCGCCGGGGTGGTGTCCTGCGCCAGGACCACCGGTGGGGTCTCGACGGCGATGGTGTCCGCGGCCGCGGGGCCTGCGACCGGGACGGTGAGGGCAAGCAGGGCCGCGGCGGTGGCGGCGACGGCTGCGGCGGCGCGTGGTGGGGTGATCATGAGGGTTCCCTTCGTGGTGGTGGGGTGGCGGTGTCGCTGATGCAGGGGCGATCCCCCGGGGGTGCGGAGCCAAAACGGGTACTGCCAGTTCGCTGTAGGGTCGGGTCATGGCGAAGAACCCGACTCCCGCGCGTGGCGCATCGACCGCGCGCGCACGCACCGCCAGCCCGACTCGCTCCGGCAAGGGGACACCGGTGCAGGATCCGGAGCGGTTCCCGTCCGGCCGGCGCCGCAGCCCGCTGGGGGTGCGCGAGGGCGGGGAGGCGTGGGAGCAGGTCCACGTCCAGCTGGCGCGGGAGGCGCTGCGCCTGCTGGCCGAGCAGGGCTACGCCGGGATGGGGATGGACGAGGTCTCCCGCGCTGCCGGAGCGTCGACGCGGACCGTGTACCGGCACTACTCCACGAAGGTCGACCTGGCGGTCGCGGCGATCAAGCAACTGCCGACGATGGCGGGCTGGATCGACGGCGACGACACGCTCGAGGACCGCGTCCGCCGGGCGATCAGCATCGGCGAGGCGCATCACGAGTACCTGGTGCCGGTGATGGCCAACGCGATCGTGTTCCGCAACACCGTGCCCGAACTCCTGGACGCGTTCCGCGAGCACGTCCTCGCAGCCCGGCGCCGAGTGATCGACACATACGTGACGCGGGACAAGGCGGCCGGACGCATCCGCGAGGACGTCAGCGCGGACGTGGTGTCCGCCTACCTCACCGGTGAGCGGGTCGAGTCGTTCGTCGACCCGCCGCGCGGATCGGCCGACAAGCACCTGGACTCCGCGATCCGGCAGCTGCTGCCCCTCATAACTGCCGAGCCGCGCACGAAATAGCTGGTCACAGGGCACGGGACACCTGCCACGCCCGGTATCCGGCGCGGGCCGGCGCCCACCAGGTGACGGTCACCGCGGTCGCGGCCGGGTCGATCACCAGCTGGTCACCGGTCACCTCGCACGCGCTGCTCGGAGAGCACCCCACCGTCACCCGCACCGTCGCCCCCGACGTCAGGCGCGGCAGCGTGATCGCGTTCGACCCGACGCGTAGGCCCGGCGCACTCCACCCACCGCGCACCGTGGTCCGTAGCGGAGCCGGCGCCGGTCGCCGGGTCGCCGGCCGTTCCGCACCTGGCCGCGGCGTCGTGGTCGCAGGCGGCGTCGCCGTGGTGGCCGTGCGCGGTTCCACGCGAACCTTGGGTGGCGTGGTCGATGTCGACGGAGATGGTGACGCGACGGCTGACCTCCGTGTTGTTGCGGCGGGCGATGCCGCCGCCGGTGATGCGCCCGCGGTCGGGCTTCCCGGTTGCGACGACGA
>CALGTB010000159.1 GCA_937902285.1 uncultured Actinomycetes bacterium | reverse complement strand
GGTGTCGAACTCGATATCGACATGTCCGAACTTGCCCGGGTCGAGCCAGTGGGAGAGTCCGCCGGTTGCCAGCATGCCGACCCTCAACCCGCTGTCGGCAACCACTTGCCGGACGATCTGACCGAACTCGCGGGCCGCGAACGGGGAGAATCCCCGCGCCGGTTGAGTGATGATGGGGATGACTGGCAGATCCGGTCGAGGCAGCATCAGTCTTAGCGGCACGATCAGCCCGTGGTCCAGATCGACTCGAGGTGCCGCCTCCACCTCACGATGGGCCGCGTGCACGGCTTCGACGATGGCTGCGGCGAACTGGGGGTGACCCGTCAGCTCGAGATCGAGATCGGATCGCTGGAAGAATGACATGGACCCCGTGTGGGTGACCCCGGTTCCCACGACCGTCGCCGCTCCGCCGAACTTCTGGAAGTGACAGTCGGCGGTCACGAGCAGGACATCGAGTTCCGCTGAGGCGATGTCGGCCGCAAGTCGCGAATAGCCCGAGAGCAGCCGATCGACCGCGTCGGCCGGATCGATCTCCGGGCGAGCGAGCAGATCCGGCACGTGCGAGCACCCACCAGCGAATGCCAGGTTGTCGAGGACGTCGGGAGCGTCGGGGGCCACGGTCGCGTCCACGACGAATCGACCCGTGCTGGCCGAATCCCCGAGGTCACCCTTGAACCATCGGCTGACGAGAATCGTGATTCCGTCGTTGAGCCCTGCAGAGCGAAGACGGTCGCGGTCGGCGTTCAGGATGGCGTCGGCCCAATCCTGGTCGATGCCCAACTGAGCCCCCGCCGTGGCTGGGCTCTCTCGCACGGCCGCGAGGAGATCTGAATCGATCGCCAGTCGGAGAATCGCCTGCTCGAGTGACGTGTTGTCCATGGAGAATCCTTCCTCAGGAGAGATCGGTGAGCTTGCCGTTATCCACGACGACGGTGTCGTCGATTCTGACGGTGCACTCGCGCATAGGGACATCGAGGTGAGCAGGGGTCTCGCGCTGGGCAAATCGGTTGGAGCCAGTCGACCACATGAAGTTGCCAGCGACGGATCGCAGCTCCTGACCGTAGAGCGATCGGGGGTCGTATACGTCGAAAGCGCTCCATCGGGCTCGGTCGAGCAACCCCCAGCCCATGTGCGAGGTTGCCCATGCCTCAGGGTCCTGCCAGGCATCGATGTAGTCGTTGAGGAGAGCCGCGTCAGCGCCGCCCTTGATCGACGTGATGAATCCGTCCTGCACTTCGATTCGCACGGTGTCCCGGACATACCTCTGCCAGGGAATGAGCGCATCGCCTGGCTGCAGCACGATCACACCCTGAGCGGTACGGTCCTTGGGAAAGCATGCGACGAAGCCGCTGGGCCAGTGGTCCCAGCGTCCTGGCTCGTCGACATACCCCCACTGATGCGTGATGGGGAGGTCCTCCCCTGAAATGTCAGCAGTGAGATCAGTGCCGGCATCACTGGTGACGTGGATCGTGTTGCCGGCGCGCAGGACTCGACCACCGGCCTCGACCTTGGCCCGCAGGTCCCCATCGCCCTGGAGTCGCTGGAGGACGTCAGCGGGCTCAGCAACGAAGAGCATGCGCTTGCCATTGCCCGTGATCCGCGTCCGAACATCGCTGTGGATCAGGCCGCCGACTGTGACGTCGACGATGATGTCGCACTCCCCCGCCGCGGCGAGGAGTGCCGAGACCTCGCGGCCGTCAGGGGTGTAGGGCGGCAGCATGGGGTTGGAGAGGCTCGATGCAGTCAGCGCGAGTGCGCTGGCCCCCAATTGCCGGGCAGCGGAGATCGCCGCGTCGACGTACTCATGCTTCTGGCCCTGCTCGCAGATGATGCCGACGGTCTGCGTCGAATCCACGCCGCAGAGGCGCAGCTGCTCGACGAAGCTCTCGGTGAGGGTACGGGGCATTGGTCCTCCTTGGTAGGAAACGCGTTCAAGTCGCAGTGGTTGACGTGCTGAGCGGGCTGTTACGAGGTTCGGCGCACGGCGCCCCCATCGACGATCACTGAGGAGCCGGTCATGAACGACGCGCGAGGGGATAGGAGGAAGGCCACGACATCGGCGATCTCCTCAGGTTGGGCCCATCGCCCGATGGGTACTCCATCGGCGATGGCCTTGACCTCTTCCTCGATCGCGGTTCCTCGAGCCGCGCTCTTGGCCTCGATGATGCGCCGCATGCGTTCGGTCTCCGTCGCGCCCGGCATGACCTGCACCACACGGACGCCCGTTGTCGCCAACTCAAGGGCCAGCGTCCGGGCGAGGGCAGCCACTGCCGAGCGGTAGGCCGCAGACAGGACACCGGTCTCGACCGGCTGGACCACCCACGTGCTGGTCATGAAGGCGATGGCTCCACGTCCCGCCTCCGACATGACTCGGGCGGCGGCGGTCCCGAGCAGGACCGCCGGACGCAGGAGCAGGTCGTGGCTCTCCTGCCACGTCTGCCAGCTGGTCTCGGTAACTCGCTGGAGCGGTGGTCCAGGGGTGTTGACGACCAGAGTGTCCAGGGCGCCGAACTCGTCCACCACACGGTCGACCAGGTCAGCCGTAGCCTCGGCATCGCTCAGGTCAAGGCGCCACGGCACGATGGTGCCCTTGCCTGCGTGCGGCACCACGTCACCGCTGCGGGACACGGCAACGACGGTGGCTCCTTCGTCGGCGAGGCGGGCGCTTACTGCCGCACCGATGCCGCGGGATGCCGCCGTCACGAGCGCGACGGTGCCCTCAAGCGATAGGTCCACGGGGTGCCTCTCTGTTCGTTTCGTGTGGAGTGCGGGTGGTCAGTCGATGAGGGAGATGGCGGCCTCGGGGCAGTCGACGGCTGCCTGGCGTGCGGCGGTCTCGTCTGACGTCGGCACGACCCCGTCACTCTGGACGCCCGCGAAGCCCCATTCGTCGAGTACGAAGACGGAGGGGCACACGTCGGCGCAGGTCCCGTACGCCTGGCACTTGGTGGAGTCGACAACGGCCTTCACGATTCACGCCTTTCGTTCGATGGTGTGGTGGGAGGTTCACCGGGGTTGGGAGAGCGTCGAGCGAAATCGGCGGTGGTGCGGGCGAGGTTTGCTGCCCCGTCCAGCAGGGCACAGGCACCCCTCTTGCGTAGACCTGTTCCCCAACGCGTCAGGTCCTCAAGGATCGACTCGCTCGCATCGTCGTCCGCGTCGACGGTCAGGCGGTGAATGGCGTGGGCGATGGACTGGGTGCCCTTGATGCATACACCGCACTGACGCGCTGATTCGGCTTCGAACCACGAGGCGATGTCCGCCGCGTACGCGATCGGGTCCTGATCACCGACGATGAAGGTCACCGATCCGCAGCCCAGTGCGAATCCCCTGCTGGCCAGGTTCTCAGGACAGCAGGCGACGAGTAGATCCCGCTCGGGTGCGAGGCCGCCGAACCAGCCGCCAACGAG
>CALGTB010000158.1 GCA_937902285.1 uncultured Actinomycetes bacterium | reverse complement strand
CATAGGCGTCATGCGTCTCGATGATCACCTCCCCCTCCCACTCGACGACCGACATCACGGAGTCCGGGACCTGGCTCGCCGTGCGCGACATGGACGACACCCGGAGGGCCCGGCCGCCGATGACCGCGGCAACGGCCGCCATGTCGTGGACGAACACGTCAAGGACGACGCCGCCGCCGACAGGGTCGTCGATGCGCCAGCTGCGCAGGTGGTCGGGAAGGCCCACGGCGTGGCTGACGTGGATCGCCCGCACCTCTCCAACCTCGCCCTCGGCGACCAGCCGCTTGACGGTTCGGTGCACCGGCGAGGCTGGCAGGTGGTGGTTCGTCGCCATGACGACGCCAGCGCTCTCGCACGCAGCGACCATCGCCTCAGCGTCGGCGAGGGACAGTGCGAGCGGCTTCTCGGCGAGCACATGCCGGCCGGCAGCGGCCGACGCCTCGACCTGCGCCCGGTGCCGGTCGTTCGTCGAGCTCACGTACACCGCGTCGACGTCGGCGCGAGCGACCGCCTCGTCGACCGACGTGTCCCATGCTCCGATGCCGTGAGTCCGGGCGTACTCAGCAGCCCACTCCGATGAGCCGGACTGCACGACGACCACCTCGTGGCCGGCCGCGCGGAAGGCGGGGATCATGCGGGTCGCGGCGATGTCGCTGGCGCCGAGAAGGGCCCAGCGCAGGGAGGTGGAGGACATAGGCTGAGTCTCCCAGAACGACCACGGTCAGTTGGCGAGAACACCTCGCCGAGCGCCCACGCCCCACGGAGGACCACCATGGATGTCGCCGCCTACGCCGCCCCTGCCGCGGGCGCCCCGCTCGAGCCGTTCACGGTGTCCCGCCGCGACGTCGGACCCGACGACGTGGCGATCGACATCAAGTACGCCGGCATCTGCCACTCCGACATCCACCAGGCCCGCGAGGAGTGGTTCACCTCGATCTTCCCCATGGTCCCGGGGCATGAGATCGCCGGCATCGTCTCCGCCGTCGGCAGCAATGTCACCGGGTTCTCCGTCGGCGACCGCGTGGGCGTCGGCTGCTACGTCGACACCTGCGGAACCTGCCCCGCCTGCCTGAAGGGCGAGCAGTCGTACTGCACGGGGCACGTCGCCCCCACCTACAACGGGCTCGAGCGCGACAATGCGACTCCCACGTATGGCGGCTACTCGACGCACGTGGTCGTCGACAGCCGCTACGTGCTGCGGCTGCCGGACTCGCTCGGACTCGACGTCGCGGCACCGCTGCTGTGCGCCGGAATCACCTGCTACCAGCCGCTCTCGGTGTGGAATGCCGGACCCGGCGTGCGGGTCGGGATCGTCGGCCTCGGCGGCCTCGGGCACATGGGCGTGAAGATCGCGGCGGCGATGGGAGCCGAGGTCACCCTCATCAGTCACTCGCCGGGCAAGGAGGAGGACGGCTACCGCCTCGGGGCGTCGCGCTTCGTTCTGTCGAGCGACAAGGCAGCGATGAAGGCGGCCCGGAACTCGCTCGACCTCATCGTCAACACGGCCAGCTCGGTCACCACCCTCGATCCGTACATGCGACTGCTCGACCTCGACGGGACGATGGTGACGGTCGGGCTCCCCGAGAGCGCCCTCTCCGTCAGCGCGTTCACGCTCATCGCCAACCGGCGACGGCTGGCCGGAACCAACAACGGCGGCATCCCCCAGACGCAGGAGATGCTCGACTTCTGCGGCCGCCACGGCCTGGGCAGCGACATCGAGACGATCGCCGTTCAGCAGGTCAACGAGGCCTGGGACCGCGTCGTGGCGAGCGACGTGAAGTACCGCTTCGTCATCGACACCGCGTCACTCGGCGGGTAGGGGCTCCGGGCGGGCGGACGCGAGCGCGCCTGACCGTCGCTCCTGCCAGACGGACACCAGCAGCGGGGCTGCGAGCAGCACGAGAACGCCGACGAGCAGGAACGTGAAGATCACGAAGGTCACGCCGATGGGGCCGAACTGGATGGCCTGCTCCGTGAGCGCCCGGGGCATGTAGATCGCGGCCCACGCCCACAGGCCGATGCGGCCCACCATCGACAGCACGGCGGTGGGCAGCAGCACCGACCACGGCAGCGACGGGACGAGCAGGCGCAGGGCGGCCGTGTCGGCTGCCAGCCACAGCACGAGGAGCCCGACGACGGCCACGACGGTCAGGAGGGCCCCACCCTCGCGCCCGACGGTGCGCAGCCCGGAGCCGAGGGTCATGAGGGCCATCTGGACGCCGATCCACACCAGGCCGCGCCAGAGCTGACGACTTCCGAGACCGGGCACCCCGAAGATCAGGCCGTACGTGCGCGACAGGCGCCGCGACAGCGAGAAGGCCGACAGCAGCGCCATCGCGAGGGCCAGCCACGACACGGCGATGACCGTGCTCTCGCTGCGGAAGAGTGCCTCGACTGCCACCGAGGCGGCACCCTCGAGTCCGAAGCGGTCGTTGATCTGCTCGGCCACAATGACGCCGTCCGAGCGGAGCACGGCGGACACGACGACGATGATGAGGGGCAGCAGGGCCACGAACGCCTGGGCGGCGATGGCGAACGACCGATCGAGCAGCTCGAGGTCGAAGAAGCGACGCACGACGGCAGCCGGGTAGCTGGCCATCAGCCGCTCGCGAAGGTCGGCGACCATGCGCTACCCGCGCAGGATCGGGCGCGTGAGGCAGGTCGGGCCGCCCTCGCCCTTGTTGATCTCGCTCGCCGCGTACTCGTGCACCTCCACGCCGTGCTGGCGCAGGAGTGCGGTCGTGGCGTCGTTGCCCGACGCGATGACGACGACACCCGGGGCGACGGCGAGGATGTTGCAGCCCAGCGTGAGGTAGTCGTCCTCGGGCACCGGCAGGGCCTGGATACCGCGCGCCTGCAGCGCCTGGAGGAGCGCGACGGGTGCGAGGCGCTCGTACACGACGGCAAGGTCCTCGCGTACGGGCGAGACGACGGACATCAGGTGCAGGCAGTACTCGGGGCCGAGGTCATGCGGCATGTCGAACGCCTCGACCGCCACGTCCTGCTCGGCGAGGATGGCTCGCAGCTGATCGATGCCGGCCTGGTTGGTGCGGTAGGTGCGCCCCACCGCCAGGGTGCTGCCGTCGAGCCAGAACATGTCGCCGCCGTCCGCGGTGGCGGGCGCCGTCAGCCGGCCGAG
>CALGTB010000157.1 GCA_937902285.1 uncultured Actinomycetes bacterium | reverse complement strand
CGCGGTGAGCAGCGACCCGCTGCCCCTGCTGTCGCCCGAGCACCTGGACCGCACGCGCGACCTCATGGTGCCCGCGGACCTCGGCACCGTGGGATGGGATCCGTGGGCGGGGCCTGAGCAGGGGCTCATCCATCGGGTGTAGCCCCCTCTCGCGGTCACCGCGGCGTCGCGGCCGGGCCACTATCGAAGATTATCGAAACACGGGTGCTGCGTCAGGGCACAGTGTGCACGAAACGAAAGTACACGTCGGCTCTTTCACGGGGAAGACCGGTCAAGAGGCTTTTCTATCGTTTCGATAACGGGTCCATAACGACAGCCTGCGAATGGATTGACAAAACTTCGCAAGGTGGTTGAGTGCAGGTATGACGGCGGCGGAACCCCTCGCGGAGACGGTCGGCGTCCCGGCTGAGCTGCGCCAGGACCGGATCGCCGAGGAGGTCGAGACCCGCGGCTTCGCCCGCGTGACCGACCTCGCCGACCGCTTCGGGGTGTCCGTCGTCACCGTGCGGTCGGACCTGGGATCCCTCGAGTCGCTGGGGCGGGTCCGTCGGGTGCGCGGCGGGGCGGTCCCCGCGGGGGCGCTGCGTCACGAGCCGCCGCTGGAGCAGGCGGCTCGCGAGCACGAGGCGCAGAAGGCCGCCATCGCCGCGTATGCGGCCTCCCTGGTGCAGCCGGGGCAGGTGGTCATCCTCGACGTCGGCTCCACGACGACCGCCATCGCCCTCGAGCTCGTCGAGCGACGCGACCTGCGCGACGTGACCATCGTGACGAACGGCCTGAACGTGGCCCTGGCGCTCGAGCCCGCCGCCGATCGCATCAACGTCCTCGTGACGGGCGGGATGGTGCGTCCGCTGCAGCACTCACTGGTCAATCCGTTCGGCGCACTGATCCTGCAGCAGATCTCGGCCCACATCGCCTTCATCGGCTGCAACGGGGTCGATCCCGAGCGGGGCGTCACCAACCTGAACTTCGCCGAGGCCGAGGTGAAGCGGGCGATGATCGACGCTGCGAGAGAGATCGTCGTCGTGGCGGACGCAAGCAAGATCGGCGTGGTCGAGGCCGCCCGCGTCTGCTCCGCGTCAGAGGTGGACCTGGTCGTCACCGACGGGGAGGCACCCCCAGAGGTGGTGGCCGCCCTCGAGGGTGCCGGTACATCAGTGCATATCGCATAACACAGGACTTCGACCCGGTCATCAGCGCTCGGGTGGATGGCAAGGCCCAACAGGGGTTACAAGGAGAGGAACACTTCATGCGGATACGCAGTTCCGTCATCGCGGGCGTGGGCGTTGCGCTCTTGCTCAGCGCATGCGGCAGCACGACGTCCAACAGTTCATCGAGTTCGGCAGCACCGGAGTCGTCGGCGGCGCCGGAGTCGTCCGCGGCCGAGTCGTCCGAGGCGGCGATGGAGACCGTCGACCTGCGGTGGCGTACCCGCCCCGACAACCAGGCCGAGGCCGACCTCTACGCCGGGATCTCCGACGACATCACCGCGTCGGGCATCGGGCTGAATCTCACCTACGAGCCCGGCAACTCCGAGGGCTCGCCCTACCAGGACAAGCTGAAGACCGAGCTCTCAGCCGGCACTGCGCCCGACGTGTTCTGGATCCCGGGCACCGACATCGCCGACTTCGCGAAGGCGGGCCTCATCCTGAACGCCGCTCCGCAGGCGGCTGCCTCCGGGTTCAACCCGGCCGACTTCTACGCCGGTCCCATGGACCAGCTGCAGGTCGACCCTGCCACGGGCCAGAAGGCCGACGGCTTCATCTGGGGCGTCCCCCGCGACGTCTCGACCTTCGCGCTGTACCTGAACCTCGACCTCATCGACGAGGCGGGCGCTGAGGATCCCCGCGAGCTCGCAGCCAACGGCGAGTGGACGTGGGACAAGTTCGCCGAGGTCTCGCAGCAGATCGCCGACAACGTTCCGGGCTCCAAGGGCTTCGGCGCCGGCGGCTGGTGGGCGAACTGGGGCTACTTCGTGAACTCCGCGGGCGGCAGCTTCTACAACGAGGACCGCACGGCCTGCGCCCTTGACTCGGACGCGTCGATCGCCGGCCTGACGTTCTACCAGGACCTGTACGCCAGCGGATCCGGCGTGCCCTTCGGCGAGGATGCCGAGCCGCCCTTCAAGGCCGGCACGCTGGGCATGTTCATCAACGGCCGCTGGGCCACCCCGGGCGCTCGTGAGATCACGTCGTTCAACTGGGATGTCGCACCGCTGCCCACGGGTGCTGCTCCCGGCAAGGACTGGCTGTTCTGGGGCGCGTACGTCGTCAACGCCAACACGGCCAACCCCGACGCAGCCTGGAAGCTCGTCGAGGCGCTGACCAGCACCGAGGTGCAGGACAAGGTGGCGTCCCTGGGAGCGAACATCCCGTCGCGGACCTCGCAGGAGGCCATCGACGCGTTCCTCACCTACACGCCGCCGGCCAACAACCAGGCGTTCGTGGACGGCATCCAGAACGATCCGGTCGCCGAGGGTCCGCTGTGGACCGGCAGCTGGCCGGCGTTCGACAAGGCGTCGGGTGACGAGGTCACTGCCCTCATGACGGGCAAGATCACGATCGACGAGTTCCAGAAGACCATCTGCAAGGCAGCAGCGGTCGCCTGGGAGTAGTACCTGTGTCGAAGGTGGGGGCCGGGGCGAGCGCCCCGTCCCCCACCTCCGGCCGTTCGTCCGAGGCCCGGTCCGTCGACCGCGCCTGATGCTGGACCCGCACCGCTCGTGGAAGGGGTGACGTGAGCGCCATCACTGCCGACGTTCCCGCTGGCACCGCGTCCCGCGGACCCGGTCGCGTGCTCCAGCCGCGGATCGACATCGCCATTCGACTCGTCGTCGCCTGGCACGTCGTCGCCGCCCTGGTGTTCGGCTGGATCGCCTGGAACATCTTCGGCGCCATCTGGCAGCTCGAGTCCCTGCCCCGCACGGCCATCGGGGTCGCCTCCGTCGTCGGCATCGTCGCGAACCTGGCGGCGGCCGTGCTGCTCGTCCGGTCGCACCGCCGCGGTCGCATGCTCTCGTTCACGGTCAACTACCTCACGCTGATCGTCGTCATCGTCCTGCTGTTCCAGTCCCTGAACCTCGCCTCCTTCCTCGACGACTTCGCCGCAGCATTCAATGCGGCCTTCCTCCCCTTCATCGGGATGGCGGTCGCCGTGGCCTGGCTGGTCCTCGCCCGGCGCCTCGAAGCCCGGCTGAGCGACGGCCAGCGCACCGACGTCCCTGGCTGGCTCACCACCACGGTCGCGGCCATGCGCTGGGTGGGCATCGGAGCCATCGCAGTGTTCGGGGTGGCCTGGCTGGTGCGCCTGGAGCCCTGGAACCTCGCCAGCCTCCTCGTGGAGAAGTTCGGGGAGTCGCCCGGCATCAACACCGCCTACACGGTGGCCCTCGTCGCGCTCCTGTGGTGCACCATCACGATGTGGTCGCAGCGCGCGGCCATGCGGTTCGACACGTCGGCAGAGCAGCTCGAGAGCCAGTCCGGCTGGCTGTTCCTGTCGCCCAACCTCATCGGCTTCCTGCTCTTCTTCGCCGGTCCGCTGATCTTCTCGCTGGTGATCTCGTTCTACGACTGGAACGGGCTCACGACCCCGACGTTCGTGGGCTTCGGCAACTACACCGAGACGCTCGGTCTGACGGTGGCCGGAACGGCGGACGAGCTGCCGGCCGGCTACGAGGACATCCTCGGCGCGCCCTTCGGGGTGATCGGGGCGAGCGACCCGCTCTTCTGGCGGTCGATCAGCAACATCCTGCAGTTCCTGATCCTGGCGGTGCCCCTGGCCGTCATCCCGGCCCTGGTCCTGGCGACCCTGATCAACACCGGCTACCGCGGCACCAAGGTCTTCCGCACCATCTTCTTCGTTCCGGCCGTGGCCGGCGTCATCGGCGTGACGCTCATCTGGAAGCAGATGCTGAACTCGACGGTCGGATTCGTGAACTGGTTCGTGGGCTGGGTCAACGGGATCGTGAACGCCATGGTCCCCGGCGATCCGATGCCCGTGCCCGTCGAGATCGGCTGGCTGTCGGACCCGTCCGTCGCGCTGTATGCAGTGGTGCTGGTGTTCGCCTGGTCGCAGTTCGGCTTCAACACGGTGCTGTTCACGGCGGGCATGCAGGGCATCCCGAAGGAGCTGCACGAGGCGGCCATGCTCGACGGCGCCGGCGCCTGGCGGCGCTTCTTCAGCATCACGCTCCCGTCCCTGCGGGCCACGACGTTCTTCGTCGTCGCCAGCACGGTGATCCTGGCGCTGCAGCTCTTCGACATCGTCTACGCCCTGAACCAGCCGAACCCCGTCGGGTTCCCCGACAACGCGACGCTGACGCCCGTCGTCTACCTGTACCAGCTCGGCTTCCAGCAGAACGCCTTCGGCCAGGCCAGCGCGGTGGCCTGGATCCTCTTCATTCTGATCTTCTCGCTGACGCTGCTGCAGTTCCGTCGTCAGCGTCGTTATGCGGAGGAGACCTGATGGCCGCCCAGCGCATGCACGTCCAGCGGACCTGGAAGTCGCTCTTGGCGCAGCTCTCGGTCTACGTGATCCTGCTCGTCGCCGGCGTGGTCGTGCTGGTGCCGTTCATCCTCGCGTTCTTCGGGTCCTTCAAGACGGCTGAGGACTTCTTCACCTACCCCCCGAGGCTGCTGCCCCACGTGGCGGCGACGGCCGATGTCAACGGCGAGCCCCTCCCGCTGTTCACGGTGCCGCTGCCCGACGGCGGGACCGCCAACCTGGTCCGCCTCGAGAACGGCACCAGCCTGCGGGAGTTCATCGGCGTGGACGACCCGTCCGTCGTCATCGTGGCGCCCACGGACGCCCTGACGGCCACGGGCCAGACCATCGTCGTCGACGGCAAGGACAAGGACGTCTACACGGCGCAGATCGGCGGCGTCGACGTGCTGGTGTTCGACAACAAGTCGCGCATCGGCGGCACATACGTCGATCCGGCGAACCCGAACGCGCCACCGGTGTTCGCCGTATCGTCGGCGGTCAGCCCCGTCGAGCAGGTCGAGTTCCAGACGGGCAACTACTCGACCGTGATGCAGCTGGACGGCTTCGGGCGGTCCCTCACGAACACGGTCCTGGTCACGCTCCTCGTGGTCGTCGGCCAGGTGTTCACGAGCATCCTCGGAGGCTATGCCTTCTCGAGGCTGCGGTTCCGAGGGCGCGACAAGATCTTCCTGCTCTACCTCGGCTCCATCATGATCCCGTTCGTCGTGCTGCTCATCCCGCTGTACCGCCTCATGATCACCATCGGCTGGGGGAACACCCTGACGTCCCTCGTCATCCCGTTCGTATTCACTGCCTATGGCACCTTCCTCATGAGACAGTTCTTCGTGTCGATACCCAAGGAGCTCGAGGAGGCGGCGGTCATCGACGGTGCGTCGAGGTGGGCGATCCTGTGGAAGATCTTCTTCCCGCTGTCGATCCCGGCTGTCGCCACTCTCGCGACGTTCTCCTTCCTCTATGCCTGGAACTCCTTCGTGTGGCCCCTCATCATCATCGACTCGGGCAACACCGACGGCAGCGTCCTGGCGCTCACGCTCTCGGTGCTCGGCGGACGTGCCGCGGACTCGCCCAACCTCGTCCTCGCCGGTGTCATCACCGCGATGCTGGCTCCGGTGACCGTGTTCCTCATCGCCCAGAGGTACTTCGTCGAGAACGTGGCGTCGAGCGGCCTCAAGGGATGAGCCTGGGCAGCATCAGTCCGGCGACACGGTCCGCTGCCCTGCAGAGCATGAGCAGCGACGTGCTCGACCTGCTCGTCGTGGGTGCGGGCGCGACGGGCTGCGGCACGGCACTCGATGCCGCAGCGCGCGGCCTTCGTGTCGGGATCATCGACAAGGGCGACATCGCAGGCGGCACCTCCAGCCGTTCGAGCAAGCTCGTGCACGGCGGCCTGCGCTACCTGCAGCAGGGCAACGTCTCGCTGGTGCGGGAGGCCCTGCGCGAGCGCGACCTGCTGCTCACCACGACGGCCCCGCACCTGGTCGCCCCGCAGCCGTTCATCCTGCCCCTCCGGCATCGTGGCTGGGAGCGCCCGTACGTCGGCGCGGGCCTGCTGCTCTACGACATGCTCGGCGGCTCCCGCGCCCTGCCCCGCCACCGCCACCTGTCCAGGCGCAGGATGCTGGAGCAGTTCCCCTGCCTCCGGCGCGAGGAGTTCGTCGGCGGCCTGCGCTTCTTCGATGCCCGGATGGACGATGCGCGCCTGGCCGTGGCACTGGCCCGGACCGCGGTGAGCCAGGGGGCGGAGCTGGCGACCTATGCCGCCCTCTCCTCGCGTCTTCCGGACCGCGGTGACGGCCTGCACCGTCTTGTCGTGCGCGACGTCCTCTCGGGGGAGGAGCTCGTCGTCACGGCGCGCGCCGTCGCCCTGTGCGTGGGGGTGTGGGCGCCGGAGGCGGCCGGGCTCTTCGCCGAGGGTCCGTCCGCTATCGCCGTCACGCGATCCAAGGGCGTGCACATCCGGCTGCCGCGCTCGGCGATCGACGGCGATGTCGCGCTGATCGTCCCGACGGAGAAGAGCGTGCTCTTCGTCATCCCCTCCGAGGACCACTGGCTGGTGGGCACGACGGACACAGAATGGACGCAGGGTCCTGACGAGCCGGGCGTCGAGGACGCCGACATCGCCTACCTCCTGACCAGCCTTGCCGGCGTGCTGAGCCGTCCGGTCGAGGCGTCCGAGGTCACGTACTCCTTCGCCGGGCTCCGCCCTCTCGTGCGCGAGCAGGCGATGGGGGGCGACACCGCCAAGGCGAGCCGCGAGCACCGGATCGCCCGCCTGGCACCGGGGGTGCTGGCCATCGTCGGCGGCAAGTGGACGACCTACCGCGTCATGGCGAGCGACATGGTCGACACCGTGCTGTCCGAGCTGGGGGTCGCGCCTCGACCGTGCCCCACGGCAGCCATCCCGCTGATCGGTGCCGAGCACGATGTCCGTCCTGGCGATGGCCGTGATCGTGTGCTGCGGCAGCGCTACGGGAGCGTTGCCGCCGAGGTGCTCGCCCTGATCGACGAGGACCCGGAGCTGGGCCAGCCGCTCGCGGGTGGAGCGGCCTTCTTCCGGGCCGAGGTCGTGCACGCCTGCGTCAACGAGGGTGCCGTCCTCCGTGAGGACGTCGTCGATCGTCGCCTGCGGTTCGGGCTCCACCTGGACGCCGTCCCTGAGTCGCTGCTGGCCGAGACCTCGGCCCTGATGGCAGGGGTCGAGGACAGCTCACGGCCCTAGGCGGTCGCGGGCTCGGCAGCGGCAGCACGACGGGCGTCGAACTTGTCGAGCGCCTGCCGCATGCCGAATCCGACCACGGCGCCGATGATGGCGAACGGCGCGATGGCCATGCCCGCGGAGCCGAGGATGAGCACCGCGAGCAGCGCCGACGTGAACGGCAGCCGCAGCATGACCGTCGCGGCTGCGGCGATGGATGCGGCGGCCATCGGCCCGATCGGCAGGTCGGTGAACAGCAGGGTCGACAGGACCGCGATGCCGAGGCCGATGAACGTGATGGGGAAGATCGGGCCGCCGCGGAAGCCGCCGCCGATCGACAGTGCGTACGCGAGGGACTTGGCGAGCACGATGAGCAGCACCGTGAGCGCCGAGGTCTCGGCGAGCAGCGCTCCCATCGCCGTCTCGCCGGAGAAGAGCACGAGGCTGACCGAGACGTCGCGGCCGGCGGACAGGGCGATCGCGGCCGCCGCGATCACGATGGCGCTGCCGGCCAGGACGGCCACGCGGTAGCGCGCCGCCAGGGCAGAGACGCGCTCGCCGAACTCGCGGACGAGGACGGCCATGATTCCGGCAGCGATGGCGATGACGAGACCGACGACCAGGTCGCGCAGGGTCTCGTGGTCGTAGACGGGCAGGCCGGGAACCGAGAGCGTGTGCATGGCCAGCCCCGACCACTGGCCCACGCCGACCTGCACGAGGTAGCCCGTGCCGAGGGCGACGAACGTGGGCACCAGGGCCACGGCGGGCATGACCCCCATCGCGGCGAACTCCAGGAACATGAACGCGGTGATGAAGGGGTTGCCGAAGATGAGCCCGATCGCGGCCGCGCCACCGAGGAGCATGCCGAGCTGGACGGCCTTGGGGTCGCGCCCCCGCAGGAGCAGGGCGGCGACGGTGGTGCCGACGATGATGAGCGGCGCCTCGGGCCCGACCACGAAGCCGAAGATCAGCGAGGCGCTCGCCGCGAGCAGGAACGAGCCGGCGTCGCGGGGGGTCACGTTGAAGTGCAGGCCCGTGAGCGGGCTCTGCCCGGTCCTGCCGGGGAGTCTCCACGCGAGCGCGACGATGCCGGTGCCGACGAGCAGGAGGAGCAGCACCCACCACCAGGGCAGGGTCTGCCACCCGAAGGACGTGGGAAGGTCCTGCCACAGCCACTCCTGCACCGCCGTGACGGCGCCGAGGTAGACGGACGCGGTGAGGGACGCGAGTATGCCGAGCACGATGGCGAGCACGAGTGCCTGCCTGCCGAGCGCCTCAGGGGTGGGCGGATGGGTCGTGCTCACGAGGCCTCCCAGGTACCGGCATGGATGTCTTCGGAATCGATGATGCGGTATGAGTAGCCCTGTTCGGCGAGGAATCGCTGACGATGCTGCGCGAAGTCCGCGTCGACCGTGTCGCGCGTGACGATCGAGTAGAAGTGCGCGGCGCGGCCGTCCTCCTTCGGGCGCAGCACGCGACCGAGGCGCTGCGCCTCCTCCTGGCGCGAGCCGAACGTTCCGCTCACCTGCACCGCCACGCCGGCCTCGGGGAGGTCGACGGAGAAGTTGGCCACCTTGCTCACCACGAGCACGCGCGTCTCGCCGTCGCGGAAGCTGGCGAAGAGCCGCTCGCGCTCGCGCACCGGCGTGGCGCCGGTGATGACGGGCGCGTCGAGGTGCTCCCCGAGCTCGGCGAGCTGGTCGAGGTACTGGCCGATGATGAGCACGCGGTCGTCGACATGGCGCCGGACGATCTCCTCCGCGATGAGCACCTTCTCCGGCGCCGAGGCGGCCAGGCGGTAGCGGTCCTCGGGCTCGGCCATGGCGTAGGCCATGCGGTCGGCGTCGGGCAGCGTGACACGCACCTCGATGCAGTCCGCCGGCGCGATGTAGCCCTGGGCCTCGATGTCCTTCCAGGGGGCGTCATAGCGCTTGGGGCCGATGAGGGAGAACACGTCGCTCTCGCGGCCGTCCTCGCGGACCAGTGTGGCCGTCAGCCCGAGGCGCCGGCGTGACTGGATGTCGGCCGTGAAGCGGAAGATCGGGGCGGGCAGGAGGTGCACCTCGTCGTAGATGATCAGCCCCCAGTCGCGGGAGTCGAACACCTCCAGGTGCGGGTAGATGCCGTGCCGTTTCGTGGTCATCACCTGGTAGGTGGCGATCGTGACCGGCCGGATCTCCTTCTTGGCCCCCGAGTACTCGCCGATCTCGTCTGCCGTGAGGGTGGTGCGGCGCAGCAGCTCATCGCGCCACTGGCGGGCCGAGACCGTGTTGGTGACGAGGATGAGCGTGGTCGCCTGCGCGAGGGCCATGGCGAGGGTCCCGACGATCGTCTTGCCGGACCCGCACGGCAGCACCACCACACCCGAGCCGCCATGCCAGAAGCCCTCGGCCGCATCGGTCTGGTACGGCCGCGGCTGCCAGAGCTCGGCCTGGAGCCCGATGGCGTGGCGCTCGCCGTCGACGTAGCCGGCGACGTCCTCGGCAGGCCAGCCCAGCTTGACCAGCGCCTGCTTGAGGTGGCCGCGCTCACTCGGATGGACGATCACCGTGGTCTCGTCGACCCGAGCCCCGATGAGCGGCGCGACCTTGCGGCTGCGCAGGACCTCCTCGAGCACGGCCGGGTCGAGGGCCTGCAGGACGAGCCCGTGCACGGGGTGGTTGTTGACCTGCAGCCGGCCGTAGCGCGACATCGTCTCGGCGACGTCGATGAGGAGGGCATGGGGCACGGGATAGCGCGAATACGTGAGCAGGGTGTCGATCACCTGCTCGGCGTCGTGGCCGGCGGCCCGCGCGTTCCACAGTCCCAGCGGGGTGAGCCGGTAGGTGTGGATGTGCTCCGGCGCGCGCTCGAGCTCGGCGAAGGGGGCGATCGCCTTCCGGCAGTCTGCAGCCCGGGGGTGGTCGACCTCGAGAAGGAGCGTCTTGTCGCTCTGCACGATCAAGGGTCCGTCGGCCACCTGCTGATGCTAGGCGGTGGCCGGTGCAGCGACCAATCGGTGCGACCTCGGCCGACCGGCACGTGGGGTGGGTCCTCCGCACACGTGACCTACGGGTGGGGCATGATCCCCGTCGCCGCGCGCATCGGCTCGACCTCCTGGACGACCTCGCTGTTCCCGAAGGACGGGCGCTACATCGTCCCGCTCAAGGTCGTGGTCAGGCGGGCTGAGGGGATCGACGACGGCGACGTCGTATCCGTGGAGCTCGAGGTGGACGTGTAGCGCTAGCCCCGACTCTGGACAAGCGCGGTGATGAGTGCGGATACCAGGGCTGCGCGCTCGGCGAGTGCCGGCACGCTGGCCCACTCATGGTCCGCGTGCGCGCCGTCGCCGACGGCACCGAGCCCGTCGAGCGTCGCGACGCCTGCCGCCGCCGTCAGGTTGCCGTCGCTTGCCCCTCCGACGGCGCGCCCTTCGAGAGGCGGCAGTCGCAGGTGCCCGGCCGCCTCCTGCGCCATCGCGAAGAGGGCCTTGGACTGGACCGACTCCATGGCGGGGCGGTCGATGCCGCCCTGGATGGTCAGGGCTGCCTGCGTCGTCGTGGGACGCCAGCCCTGCACCAGCGCATCCACGCGCGACTGCTCCGTGAACGACCAGGCCCGCACGTCGACGGTGAGGGATGCCTGTGCCGGCACGGTGTTGGCGGTGGTCCCCGCCGTGAGCGTGGTGGGGGTGACGGTGGTGCCGAGCGCGGGATCGCCCCATCCCGAGCACGCTGTCACGAACTCCGCCGCCGCCGAGAGTGCGTTGACCCCTCGCTCGGGGTCGAGTCCGGCGTGAGCGGCACGGCCGGCGAAGCCGACGGTGTACCAGGACGTCCCCTTGCGTGAGGTCTTGAGGGCGCCGTCCGCCGACGGCTCGAGCACGAGCACCGCGCGCGCGTCCGTGATGGCATCGGCGATCACGGTGCGCGACGCGTGCGACCCCGTCTCCTCGTCAGTCGTCAGCAGCATCCCGACCCCGGAGTCCTCGGACACGCCGGCGAGGGCCAGTGCCGCCCAGGCCTGCACGACGCCGGCCTTCATGTCGAACACCCCTGGCCCGCGCAGGCGGTCGCCGTCGGAGGAGAACGGCAGCCGCAGCAGGGTTCCCCGCGGCCACACCGTGTCGAGGTGCCCGAGCAGCAGAACCGCCGGACGTTGCGGCCCCCAGCGCCACACCGGCCGGTCGCCGTGCCGCTCCGCACGAGCCGGGGACGGCAGCCAGCCGGCGACCACCCCGATCGCTGCCTGGACGACCTCCTCGCAGGACTCGACGTCCTCGGTGGGCGACTCGACCGTGACCAGCGCCTCGACGGAGTCCACCATCGCGGGCAGCAGGGCCTTCGCGCGCCCGAGCAGGTCGCTTTCCGTCATGGCTGGCTCGCAATCGCTACGGTGGGGCGCGTGACTGAGGGGTCCCGGGGACGCGAGCTCGATGATGCCTCGCGACGGGCCGACGTCGAGGTGCGCACCCTCACAGACCTTAGTGACCTCGATGACGCACGCGTGGTGTTCGACCTCGTGTGGCCGTCAGGCGCCGGTGCGACGCAGATCCAGCCGAACCTCATGAAGGCCCTCGTGCATGCGGGCGGGTACGCGTCGGCCGCCTATCGGGACGGTCGGCCGATCGGCGCCGCCCTCGGGTTCGTCGGCCGTCATCGGAGTGCAGCGACCGGAGAGTGGCACGCCCACCTGCACTCGCACATGGCAGCGGTCCTGCCCGAGTATCGCGACCAGCACATCGGCTCCGCGCTCAAGATGCACCAGCGCGCGTGGGCGCTCGGGTGCGGCATCGACACCGTGGTCTGGACCTTCGACCCGCTCGTGCGCCGAAATGCGTTCGTCAACCTCGTCAAGCTCGGAGCCGACGTCGAGGGATTCGAGGTCGACTTCTACGGGAGCATGGACGACGCCATCAACGTCGACGACCCCACCGATCGGCTCTTCGCCTGGTGGCGGCTCGACTCGCCGCGCGCGGAGGCGGCCTCGCTGGGTCAGCTCGGTCGCCTCGACTGCGCCGGGCTGGTGGCCAGCGGACGGGACGTGATCGA
>CALGTB010000156.1 GCA_937902285.1 uncultured Actinomycetes bacterium | reverse complement strand
CGACTCGTCTCATGGCTGGCACCCTACTGCCGGGGCGGCGGCCGCTCGGGCGAACCGGACTCAGCGATTCCAGGAGGCCAGCACCCGGTGGTACTGGGCACGCTCGAAGGCCCCGGGATCGGCGGCCGAATGGTGGGCGATGCTCCCCCGCAGCTGGTCGACCGACTCGTACTCGTTGGCGTCCATCCAGGCGGCCAGCTCGTCAAGCAGCGCGCGAGCGCGCTCGGGGCCCCGGCGCAGGAGCTCCGAGGCGCTCATCACGACGTCTGCGCCGGCCAGCAGCCCCTTGGCCAGGTCGGCACCGGAGGCCACCCCCGATGTCAGGGCGAGCGAGGTGGCTGGCAGCAGCGGACGGAGGATCGCGACCCAGCGCAGGGGCAGCCGCACCTCGCCCGCGTGCGACAGCTCCAGGCGCGGCGTCACGTCGAGCGTCTCGAGATCGAGGTCCGGCTGGTAGAAGCGGTTGAAGAGGACGAGGCCGTCTCCACCCGCCTCGACGACGGCCGTCGCGAAGTGCGCGAACGAGGCGAAGTACGGCGACACCTTCACTGCGACCGGCACGCCCACGGCGGCGCGCACCGACCGGACGAGGTCGAGGTAGCCCTCCTCGACGTCGGCGGAGGATCGGGACGGGTCGACGGCCACGTCGTACATGTTCAGCTCGATGGCCCGGGCGCCCGCGTCCTCGAGGATGCGGGCGTACTGCACCCAGCCGCCAGCCGAGTTGCCGTTGACGCTGGCGATGACCGGCACGGAGAGCCGCTGCGCCGCCTGCTCGACGAGCAGGACGTGGCGGTCGAGGCCGAGGTGGTCGAGGTCGAGGTCGGGGAAGTAGTCGGACGCCTCGCCCGACACCCCTGCGCCGGTCTCGAGCCGCTCGTTGAACGTGCGCGACTCCGCCTCGATCTCCTCCTCGAAGAGGCTGGGCAGCACCACGGCGCCCACGCCCGCGTCGTCGAGGCGCAGGAGGGAGTCGAGCTTCCCGGTCGCCGGTGACGGTGAGGCGACAAGGGGTGACCTCAGGGGCAGGCCCAGGTAGCGGGTCTCCAGGCTGCTCACTTCTCCACCACCTCGGGCTCGTCGGGCTGGTCGCCGGCAGCAACGTCCGGCGCGATCAGGTCGTGCTCGTCCACGGGGATGCTCCGCTCGACGCCTGCGAGCTGCTCGTAGTAGTGCCACCGCTCATCGACATCGGCCTGCGCCAGTGCCTGCAGGTGCTCGGCCCGGGCGGGATCGCTGCGCTCGAGGACGGCGAACCGGGTCTCCTGCTCGAGGAAGTCGTGGAGGCGGACCGTGGGCTTCTTCGAGTCGAGGCTGAACGGGTGCGTGCCGGGCTCGGGACTGGGGTGGAACCGGTAGAGCGGCCAGTAGCCGGAGGAGACGGCGAGCTTCTGGTGCGTCATCGACGTCGACATCTCGATGCCGTGGGCGATGCACGTCGAGTAGGCGATCACCAGGCTCGGGCCGTCATGGGCTGCGGCCTCGCGGAAGGCGCGAACCGTCTGCGTCTCGTTGGCCCCCAGGGCCACCTGGGCGACATAGACGTCGCCGTAGGCCTGCGCGAGCAGGCCGAGGTCCTTCTTGCGGGTCGACTTGCCGTTGCTGGCGAACTTCGCCGTGGCCGCGCGCGGCGTCGACTTCGATGACTGCCCGCCGGTGTTCGAGTACACCTCCGTGTCGAGGACGAGGATGTTGACGTTCCGCCCGCTCGACAGCACGTGGTCGAGTCCCCCGAAGCCGATGTCGTACGCCCAGCCGTCGCCGCCGATGATCCACACCGAGACCGGAACCAGGCTGTCCGCCAGGCTCTCGAGGGCTCGCGCCTCGACTGAGGCGATGGCGGCCAGGCGGCTGCGGAGCTCGACCACCAGACGGCGCGCCTCGGCGATGCCTGCCTCGTCCTCCGGCCCCGGCTCGTCGAGCAGGGCGGCGGCCAGGTCGGGGTCGACCTGCTCCGCGAGGTCGGCCAGGAGCCGGCGCGCCTCATCGCGCTGGACGTCGGCGCCGAGCCGCATGCCGAGCCCGAACTCGGCGTTGTCCTCGAACAGCGAGTTGCTCCAGGCCGGACCCCGGCCCGCGCTGTCCTTGGCCCAGGGGGTCGTGGGCAGGTTGCCGCCGTAGATGGACGAGCACCCGGTCGCGTTCGCCACCACCATGCGATCGCCGAACTGCTGGCTCAGCAGCTTGAGGTAGGGCGTCTCACCGCATCCGGAGCACGCCCCGGAGAATTCGAAGAGCGGCTGCAGGAGCTGCGAGCCCTTGACCGTGTCGTGCCGCACGAGGTCGCGGCCGATCTCCGGGATGCCGAGGAAGAAGTCATAGCGCTGGCGCTCGACATCGCGGTGCTCGACGGCCGGCAGCAGGTCGATGGCCTTGTGCTTCGCCTCGCTCTTGCTCCGCGCCGGGCAGACGTCGACGCAGATGCCGCACCCCGTGCAGTCGTCGGGCGCCACCTGAACGGTGAGCCGCGTGCCTGCCGGCAGGTCCTTGCCGCCGTACCCCTTGCTCAGGAACACGACTGGCGCGTCGGCGAGGTCAGACTCGGGGAAGGCCTTCATGCGGATGGCCGCGTGCGGGCAGACGATGGCGCACTTCCCGCAGTCGATGCACAGGTCGGCGTCCCAGACCGGGATGGCGTCGGCCAGGCTGCGCTTCTCCCACCGGGCCGTGCCCGTGGGGAAGGTGCCGTCGACCGGCAGGGCGCTCACGGGCAGGAGGTCGCCCTCGCCGGCGAGCATCCGGGCGGTGACGTCCCGGACGAAGTCCCGGGCATCGGCGGCGACCGGCGGCATCCGGCGCAGGCTCGAGGCCGCCACCGTCGGAACCTCGACCCGGTGCATGCTGTCGAGCGCACGGTCGATCGCGGCGTGGTTGCGGTCGATGACGGCGCGGCCGCGTCGGCGGTACTCCTTCTCGACGCTCTCCTTCACCAGGCGCACGGACGTGTCACGATCGAGGACTGCCGACAGCGCGAAGAAGCAGGGCTGCATCACCGTGTTGATGCGGGATCCCAGGCCGACGTCGCGGGCGATGCTGCTCGCATCGACGGTCCACAGCTCCAGGCCCTTGTCGATGACCTGCTGCTGCACCTCTCGCGGCAGGTGGTCCCACAGCTCGTCTGCCGGGTAGGGCGCGTTCAGCAGGACGGTGGCTCCGGGGCGCGCGCTGCCGAGGACGTCGATGCGCTCGAGCAGCCCGAACTGGTGGCACGCGACGAAGTCGGCGTCGTCGATGAGGTAGGTGGAGCGGATGGGGTCGGGCCCGAATCGCAGGTGCGACACGGTGACGGACCCGGACTTCTTCGAGTCGTAGACGAAGTAGCCCTGGGCCCACAGGCCGGCGTTCTCACCGATGATCTTGATGCTTGCCTTGTTGGCACCGACGGTGCCGTCGCTGCCGAGCCCGTAGAACACCGCACGGTGCGCGGTCGTCGTGACGCCGAAGTCGGGGTCGCGCGGCAGCGACAGGTGGGTGACGTCGTCCACGATCCCCGAGGTGAACCTCGGGCGTGGATCGTCCTGCGCCAGCTCGGCGAACACGGCGGCGACGTCCTGGGGCGTGAACTCCTTCGAGCCGAGCCCGTAGCGACCCCCGATGACGACGGCGTCGCGACCGGACTCGCTCAGCGCCATCACCGTGTCGAGGTGCAGGGGCTCCGCCGGCGCCCCCGGCTCCTTCACCCGGTCGAGCACCGCGATGCGGGACGCCGTCGCGGGGATCGCAGCGAGGAAGGCGTCCGTCGGGAAGGGACGGTAGAGGCGCACCGTCACGAGGCCGACCCGCTCCCCGCGCGCGTTGAGCTCGTCAACCACCTCGGCAGCGGCCCCGGCCCCGGAGCCCATGAGCACGACGACGCGGTCGGCGTCGGGGGCGCCGTGGTAGTCGACCAGCGAGTACTGGCGACCGGCGCGGACAGCGAGGTCGTCGAAGACCTCCTGCACGATGCCCGGCACGGCGTCGTAGAAGGAGTTGGCCGCCTCGCGTGCCTGGAAGAACACGTCGGGGTTCTGGGCGCTGCCGCGGAGCACCGGGCGTTCGGGCGACAGGCCGCGCGCGCGGTGGTCGAGGACGTCGGAGGCGCGGATCAGCGCTCGGAGGTCGTCGTCCTCGAGCAGCGACACCTTGCCGACCTCGTGCGATGTCCGGAACCCGTCGAAGAAGTGCAGGAAGGGCACCCGGCTGCGGAGCGTGGCGGCATGCGACACGAGCGCGAAGTCATGGCACTCCTGCACATCGGACGCGCAGAGCATGGCCCAGCCCGTTCCGCGCGCGGACATGACGTCGGAGTGGTCGCCGAAGATGGACAGCGCGTGGGTCGCCAGGGCGCGGGCGGCGACGTGGATCACCGCCGGCGTCAGCTCGCCGGCGATCTTGTACATGTTGGGGAGCATGAGCAGCAGGCCCTGCGAGGCCGTGAACGTGGTCGCGAGCGATCCCTTCTGCAGGGCTCCATGGAGAGCGCCCGCGGCACCGGCCTCGGACTGCATCTCGACCACGAGGGGCACGGTCCCCCACAGGTTGGTGCGGCCGGCAGCGCTCCACGCGTCGGCGTACTCCCCCATCGGCGACGCCGGCGTGATCGGGTAGATCGCGCACACATCACTGAGGCGGTGGGCTACCAGCGCCACCGCCTCGTTGCCGTCCACGCATCGCCACGATGCCACGGGCCACCTCCGGTGCTTGTCCGGTCCGACGCTAGGCCCTGCCCGCTCCGGACATATAGGGCCATACGTCACCCCGCGACCGGCTTTCGCCCCTGCCCAACGCACGAGCGGTGAGGTGCCGCCCTGCTCGCGTCACCGCGACGGGCCGCACCTCACCGCTCGGCGAGAGTGTGCGCGGGTGGTCTAGGCGCGCGTGAAGGGCAGCACCGTCGTCAGCCACTGGACCAGCGCACCCGGGTTGCGCGACTGCGTCCAAACCCGGCCGGGACCCGTCATGTCGACGACCAGGCCCTCGCCCGACTTCATCGAGGTCATGAGACCCGACACCGTGCGCGTCTTCATGCCGATGCTGTCGTCATAGGCGACGAGGTGGCCCGAGTCGACCGTGAATCCCTGGCCCGGCTGGAGCTCGTGCAGGTCGAGTGCGCCGTAGGAGCCCACCACTACCTGGCCGCTGCCGGTCATGTGCGCGACGAAGCCGCCCTCGCCGCCGAACAGGTTGTTGGCGCCGCCCCACTTGGTGTCCATCTCGACGCTCGACTCGTGGCCCAGCCACGACCCACGGGTCACGCCGAGGCCGCGTCCGGGCTCGACCTGCATCACGGCGATGTCGCCGGGCAGGTTCGCCGCGACGTCGACCCAGCCGCCCTCGACCGTCGAGCTGTACGTGGTCACGAAGAACGACTCGCCGCCCAGGGCACTGCGCTTGAGCGCCTTGAACAGGCCGCCCTCCATCTTCGCCTCGATGTTGATGCCCTGGCTCATCGCGGCCATGGAGCCGGACTCGGCCTTGACGCTCTCGCCTGAGGCGAGGGTGAGCCGGGCGACGGCGAATGCGGGCTGGTGCCTCACTGCGACCTGCATGTTTCCTCCGGATGCTCGCTGGTGTGTACAGACGACCCTAGAGGGCGGTGCTGGCCGTGACCATAGTCACGGACGCCCGGCGCGCGGCCGTCCATGCCGCCGCGGGATACTCGTCGCAGTGGACGTGAGCGAGATCCTGCAGAGTTACGCCGACATCGCGGCTGAGCAACCCCTTCTCCTGCTGACGGTCATCATGGCCATCGGCGGGGCGATCGGCTCGATCAAGATCCGCAGCTTCTCCCTCGGCCCCGCCGCCGTGCTGTTCACCGCGCTGGCCTTCTCCGCCTACGACGAGCGGCTGCGGCTCCCGCAGATCCTCGGCATCTTCGGCCTGGCCCTCTTCGCGTACGTCATCGGCGTCGGCGCCGGTCCGTCGTTCTTCGCCGCCCTCCGCACGGGAGGCCGGGCGCTCGGGGTGGTGGTCGGCGCCCTGCTCGTCGGCGGCCTGGTCACGGTCGGGGCCGCCAACGCCCTCGGGCTCGAGGGGCCCATCCTCTCGGGGATCTACGCCGGCGCCCTCACCAACACCCCCGCGCTCGCCGCCGCCAGCGAGGCCTGGGCCTCCGACCTGCCCACGGTCGGCTACTCCGTCACGTACCTCTTCGGCGTGCTGGGCATGCTGCTCGCCGCGGCCGTCGGCATCCGGCTCGCCGCGCCGCGCAAGGCACTGGCCCCCGTCGTGGAGGACCCCCTGCCGCCCAAGCTCGACGGCATGACGGTGCGCATCGAGACCCTGGGACTGCCCGACCTCGGCACCCTCGCCGAGCAGTACGACCACCACATCGTCTTCTCGCGCATCATGCGCGGCGACACCCCCGGGCACCCGGGCTTCGTCGATGTCGCCACCGACGACGCCATCCCCGTGCCCGGCGACATCGTCACGGTGATCGGCGACCTCGAGACGGTCGAGAGGTTCGCTGCCGCCGTCGGCCACCCGTCGACCGTCGCCCTGACCCTCGACCGGTCGACCGTCGACTACCGCCGCGTCGCGGTCTCCAACCCCAAGGTGGCCGGGCAGACCCTCGGCGACCTCCGCCTGCGTCGGCGCTTCGGTGCGGTGGCCACGCGCGTGCGCCGCGGCGACGTCGACCTGCTGGCCACCGACGACCTCACCCTGCAGGTCGGCGATCGCGTGCGCATCGTCGCCGACCGGCGTCGCATGAGCGAGGTGACCGCGTTCCTGGGGGACTCCGAGAAGGGGGCCTCGGCCTACTCGATCACCAGCCTGTCGCTCGGCCTCGCCCTGGGCGTCCTGCTGGGCGAGCTGCAGTTCCCCATGCCGGGCGGCGGGCACTTCGCGCTCGGGCTCGCCGGCGGCCCGCTGCTCGTCGGCCTCATCGTGGGTCGGGCGGGACGGACCGGCCCCGTGCTGTGGTCGCTTCCGCACGGTGTCGCATCGACCCTCTCGCAGCTGGGCATGATGCTGTTCCTCGCCTACGCAGGGTCGAACTCCGGGTCGGCCCTGGCCGAGGCCCTGTCGGGTCCGACCGGCGTGCAGCTGCTCGTGATCGGTGCCGTGGTCACCATCGTGACGGCGGCGACGGTGATCGTCGGCGGACGACTCCTCGCGGGGATGTACGGCCCACGGCTGGGCGGGGTGCTCGCGGGCACGCAGACGCAGCCTGCGGTGCTGGCATACGCGAACGAGACGACCAAGGACGACCCACGGGTCAACCTCGGCTACGCCCTGGTCTACCCGGCCGCCATGATCGTCAAGGTCGTCGTCGCTCCCCTGCTGGGCCGCTTCTGACGGTCGGGGTCCGCCCGTCGTTGGCGGCGTGGCCGGCTAGATGGAGTAGTCGACCGACTCCCACACCATCTGCCAGTCGCCGCTGGCGGTGCGCTGCGGGCTCTCGTGACCGTGATGCTCCTCGCCGAGGACATGGGTCTCGATGTGCGCGACCCGGGCAAGGAGCGACGACACCGCCAGGCCCACGGGATCCGGAGCGGTGGGGCCGTCCTGCTTCGGCCGGGTGTCGACCTCGTCGGGCGTGCCGTGCGCGATGACCTGGCCGGGCACGCCGACGACCACCGAGTGACTGTCGACCGACCGCACGAGCACGGCGTTCGCGCCGATGCGCGAGTCGTGCCCGACGGTGAGGGGCCCGAGCACCTTGGCGCCCGCCCCGACCGTCACGCGATCGCCGATGGTGGGGTGGCGCTTGCCCCGGTCGAGACTGGTCCCGCCGAGGGTGACCCCGTGGTAGATCGTCACGTCGGATCCGACCTGGGCGGTCTCGCCGATGACGACGCCCGCCCCGTGGTCGATGAAGAGCCGAGGGCCCAGCGTGGCGGCGGGGTGGATCTCGATGCCGGTCAGGAAGCGCGTCGCCTGCGACACCGTGCGGGCCGGCAGGCGGGCACCGTTCCGCCAGAGGGCGTTGCTGACCCGATGGGCCCAGACAGCGTGCACGCCCGGGTACAGCAGGGCGACCTCGAAGCCGTTGCGGGCCGCGGGATCGCGCTCCACCACGGACTCGACATCGCGCCGCATCTCACCCCAGGCCCCGAGCCCGCGATCGCGCAGGCGTCCGAGCAGCCGACCGCTCACCGCTGGTCCATTCTCAGTCGCCCAGGCCCGCGAACAGCGCCGTCGACAGGTAGCGCTCGCCGAAGCTCGGGATGATGACGACGATGAGCTTCCCGTCGTTCTCCGGCCTGCGAGCCACCTCGGCGGCGGCCCAGAGCGCGGCGCCGGAGGAGATTCCGACGAGGAGCCCCTCCTCGGTCGCTGCCCGCCGGGCGGTCGCCATGGCGTCGTCGGCGGAGACCGCCACCACCTCGTCGAAGACGCCCGTGTCGAGGATGTCGGGGACGAATCCGGCGCCGATCCCCTGGATGGGGTGGGGGCCCTTGGCTCCCCCGGACAGGACGGGCGAGGCGGCCGGCTCCACCGCGATGACCTGCACCGACGGCTTGCGCTCCTTCAGCACCTGGCCGACCCCGGTGATGGTGCCGCCCGTGCCGACGCCGGCCACCAGGATGTCGACCTGCCCGTCGGTGTCGGCCCAGATCTCCTCGGCCGTCGTCACGCGATGGATCGCCGGGTTCGCCGGGTTCTGGAACTGCTGGGGCATGAAGTACTTGGGATCCGACGCGGCCAGCTCCGTCGCCCGGGCGATCGCCCCGCCCATGCCCTCCGGCCCGGGGGTGAGGATGAGCTCTGCCCCGTAGCCCCGCAGCAGCATCCGCCGCTCGACGCTCATCGTCTCGGGCATCGTCAGCACGATCTTGATCCCCCGCGCCGCGCAGACCATCGCCAGGGCGATCCCCGTGTTCCCGCTCGTGGGCTCCACGACGATGGTGTCGGGGCCGATCAGCCCAGCCTCCTGCGCCGCGTCGATCATCGCCACGCCGATGCGGTCCTTGACCGAGTTCGCCGGATTGAAGAACTCCAGCTTCGCCACCACCTGGCCACCCGCGCCGTCGGTGATGTTCCGCACCCGCACCAGGGGCGTGTTGCCGATCAGTTCCGTCACGTCATTCGCGATTCGCATGCCGCGATCCTCCCATCATCTGGACCAGCCCTCGTTATCGACCCGAACGCCCTCGGGGGGCAGACTGTTCCCGTGACCGACGAGCGGACGCCGGATGCGACTCCGGGCGAGGCCCGCGCGCTCGCCGCGATGGACACAGCCGGCCTCGCCTACCGGGTGGTCCGGCACGGCCGCGTGAGCAGTCTTGCTGAGGCGGCGCTCGCGCGGGGCGTCGCTGCCGCCGACGTCGTCAAGTCGATCGTGGTGCGCCGCAGCGACGACGACTACCTCGTGGTGCTCGTGCCGGGAGACCGGACGATCGCGTGGCCGAAGCTGCGGGCGCTGCTCGACGTGAGCCGGCTGTCCATGCCCGACGCCGCCGGCGCGCTCGAGGCCACCGGGTACGAGCGGGGCACCATCACGCCGTTCGGCATGACGACGGCGTGGCCGGTGGTCGCGGACACGCGCCTGCGCGGCCGGGAGATCTCCCTCGGTGCGGGCGGACACGGCCTCGCGGCGATCGTCGATGCCGACCAGGCCCTGGCGGTCCTCGGCGCGCTCGTCTCCGACGTCACCGATCCGGAGGCATGAGGGGCGTCGCCAGGAGGTCACGGGCGAACCCCACCGTGAGGGACGTGACGGTGGCCCTTGTCTCGGGCGACGAGGCATCACCGCAGCCCCACCGGTAGATCGCGGTCGGCCCGCCTTCGATGTCGCCGTGCCCGCTGCCGGGCACGAGCACGATCTCCACGTCGGGCCGTCCCTGCAGCCAGGCCGTCAGGCGCCCGTCGCGGTTGCAGCGGCTCGGCGGTGCGGCCACGGCGCGGACGGGCATTCCACCCAGGTCCGGCCAGGCCCGCTCGATGAGGCGGGTCGGACTCTCGACGCCGTCGACCATCACCAGTCCGCGCACGTCGACTCCGGACCGCCGGAGCTCGGCCGCGATCCATGCTCCGGCGGCGGCGCCGGCCGAGTGCCCCACGACGACGCAGGGTTCCGCCGCCGCCTCGCGAGCGATGGCGGCCGTGACCCTGGTCAGGTGGGAGGCGTTGTTGGTGCTGGTGGGCCACCACAGGGCGCCAAGGCCGACCCGCAGCGTGGACACACCCGCGGCCTGCAACGCACCGGACAGTGGGGCAAGGTGGTGGGGACGCCTCGTGAATCCGTGCAGGAGCACGGCGACTCCCGACGATGGGCCAGGCGCATCCGAGCGCAGGATCACCGTCATGGGCGGCCGCCCGCGGCCATGCGCTCTCCCCTGTTGCTTCCCGTCCGGGATGTCCGTACCTTCCGGTCCATGCACCCCGACACCGACGTCCCCCTCGCGGCTCCCCGGGTGCCGGACCGCTCCTCGCCGGCGTCCCTGTGGTCGCAGGTGCGCGCGGACATGCGTCGGCGCTGCACGGACGGCACGTTCGACGGCGGGGTGCCCGGAGAGAAGGCCCTGTCGCAGGAGTACGGCGTGAGCCGGCACACCGTCCGCGAGGCCCTCCGAGCCCTGCGCGACGAGGGCGTGATCCGCAGCCAGCGCGGCCGGATGTCGACGGTCCGCGGCGGCGCGGACGTCGCGGACACGGTCATCGAGGTCGCCCGCCGGCTCGAGCCCGCTGCGGCGTCCCTGCTCGGCCTTCCGAGCGGATCGGAGCTCACGCGGGTACGGCGGCTCGAGCACTCCGACGGCCGGGTCGTGGCCGTGGTCGACACCTGGCTGCCTGTGGCCGTCGCCGAGGCAGGGGGGCGCCGGACATGAACGACGGCTCGGTCACCCACATCCCCGTGCACGAAGTCGCCGCGCTCGTCGAGGCGGGCGCCGCCCTCATCGACGTGCGCGAGCACCAGGAGACGACCATGGGGGTCGCCCCCGGCGCCCTGTGCATGCCCATGCAGGCCTTCAACATCGACCTTCTCCCCGCGGACCGCCCCCTGGTCTTCATCTGCCGGAGCGGGAGCCGATCGGACGCCGTCGCCACGGCGCTGGCCGGCATGGGCTACACGACGTACAACGTGCTGGGGGGCATGCTCTCGTGGGAGGCGGCCGACCTGCCGATCCTCGCCGAGAACGGCCGTCCCGGCACCGTCCTGTGACTGCTCGGCCCCGTCCTGTGACTGCCGCGCTGTCCCGTCCATCTCGGGACTAGTCCTCGGACCGCAGCGTCATGCCGCCCTTGATGTCCTCGTACGCACGGGGATCCTCGCGCGGCTCGAGGTGCGTGTGCACCGAGGCCCCGGGCAGTGCAGCGGACACGGCGGACTCGACCTGCTCGAGGAGATCGTGCCCCTGGCTCACGGTCCAGGAGCCCGGCACGAGCACGTGCATGGACACGAACCGCTCACGGCCGGACTCCCGTGTCTGGATGGCATGGAACTCCAGCTCTCCTGCGGGGTAGTCCGCGACGATCCCGCGCAGGGCGGCGATGACCGCCCCCTGCTCCGCCTCCGGCAGCGCGTGGTCCATCAGCCCGTCCATGGAGCGTCGGATCAGCCCGTAGCCGGTCCAGAGGATGTTGACGGCCACGGCGATGGCCACGATCGAGTCGAGCGGGAGCCAGCCGGTGACGGCGACGAGGCCGACTCCGACCACCACCCCGACCGACGTCCAGACATCCGTCATGAGGTGCTTGCCGTCAGCGACGAGGGTGATCGACCGATGGCGACGCCCCACCCTCAGGAGGGCCCAGCCCACCACTCCGTTGATGGCCGTGGCAACCAGGGTGATGGCCAGGCCGATCCCGAGGTCCTCGAGGGGCTGCGGGTTGATGAGCCGCTCCACCGCCGACACCACGATCAGCACGGCGGCCACGAAGATCATCACGCCTTCGGCGCCGGCCGAGAAGTACTCCGCCTTGCCGTGCCCGAAGTGGTGGTTGTCATCAGCGGGGCGCGCGGCCACCGTCAGCGCGACGAGGGCGAGGATGGCCGCGACCAGGTTCACGACGGACTCGAGGGCGTCCGACAGCAGTCCGACCGAGCCGGTGAGCAGGTAGGCGAACGACTTGAGCCCGATGGTGGCGACCGCGGCAGCGATCGACAGCCACGCCCACCTGACCAGGCTGGACGACGCCGGTCGTGCGGCGGCTGTGCTCACGAGGTCAGGATGTCAGTCCGGAGCCGTCGACGGGTGGTCCACCGGGGGCAGCACGGCGCAGCAGCGCACGCGCATCCGTCCGCGCACTGTCTGCACGATGAGGATGGCCGGCATGATCACGGCCGCGACCGCGAGGACGTAGGGCACCTGGCCTCCTACTCCCCGACCGGCGCGGCGGCGAGGTGCTGGGTCATCCGTCGCTCGGCCCGGCCGAAGTACCAGCCCTGGGCGAACGTCCAGCCCTGGCCCAGCAGGATCGCGGCATCGCGCTCCCCCTGCACCCCCTCGACCACCATCCTCAGGGCCAGGCCCCGCGCGAGGCCGGCGAGACCCTGCGACACCCGGATCGATCGCTGATCGCCGGAGGCCACCCCCACGGTGAACGAGCGGTCGAGCTTGAGGCCGCCCACCGGCAGGTCGCGCAGGTGGCTGATCGACGAGTAGCCCGTGCCGAAGTCATCCACCCACCACACCACGCCGCGCTGGGCCAACGAGGTCATGCCGGCACGCACGGCATCGCTCACGTCGACGAGCGACGTCTCGGTGACCTCCAGGCTCAGGCGCTGGGGGTCGAAGCCGGTGCGCTCGAGCTCGGCCGCGACGTAGCCGAAGAAGCTCCCGTCCGAGAGGGTGGCAGCGGACACATTGACGGCGATGATCAGCCGGGAGTCCACCTGCGCCATGTCGTCGAGCGCGTGTCGCAGCACGATGCGGTCCAGGGTCGTGATGAGGTGGCTGCGCTCAGCGGCGTCGAAGAACTGCGCGGGCTCCAGCACCGTCCCGTCGGAACGCTCCCAGCGCACGAGCGCCTCGTAGCCGACGACGCTGCTGTCGGCCAGGTTGACCACCGGCTGGTACCACGGCTTGATGCGGTCCTCCGTGAGAGCCCGGCGCAGTGCCGTCTGGACCGCCAGGCGATGGCGCGAGGCGTGCGCACGCTCTGCGTCGAGGAACTCCCAGCGGTCGTGGCCCTTGACCGAGGCCTGGCGCATCGCGGTGGTCGCGTCGCGCATGAGCTCCGAGGCGTCGTCGCCGTCCGGCATGGCCACTCCGATGCTGGCGGTGACCTCGATCTCGTGCGGGCCGATGGACACCGGCCCCCGCAGCTGACCCAGCAGCTCGGCAGCGCGCGCACCGGCCTCGTCCGCGGTGTAGACGTCGGTGAGGATCACGAGGAACTCCCCGCCGGCGATGCGTCCGAGCCGGTCGACGTCGCCCACGGCCTCGATGAGCCGCTCGGACACCACGGTGAGGACGCGGTCTCCGGCCGTATGGGTGAAGGCCTCGTTGACGGCGACCAGCCCATCGACGGACGCGCACAGGAGGGCCAGTCCGGCACGGTCGGGCCCGTCGAGCAGCGCCTGCACCCGGGCCAGGGTGAGTCCCCGCTTCGCGAGTCCGGTCAGCGCGTCGTGGTCGACCTCGCGCTCGAGCTCCGCACGCGTGGCCATCTCCGACTGGATGTCGCGCAGCTCGCCGATGCTGCCGACCATGTTGCCCTCGTCGTCCTGGAGGACCCGGCCGAGCACCCGCATCCAGCGCCACTCGCCCGTCGGCGTGAGGAACCGCGCCTCGCCCTCGACTGTGTCGAGTCCCTCCAGGAGGATGCGCTGCTGGGCGTGGTAGCCCGCCATGAGGTCATCCGGGTGGACGATCTCTGCCAGTGTCCGGCCGATGAGGTCCTCGGGCTCCCACCCGAGCGCCACCACGACCGACGGCGAGGCCCACGTCACCAGGTTGTCCGCGTCGGAGCGCAGCACGACGTCCTGCGAGTTCTCCGACAGCAGCCGGTAGCGCTCACGCTCGTCGGTCAGCGCCTCCTGGGTGAAGCGATGCGTGGTGACATCGCGCGCGGCCCCGTACAGGACGACCTGTCCGTCCTCGTACGCCACGGCACGAGCCCGGTGCTCGGTCCAGATCAGCCTCTTGTCGCGGGCCCGGAAGCGCACCGTGAAGTTGACCGGGTCGGGCCCGGGCCGCGCGATCGCATCCAGCACGACCTGCCGGTCGCGCTTGTCCACGAGCTTCATCCCGAACTCGGGGTCGTCGTAGAGGTCCTCGGGCTCGTACCCCAGCAGCGCCTCCATGGAGCGCGAGATGTAGACGAAGCGCACCTCCGGGCGGATCTGGAGGGCGTAGACCACGTCAGCGAGCTCGGATGCGAGCTCGGCGGCCACATCACGCTGGGTGAGCTGGTCGCGCTCGACCTCGGGGGCATCAGGGACACCATCGGCCGGTCCGAAGTCCACGCCGTCGGCCTCGTCGTAGTAGGCGTCGAGGTCATCCTCGACCATGGGGGTCCGAGCAGCGGTCTCCGGGCCGGCGCCGGACCGGCGGTCGGCGTGCCTGTTCCCGTGCTTGTGCGCCTCCTTCGACGCCTTGTCGGCTCCCTTGGCGGCGTCCTTGCGCTTCGCCTTGCCCTTCCCCATGGGGTCAGGCTAGTCGCCCCAAGGGGAAACCGCGGCCTGCCCGTCGAGTTGCGGCATCGCGGGCACCTCCGCCGGCAACTAGCATCCGGACGTCCCCCGCACAGCTTGGAGCCCACGTGGACCCGAACGATCCGCACCCGACCTCCGCGCCGATCAGCCAGCGTGGCGTGCACGACCTCCTCGACGACCTGTCGGCGGGGCGAGTCTCGTCCGCCGACACCGTCGCGACCCTTCTCGAGCGCATCGCCGCCGTGGATGCCCCCGGGTCGGGTGTCTCGCTGCGCTCGATCCTCTCCCTGTGCGCTGATGCGGAGCACGAGGCGCGCTCGCGGGACGCCGATCGACATGACGGAGTGCATCGTGGACCACTGCACGGCGTTCCCGTCCTCGTCAAGGACAACATCGAGGCCGTCGGCCTCCCCGGCACTGCCGGCTCGCTCGCCCTCGCGGACCGGACCGTCACCTCGGACTCCCCCGTCGCCGCCCGCCTCAGGGGCGCGGGAGCCGTCATCGTCGGCTCGACGAACCTGTCGGAATGGGCCAACTTCCGGTCCTCGAGCTCCATCAGCGGCTGGTCGGCCGTCGGCGGCCTGACCGGAAACCCCTGGGCGCTCGACCGCAGTGCCGGCGGCTCGTCGTCAGGCTCGGGTGCCGCGGTGGCCGCCGGACTCGCCCCCGTCGCGATCGGCACCGAGACGAACGGCTCGATCACCTGCCCGGCGGCCCTCAACGGGGTCGTGGGGATCAAGCCCACTGTCGGCTCGGTCCCGACGGCGGGAGTCGTGCCGATCAGTGCGAGCCAGGATGTGCCGGGACCGCTGGCGCGATCAGCACGCGACGCCGCCCTCGTCCTCGAGGTGATCTCGGGGCGCGGAGGACTCGTCGACGCGTGCCGCCCCGACGCCGCCCGGTCGCTCCGCGTGGGCGTGGCCAGTGGGTGGATGACCGGAGATGCCGCTACCGACGCCGTGTTCATGGGTGCGGTTGGCATCCTCGAGCCGCTTGTCGCCGCGCTTCGCGATGTGACGGCGCCCGGACCCGACATGGCCGTGTACGAGGACCAGACCGATGTCCTGATCGGCGAGCTGCTCGACGACCTGGACGCCTACCTCGGCGGACGCCCCGGCGACGGCGTCCACTCACTGGCCGATGTGGTGGCGTTCAACGAGCGGCACCGCGCCGACGAGCTGGCGCACTTCGGGCAGGACTACTTCGATCGAGCGCTCGTCAGCGGCGGGCGGGCCGCACAGGCGTATCAGGACGCGCGGCGCCGCAATGTCGACTGGGCCCGTGACACGTGCATGGGCCCGGCGCTGGCCGAGGGCGTCGACGTCATCATCGCGCCGGCCTACCGGCCGGCCTGGAAGTCGGACCTCACCCACGGCGACGTGCTGTCGGGCGGGGGCACCGTGTGTACGCCGCCCGCAATCCTGGGCTGGCCGATCCTCACCCTGCCCATGGGGCTGGTGGACGGCCTGCCGGTGGGGCTCTCGATCGTGGGTCCGGCCGGGTCGGAGGCCCGCCTCGTCGCGCTGGGGCACGCCCTCGAGCAGGCGCTCGGCCTCAGTGGATCAGGCGCGCTGCTGCCCCGCTGGCGTCCACCACAGCGGGGCTAGCCGGACGCCGCCGAGTGGGTCAGCGCCGCTCCGCCACGCGGCGATGGGTGCGCCAGGGCCCCGGGATGACCCAGATGACCATGGACAGCACCCACACCAGCAGGCTGGCGAGGACGAGCGTCCCGAAGGAGTTGATGGACAGTCCACCCCACGGCAGGATCGACGTGATCCACAGCGACAGGAATGCCGAGATCAGGCCGGTCAGCGCGATCATCGAGTCAGCATGGCTGCGCAGCACCTTGAACACGATGAGCGGGATGATGCCGTTCAGCACGGCGAAGATGACCAGCGCCACCAGGAACCCGGTGATGCCCTTCGTCATCTCGAAGTCGTCACCGAAGATGACGGTGCACAGGACGAGGCCGATGGCGGCGAGGGCGAGGCTGAGCAGCCAGCCCATGAGGAATCGAGGCATGGTCAGACGGTAGTGCTGCACGGGCCTGCGCGTCGCCCATTCGGATGGGGCGCCGCTCGGGAATGATGTCGCCCATGCACACGATGGCCCTCCGCCGGCGCACCAGCGCCTTCCGGCCCTGGTCGTCCGCGCCGGACGCGCGCCGGTTCCGGCGGCCGACGGACATCCTCCTGCTGGTCGTCGCGTGCCTGATCACGATCCCGCTCGCGCTGCTCGCGTCAGGCACCTCCCCGCTGGAGGCGGCCATCTCGAGCCTCTCGGGGGCACTGGCCGAGTTCCTCGACTGGGTCTGGGGAGCCTCCTATGCACTGCTGGCCGCCTGGGCCGCGGTCATCGTGCTGCTCACCGCGCTGTCGAGGGGACGGCGCAGGATCCTGCTGGACTACCTCGTCGCCGCTGCATTCGCTGCGGGTGGCGGCCTGGTCGTGATACGCGTGGCCACCGGGGCATGGCCGGACAGTCTGAGCGGGCTGGTCAACGCGGAGCCGCGACCCGCGGACACAGCAATCGTCCTCGCCCTCGCCACCGCCGTGCTCGTCACCGCGTCCCCCCACCTTCGCCATTCCCTGCGCCTGTTCGGCCGGCTCGTCCTCCTGCTCGGCACCATCGCTGTGATCGGACTCGAGATCGCGACCCCGGCCGGTGCCGTCGCGTCGCTCGCCGTGGGCGTCGCGGCGGCTGCGGCGGCCCACCTCCTGCTCGGCACCCCCGCGGGCCGCGCCACCACCGATCAGGTGGCCGACGCCCTCGGCGAGCTGGGCGTCGCGACGACGGCCGTCGAGGAGGCCCGGGTCCAGCAGCCCGGGGTTGCCACCATGGTGGCGCGCTCCTCGGACGGCACCGACCTGTTCGTCAAGGTCTACGGTCGCGATGCCTGGGACGGCCAGGTCGTCGGGTCGCTGTGGACGTCGCTCACCCGCCGTGGCGAGCGCCCGGTCCTCCTGCGCAGCCGTGAGTCGCGCGTCGACCACGAGGCCGTCGTCACCCTCCTGGCCGAGCGATCTGGCGTGCCCGTGGTGCCCGTCGTCACGTGCGGCCGGGCGCCCGGCGGCGATGCGCTGCTCGTCACGGCCAGCCGGGGGCCCGACCTCTCGTCGAGCCCGGACGTTGACGACGCGTACGTCGCCTCGGCGTGGAGTGCCCTGCTCCGGCTCAACGAGATCGGGATTGCGCACGGCAGCATGGGCGCGGCCGCCCTCGTCCGCGCGCAGGATGGCACCTGCGCGCTGTGCGACTTCGATGCGGCCGAGCTGGCCGCCGACCCCTCGTCGATGATGGCCGACCGGGCCCGGCTGCTGACCGCGACTGCGGTATCCGTGGGCCGCGACCGCGCCGTCGCGGCCGCCATCGCCGCACTGGGTGCCGACGGCCTCGCCGAGGTGCTCCCCTACCTGCAGCCTGCCGTGATGGACGCCCGAACCGGGCAGGCGGTGAAGGACGAGGAGTGGTCACTGGCCGAGCTGCGCGCGGCCGCCGTCACGGCCTGCGGGATCGACGCACCGCCGCTTCAGCAGGTGCGGCGGGTCACCGTGAAGTCGATCCTCATGGTGCTCGTGATCGGCCTCGTCGCCTACACGCTCATCGCGATGCTGGCCGGCGTCGACCTGGCCACGGTGGTCCAGGAGCTGTCGGCGGCCAACAAGTGGATCCTCTTCGGGGCGCTCCTGCTGTCACCGTTCGTCCAGGCGGGCTTCGCGTTCGCCACCATGGGCGCCTCGCCCAACCCCCTCCGGTACCGGCCGGTCCTGATGCTGCAGTACGCCATCCAGTTCATCGCGCTCACGCTGCCGGCGACGGCCGCCCGCATCGCCCTGGAGGTGCGGTTCTTCCAGCGATTCGGCCTTCCTGCGACCACGGCGGTGTCCATCGGGGTCATCGACAGCGTCACCGGCTTCGGAGTCCAGATCGCCCTCATCATCCTCATCCTGGTCAGCGGCCTGCCCGCATTCACATCGTCGGTGAGGTCGTCGTCCACGAGCACCAGCTCGACGGACAGCTCCACCCCGGCGCTGCTCTACCTGACGATCGCCCTGATCGTGATCGGCATCGTCGCCGCACTCGTCGTGCCACGGTTCCGCAGGCGGCTGATGGGAATCGTGCCGCGGGTTCGCGCGGCGATCGCTGAGCAGTCGGTCAACGCCAAGTCCGCCCTGGCCGTGCTGCGACGCCCGCGCAAGGTGGCCACGATGGCGGTGGGCAACCTCGTCGCGCAGGTGATCCAGGCGATCATCCTGGGCGTCTGCCTGGCCGCCTTCGGCGACACCGCCTACCTCTCGCAGCTCATCCTCATCAACACTGCGGTGAGCCTCTTCGCCGGGCTCATGCCTGTTCCCGGCGGTATGGGCGTGGCCGAGGCCGGCTACACCGTGGGCCTGCAGGCCATCGGCGTCCCGTCCGCCGTGGCCATGTCCACGGCCATCGCGTTCCGGCTCGTGACGTTCTACCTCCCGCCGATCTGGGGCGCGTGGGCGATGCGCTGGCTGCGACGCAGCGCCTACGTCTGACCGGCCTCAGATGCGTCGCGCACGGTAGGCGCGCGTCACGTAGGGGATGCCGAACTGCCCCTGGGAGTCGATGCCGGGGTGCACCCGTGCATGCCGGCGCACGCGCCCGAGCAGCTCGGCGCGCCGCGCCTCGGGCAGCGCGATCACGTAGCTGCGCGACGCGATCATGTCGACCAGCAGGTCCGCGGTCATCGGATTGGACCAGCCAACCTCAGTGCTCTCCGTCGGCCCGAAGGCCGCGCCGGTGCCGGGCCGGTAGCCCGCATCCGGCGACGTGCCGTACTCGTGGAGCAGGGACGACAGCGCCGCCACCCAGGGGTCGCGCTCGTCCCGGTCGTTCCAGACCAGGCCGAGGACGCCCGCCGGTCGCAGGACCCGGGCTGCCTCGGGACCCGCGAGCGCCGGGTCGACCCAGTGCCATGCCTGGGCGGCGACCACGGCACCCGCGCAGGCGTCGGGCAGCGGCAGCCGCTCGGCCGCTCCGCCCACGACCGTCACGTCGGGGAGCGCGTGGCGAAAGGCCCGTCGCATCCCGGGCGACGGCTCCACCGCGATGACGCCCAGCCCCCTGCCCACCAGCGACCGGGTGAGCTTGCCGGTGCCGGCACCCACGTCGACCACCCGGCCCGAGACGCCCTCGAGCAGCCAGTCGACGGCGGCCGCGGGGTAGTCAGGCCTGCCGCGCTCGTACGCCGCTGATGCACGGCCGAACGACAGGCCGCGGGGATCGTGGGCAGGCACGGTCGCGATCCTGCCTCACCCGCGCCCCGGATCCCTAGGTGACCGGCACGAGCACGATCACGTCGTTCCTGCCGTAGTGCTTGGCGCACCGCGGGCACGTCGTGTAGAACACGTACGTCTCCTCGCCCGGCTCGCCCTGGGTGCGGGCGAAGTCGCGGGCCTCGGCCACCCAGGCCGCCGACTGCCCATAGGGACCCTCGAACGCCGCCGACGCGAAGCGCCCGTCCAGGGTGACGTTGTCGGCGCCCGCCACTGGGGCGGTGACCGCGTACAACTGCTCCGCCCGCCACGCCGAGAGCTCGCGACTGAGGACCATCGCCCGATCCGGAGGCATCGTCA
>CALGTB010000155.1 GCA_937902285.1 uncultured Actinomycetes bacterium | reverse complement strand
AGGCCCGGGAGGGCGCCGGCGGCGACAAGCGGCGGATCCCGCTTACCTCCTCGGGGATCCACGACGACCTCGACCCGCCCCAGTACCCGTACTCCCCGACCATGGGACTGTTCGACGTCCTGCACGACCTCGGCTGGCGCGAGGACACCCTCCGCGAGCTCACCATTCCCCGCAAGCGCCCCGGCCGGTCCATCCACCCCGGCATCGAGGCCGCCCTGGACCACCTCGCCGCCTGCTACGGCGTCACCGACCGCTGCACAGGCTGCCCCACCGACATGGACCTGCTCCGCCTGAACCTCCAAGGCCCAGACGCCTGGCCGGCACTGGTGCCGGTCCTGCGCGAGTGGGACTGGACCGACGACGCGATCACCTTCATCACCACCTCCCCGGCCAACATCGCGCACTGGCGCACCCTGGCGGTCACCCCGCCGCCGCGGCAGGAACGCCGCATGATCAAGATCGCCCACCAGATGCGGTTCACCCCCTGGCTGCTGACCGACCCCGACCTCATCCGCGAGTCCATCCGCTCCGGCCGCGTCCGCGCCCCCGCACCCGAGACCCCCGACGGCGCCGTCATCGACTGCACCGCCCCCGGACGCCCCATCCCCCTCGCCGAGCAGCCCGCCACCCGGTAGCCCACACCGACCTCGCGGAACTGGTCACGCCCCAGGTCAAGCATTCGCGATGACCGGTGGCAAGCGAAACTTGCGCGGCACCCAGCCGCTTTCACCGTGGTCCAGGTAGGAGCCCGATTCCCCGCCTGGAGGTGCCATGCACGCCATCTCGATCACCGACATCCTCACCGCCCTGCGCCACACCGACCCCGACACCCTCGCCGCCGCGATCTACGCCGACAACGACCCCGACCTGCTCGCCCACCTCGCCGACACCCTGACCACCGCGTCACAGCACGTCGTATCCCATCCGCACCCCGACGTGGTCCGCGAGGCCGACGCCCTGCTGTCCGAGGTGCTGCGCTGGCCCGTCGCCGACGCCCTGCCACCCGGCCACGATCTGCCCGACGCCACCGAGCTCGCCGCCGCACGCCGCATCAGCGTCCCCGACGCCGAACGGCTGCTGCACCGCATCGCCGCCACCGAGACCCTCGCCGCCCAACGCCTCCTCGACAGCGGCGTCAACCCCGACTTCACCCTCGAGCAGGCCCAGGTTACCGCCTGCATCCGCGACCTCGTCACCGCCGGCGCCATCCCCACCCGCGCCAGCGTCCGCGCCCACGCCCTCACCCATGCCCGGGCCGCCATGCGGCCCGGCGACGGGCCCGAGCCGATCAGCCACACGCCCGGCCTGCCGCCGCGGATCCTCAGCCCCTCCCCCATGGCCCTCGTCCCCGGGTGGCTGGACCGGATGGACACCGACCCGCCCATGACCGGTCTACTCGACCAGCGCATCGCCTACCTGCGCGACGCCACGCAAGCCATGGGCGCCGCAACCCGTCAGCACACCACCGCCCTGCGCGCCGTCGAGCACGCCCGCATGGCCGGCACCAGCGCACCCCCGCCCCCCACCGGCGCCCCCGCGCCCCGGTACGAGCAGCGGATGGCGGTGTAGCCATGAGCCAGCTCCTTGACTCCACCCCGGCAGCGA
>CALGTB010000154.1 GCA_937902285.1 uncultured Actinomycetes bacterium | reverse complement strand
GTCCGTCGCCGCCGACCACGTCGAAGTACGCGGCCCAGCCCTTCCACTCGCACAGGGAGGTCCCCGTGGCCGGACGGAGCGCCCCGGACGTGAAGTCGGCCCGCGGAAGGTAGTAGGCGGGCGGATGACTCGTCTCGAGCACGCGGATCGGCGTGCGCGTGTCGCAGATGACGGAACCGCCGAAACGGATGACGACGTGCTCGCCGCTGGGATGGACACGCGGCGGACGGGGGTAGTCCCACACCGACTCCTGCCCCGGCCCCGGGACGATGGGCGTCACGATGCCTCGGCCATCACGCGGCCGGTGTCATGCGAAGACCACCGTGCGATGGCCGTCGAGCACGAGCCGGTCCTCGGCGAAGAGGCGGACCGCCCTCGCCAGCACGATCCGCTCGACGTCGCGTCCGATCTCGGCGAGGTCGTCGGCGCTGTGGTGATGCGAGACCCGCTGGACCTCCTGCTCGATGATGGGCCCCTCGTCGAGATCGCCCGTGACGAAGTGCGCCGTGGCGCCGATCAGCTTGACCCCACGGGCATGCGCCTGGTGGTACGGGCGGGCGCCCTTGAAGCCCGGCAGGAACGAATGATGGATGTTGATGATGCGGCCGGGGAGACTGCGGCAGAACTCGTCGGAGAGCACCTGCATGTACCGCGCGAGCACGACCACGTCGATCCGGTGCTCGACCAGGACGCTCGCGAGGACGGCCTCCTGCTCCGCCTTCGTGTCCTTGGTCACCGGCAGCACGACGTAGGGGATGCCGTGGCGTTCGGCGATGGGGCGGCAGTCCTCGTGGTTCGACACGATGAGCGGGATGTCGATGGGAAGCTCGCCGATGTCCTGCCGGTACAGCAGGTCGACCAGGCAGTGGTCGTAGCGGGACACCATCACTAGTGCCCTGCGGCGCTCGCTCTCGCGCCGCACCGACATCACAGGGTCAAAGTGAGCGAGGCGCATCAGGACGGCTTCGCGGACCCGGTCGACGTCCTCCTGCGGGGACTCGAAGCGCGTGCGGATGCAGAACAGACCGGTGTCCTCGTCGGTGAACTGGGACTGCTCGAGGATGTTGGCGTCGATGTCGAGCAGCCCGGTCGTGAGGGCGTGCACGATGCCCGGCCCGTCGGGGCATCGCAGGGTGAGCACGTAGCGCTCCATGGTCTCCTCGGGCGTGGGGTGGGGCGCTGACGCTACCCGACGGGGCAGGGGTTGTTCTTGTACAGCGTGTGCAGGCCCTCGAGGTCGCCCGCATTGAACGCGGTGGCTCCCCCGACCGGGTTCATCACGGCCGTGCGGTCGTTCACGTGGCCCAGCCCCAAGGCGTGCATGACCTCGTGCACGACCAGCCAGCCGTGTCCGGCCGCGTAGACGCCGTTCGGCTGCCGGACGATGCCGAAGCCGGGCCACTGGTCGGTGGGCCACCAGTCGTCGACGCTGAACGTCACGGTGCCGCGGCCGAACGCGCCGCCCCCCGTGGCCGCCGCCGTGCCGACGTTGCCCCACCGGAAGGTGAGCGCGGCCTCGGCGGGGTCGGCCGTCTCGGCGAACACCAGGCCGGTCTCCGCGGCGAGCATCTCGAGCCCGGTGATGACGTCCGAGTAGATCTGTCCGCCGTTCGCGGGCTGCCGTGAGCGGTCGTAGTACCACGGCACCGTCTGGCACGGGAAGTACGTGGCGGTGCCGCTGAGCAGCGACCAGCCGGCCGGCTGCACGAACCCGGACGGAGGAGACCAGCGCACCGGCGCCGGCGAGATCGTGACCAGCTTGCTGACCGTCGTGCGTCCGACGACGGCGGTGATGGTGAACTGGCCGGCCTGGTCGTACTCGTGGACGACCGTGACCGAGCACCAGTCGGGGTGGGCGAGGGCCGTGGCGGTGCGGCACTGCCCCCGCACCGACTCGGTCGGCTGCCCGTCGCCCCAGTTGACGCGCGCCTTCGACTTGGCGTCCATGCCCGAGAAGACGACGACGTTGTTCGTCTCGTCCTGCTTGTCGATGCGCAGGAGGTCGGGCGTGACGATGGCGATGGCCGGCTGCGCGGTGGGCACCTGCCGGGCGCCAGGGGCCGACGCAGGGGCGGTCGCGGGAGCCGACGATGGGACGGCGCCGACGGTGGCGGAGGCTGCGGGCGCGAGGCCGAGGCCCGCCACGAGCATCGTCGCGGCGAAGGCGGCGATCCGCGTGCGATGGCGCATCGACCAAGTAGAACATGCCACGCCCACGCCGCACGCCGGGAGTGCCGGCATGCGGCGCGGGGTGGTCCGGCGCTACTCGACGACGAGGGTGATGGGCACCGCGGCGAGGGCCTGGCTCACGGGGCAGCCCTCCTTGGCGGCGGCAGCAGCAGCGGCGAAGCCGTCGGCGCCGAGGCCCGGGACGTCGCCGCTGATGAAGAGCCGGATCCCGGTGATCCCGGTGCCGGGCTGGAAGTCGACCTCGGCCGCCGTGCGGAGCTGGGTCGGGGGCGTGCCTGCCCGCGAGAGGGCAGCGGACAGCGCCATCGAGAAGCACGTGGAGTGGGCGGCCGCGATGAGCTCCTCCGGGCTGGTGACCCCGTTGGGCTCCTCGGACCGGGCCGGCCACGAGACGGGGAACGTCCCGATGCCGGACGAGGCGAGGGTCACGGCGCCGCCGCCCTCGAGGAGGGAGCCGTTCCATTCAGCGGTGGCGCGTCGGGTCGTTGCCATGGGATGCCTTCCGGTCGTCGGGGTGGAGTGGTGACCACGCCAACCTCCCTGTCGCGCCCGCTATTCCCCTGAGGCTGCCTGCCAGAACGGCGGCGCGGCCGGGATCAGCGGAAGGCGGCTGCGGACCCGGCCGAAGCGGTCGTCCTGCTGGGACCAGGAGGCATGCGCCGCGTCGATCTCCTCGCGTGAGCGGGCCACGTAGTTCCACCACATGAGGATGGGTGACTCGAACGGCTCACCGCCGAGCAGCATCACCCGAGCGCGCTCGCGGACGTCCAGGACGACCTCGTCGCGGCCGAGCCCGAGGACCCCCACCCGCCCGGGCACCAGCGGCTGGCCGTCGACCGCCACGACGCCCTCGAGGACGACGAGGGCATGCTCGAAGCCCGCCTGCAGCGGCACGGTCGTGCTCGACCGGAGCAGAAGTTCGGCGCCGATCAGCGGGGTGTCGGCACGAGCAGTGCTGCGCGCGCCGCCCAGTTCGCCGATGAGCACCGTGGCCACGCCCCCGTCGACCTCGACCTGCGGCAGTGCTCCGTGATGCTCGAAGGCCGCGGAGCCGAATCGCACGGCGTCCGGCTGCGCGACCCAGAGCTGGATGCCCTGCAGGGTGCCGAGGTGCTGGCCGGTGGCCTCCTCGGCATGCGCGATGCCGGCTCCTGCCGTCATGAGGTTCAGCTGCCCCGGCCGGATCACCTGCTCGGAGCCCAGGCTGTCCCGGTGCAGCAGCTGCCCCTCGACCAGCCAGGTGACCGTGTGCAGGCCCATGTGCGGGTGCGGTCCCACGTCCATGCCCGCGTTCTCGGTGACGGCGGCCGGGCCGAAGTGGTCGGCGAAGCACCAGGCGCCGACCGTGCGGCGGCCGCGTCGAGGCAGCGCTCGGCGCACGGTCGCTCCCCCGACCGTGGCCTGATGGCTGTCAGTGACCTCGATCGGCGCCGGGCCTGCCAGCGGCGGGTCGCCGCCGTCGGGCACGGCTACTGGCCGGGACGGTGCGGCTGGATGGCGTCGGCCGGCACGATGCCCAGCCGTCCGGCCTGGTAGTCCTCGAAGGCCTCGACGATCTCCGCCTGGGTGCTCATGACGAACGGCCCGTACTGCACGACCGGCTCCCGCAGCGGCACGCCACCGATGAGGAACACCTCGAGGCTGGGGTGCCGAGACTCCTGCTGGGCGTCCGCCTGGAGCAGCACGGTGTCGCCGGCCCCGAGCAGGGCCAGCTGGCCCGAGCGGATGGGCCGGCGCTCGGCTCCCACGGTGCCCGAGCCGGACAGGACGTAGGCGAGGGCGTTGAAGTCGGCCCGCCACGGGATGTCGGCCTGGGCGCCGGGGGCGATCGTGATGTGGGTGATGGCCAGCGGGGTGTGCGAGATGCCCGGGCCGGCGTGGCCGTCGACCTCGCCCGCGAGGATGCGCACGAGCGCGCCGCCATCCGCCGTCGTCAGCATGGACGAGTCGAGGCCCTGGAGGTCCTGGTACTGCGGCGCGATGCGCTTCTTGTCACGGGGCAGGTTGATCCACAGCTGCACGCCGTGGAACAGGCCTCCGGACTCGACGAGGGCCTCGGGCGGGGTCTCGATGTGGAGGATCCCGTCACCCGCCGTCATGTACTGCGTGCCGCCGTCGAGGATCATGCCGCCGCCACCGTTGGAGTCCTGGTGCACGAACTGCCCGTCGATGAGGTAGGTGAAGGTCTCGAACCCGCGGTGGGGGTGCCAGGGCGTGCCCTTCGGCTCACCGGCGCCGTACTCGACCTCGCCCATCTGGTCCATGTGGATGAACGGGTCGAGGTCGGACGGGTGCACTCCGGCGAAGGCGCGGTGCACGGGGAAGCCCTCACCCTCCAGGCCCATGGGAGCCGTCGTCACCGAGCGCACCGTGCGGGGACGGGCATCGGCGGCGGCCGACAGGCGCGGCAGGGTCAGGACATCAGCGGTTGCTGCAGGCACGGTCGTCTCCTTGGTGTGGTGAGGTTTCGCAGGGGCTTGGGTGGGCCTGGGCTAGAGGACCGTCACGGCCTCATTGTGCTCCAGGCGCGGGCTGCGCGGGTAGGTGCCGCCCTCGGCCACATGGCCGATGTTGACGACGAGGAACGACCTCTGCGCCGTCCCGGACAGGAACTCGGCGTCGAGCCCGGCCTTGTCGAAGCCGCCCATCGGCCCCGCGTCGAGACCGGCCGCCCGGATCGCCAGGATGACGTAGCCGGCCTGCAGGGTCGCATTGAACAGGGCCGCCTGCTCACGGGCGACGTCGTCGGCGAACCGGTCCCGGGCGTTCGGGACGTGCGGAAGGAGCCGAGGCAGGGTCTCGTGGAAGTCGGTGTCGGCGGACAGGATGGCGACCACGGGCGCGGAAGCCGCCTTCGCGCGATTGCCCTCCGCCAGGTGCGGCAGCAGGCGTGCCTTGGCCTCGTCGCTGCGGATGAACGTGATGCGCAGCGGCTGGGTGTTCATCGCCGTCGGGGCGTACCGAGCGAGGTCGTAGATCTCCGCCAGCTCGGCGTCACTGACCGGTTCGTCGGTGAACGCGTAGGCGGTGTGCGCCTCGCGGAACAGCCGGTCGGTGGCCTCGCGGTGCAGGGCCCCGGATCCGAGGCCGTCCGTGACCAGCGAGCGGGTGGTGATGGTGTCGGCGTCGTCGTAGATCGCGGTCATGGGGGCTCCTCTGTGCGTACCGGCGGGGTCCGGTCGTTTAGTTGATTGCTCAACTATAGAGGTAGTTGAAACTTGAAGCACGTTGACCGGCCGACTGAGGGCTAGGACTCCTTGAGGACGCCGGAGCCGTCGATCTCCAGCACGGTCGAGGCCCACATGCCCTCGGGGGCCGCCACCCAGACCTGGTGCCCCACGCGGGCACCGTCGAGGGCCACGGCCAGCGGGGAGGACGCGGAGATGCGCTCGTCGTCGAGGAAGGCCTCCTGGGGGTGCACCGGCCGCACCCAGGCGGTGGACCCGTCGGCCAGGGTGACGCGCGCGCGCATGCCCAGGGACAGCCGCCCGTCGTCGTCGCCCGCATCGAGCGCGATGATCTCC
>CALGTB010000153.1 GCA_937902285.1 uncultured Actinomycetes bacterium | reverse complement strand
GGCCGCCCCGGCGGCGACGAGGAACGGGCTCGCCGACCGCGAGGCGCGGCCTCCGGGCTGCCGGGCCCGCGCCCATGACAGGTGCAGGCGGTCGGCCGCCCGGGTGATCGCGACATAGGCCAGGCGGCGCTCCTCCTCGACCTGCTCGGGGGTGTCCGCGTACTGCAGGGGCATGAGGCCGTCACTGCAGCCGACGACGAGGACGATCGGCCACTCGAGTCCCTTGGCCGAGTGCATCGAGGCGAGGGTCACTCCGTCGCCGACCGGCGCGTGCTGCAGCTCGGCCCGCGAGTCGAGCTCGACGACGAAAGCCGGAAGCGAGTCGGCCAGCTCGACAGCCAGCTCGTCCGCGAGGGTCACCAGGGCGGCGAGGGACTCCCAGCGCTCGCGCACGGCACCCGACGTGCGGGGAGGATCGGCCGACCACCCCGCCGAGCTCAGCACCGCGCGCACCTCGTTGCCGAGCGGGCCCAGCTGCTCGCCGCCGCGCGCCGCTCCCCTCAGCCGGGTGACCGCCTCACGCACCTCGGGACGGTCGAAGAACCGCTCGGTTCCGCGGAGCACGACGGGCACGCCGGCCTCGGCGAAGGCCTCCTCGAGCGCCGCCGACTGGGCGTTGATCCGGAAGAGCACGGCGATGTCGCGGGCCGGCGTGCCCGCAGCGAGGTAGTCGCGCGCCCGGGCTGCTGCCTGCCGGGCCTCGTCGACGTCGTCGTCGTAGGCCTCGACCGTCGGCACCGGCCCGGAGGGGCGCTGCGAGCGGAGCACGAGGGTCGACGGCGCCGCCGACGGCGAGGCGGCCGCGATGACCCCGTTGGCCATGGCCACGATCTCGGGCGTGCACCGGTAGCACCGGACGAGGCGGACCTCGGTGGCATCGGGGTAGGCGGCGCGGAACCCGGTCAGGTAGCGCGGCGATGCCCCGGTGAACGTGTAGATCGTCTGGTTGGCGTCGCCGACCACGCACAGGTCGTCGCGGTCGCCGAGCCACAGCCCCAGCAGCCGGTGCTGCAGGGGGTTGACGTCCTGGTACTCGTCGACGGTGAACCAGCGGTACGCCTTGCGCACCTCGTCGGCGATGTCAGGGCGCTCGGCCAGTGCCCCGGCCGTCACGAGCAGCACGTCCTCGAAGTCGAGCAGCCCCCGACTCGCCTTGGCCTCCTCGTAGGCCGACTGCACCCGGGCCACCTCGGCCCCGTCGGCGGCGAGGTTGCGGTGGGCTCGTCGGGCCTCATCGCCAATGGCGGCCCCGGTGAGGAAGTTGACCTTCGCCCACTCGAGGTCGGCGCTGAGGTCGCGGATCGTCGCGCTGTCGGTGGGCAGGCGGCAGCGGCTGGCCGCCTCGGCGACGAGGCGGGCCTTGCTGGGCAGCAGCTCCGGGAACGTGCCGCCGCTCAGCCTCGGCCAGAAGTAGCGCAGCTGGCGCAGGGCCGCGGCATGGAACGTGCGCACCTGGACGCCGTCGACGCCGAGGTCGCGCAGGCGGCTGCGCATCTCCCCCGCCGCCCGCGCGGTGAAGGTCACCGCGAGGGTTCGTCGGGGGTCGTGATCGCCCGTCGCCACCCCGTGGGCGATGCGGTGGGTGATGGCCCGCGTCTTGCCCGTGCCCGCGCCGGCCAGCACCACGACAGGCCCGTGGAGCGCCTCGGCGACGGCGCGCTGCTCGTCGTCGAGTCCGTCGAGGGTGTTCTGCGGCTCCATCGAGGGGACGGTAACGTGACGGGGTGACGACCACCGACCCGGGCACCGACGTGACCATGTACAGCACCGTGTGGTGCGGCTACTGCCAGCGGCTCAAGGCCCAGATGACCCGCGAGGGCATCACCTTCACCGAGATCGACATCGAGGCCGACCCTGAGGCGGCCGCCTTCGTGGAGACGGTCAACGGGGGCAACCAGACCGTGCCGACCGTGACCTTCGCCGACGGCACCGCTCTCACGAACCCCCCCATCGGGCAGGTCAAGCAGCAGCTCGGCCGCTAGGCAGCCCGCCCGCCTGGCAGATCGGAGACGTCGCTAGGCGCGCGACCAGGTGCCGGGCAGCTCGGCTCCGTACCACCGCTCCACGAGCCGACGCGCGATCGACACCGGCGGTGGCAGGCGCACATCACCACTCGCGCAGGCTGCGGCGAGCTCGTCGCGCGTGAACCACCGAGCCTCGGTGATCTCGTCGCCGTCCACGTCGATCGCAGGGTCGTCGGTCCAGGCGTGGTACCCGAGCATGAGCGAGCACGGGAACGGCCACGGCTGGCTGCCCAGGTAGCGGATGTCATCCGGGCCGTCGGCGATGACGACACCTGCCTCCTCGTGGATCTCCCGGCGCAGCGCGGCCTCGGCCGACTCACCGGACTCGACGAAGCCGGCGAGGGTCGAGAACCAGCCCGGCGCCCAGCGACCCTGCCGGCCCAGCAGCGCGCGGTCGTCACGGTCGCGGACGAGCACGATGACCGCGGGATCGGTGCGGGGGAAGTGCTCGCTCCCGTCCTCCGGGCAGCGTCGCGACCAGCCCGCGGCGTTGAACTCCGTCACGGCCCCGCACCGTGGGCACCGGGCATGGGTGCGCAGCCAGTTGTCGAGGGCCACCGCCGTCACCATGAGGCCGGCATCGCGCGAGTCGAGCGCGGCGCCGACCATCCGCAGGTCGGACCAGGACGCGCCGTCGAACTCGGGCAGGTCGTCGCGAGAGCCGACATGCTCGGCGAAGTAGGCCACGTCCGCCTCATCGACGCCGAGGAACGTGAGATCGGCGGTCTCAGGGACGGACGGAGCCGGGACGAGGTCGAGCTCGACCGCGGCCTCCTGCTGGGTCCGGACCAGGGCGGCCCCGTCGCAGACGCGGATCACGCGCGACCGCGGGTCACGGCGCCGCTCGGCCTGCCACGGCGCGTCGGCGCGGCGCTCGGCCAAGCGATCGACCTCGCCGCGTGCGAGTACGAGGTTCGCGAGCAGGTGCCGGTCCGCGTCCATGATCGGCGAGCCTAGTGTCAGATGCCCGTGCGCCGATCCGCCGACGTCTGACGGGCGTCTGACACGATGGCCGCACATCGAGGACCGGGGTCGCGTCGTGAACGTCTTCATCCGCCAGCTCACGGGCATCCGCTTCATCGCGGCGGCCTGGGTGCTGCTCTACCACCTGCAGGGGCCGCTCAACACGCTCCACCTGCTCGCCATACCCGGGCTGGGAGACGTGGCGCGGGTGGGCCGGCTGGGCGTCGACCTGTTCTTCGCGCTGTCCGGCTTCATCCTGACCCACACCTACCTGCGCCGGATGGGCCCGTCGCTGCGCGCCCGCGGCACGCTCGACTTCTGGTGGCTGCGGCTGGCCCGCATCTACCCCGTCCACCTCGTCATGATCGTCGTGGCCGGGGTCGCCGTGGTCGCCCAGGCGAAGGTGACGGGCGAGGACCTGAACCGCTCCTGGCTGAACCCCTTCGACTTCGTGAAGAACATCTTCCTCGTGCAGGAGTGGGGGCCTGAGCCCCAGCGCGGCTGGAACTTCGTCGCCTGGTCGCTGTCGATGGAGTGGCTCGCGTACCTCATCTTCCCGCTGCTGGTGCTCCTGCTGTGGGTGCTCTACAAGCGGATCAACGCCATCGGCCTCGCGATCCTGTGGGTGCTGACGATGATCCCGCTCGTCATGTACGGCCTGTCGACGAGCGACGCGTACTACACGAACAACTGGGGCTCGACCTACCGCATCATCTCCGAGTTCATCGCGGGCGCCATCACCTACCTCATCGTCTGCCGCCTGCTTCCCGGCTCCGCGATGCAGGAGCCGGCGTCGCCCCGGGTCGAGCGGATCGCCTCGATCCTCGCGGTCGTGCTCCCCGTGCTCGTCGTGGCGGGCGCGGTGTTCCTGGCCAACCTGCCCGCAGCCCAGCCGCCGCAGGTCACGGTCGACGCCGACGCCGAGCCACTGCCGCCCTACTTCCACCTGCTGCTCGTGCCGCTGCTCATCGCCTGGATCGGCGCCCTGGCCCTGTCACGCCGCGGCCTGGCACGGTTCCTGTCGACGCGCGCCCTCGTCCTCGGCGGCTTCATCTCGTACTCGCTCTACATGACCCACCTGGTGTGGTTCGGCCTGTGGCGGGCGGCCATGCGCGCGGCGGGCATCGACGGCGGGGTTCTCTACGCCCTCGGCTTCATCGCGCTGGTGGGCGGCGCGCTCGTGATCGCGTGGCTCATGTGGAAGTTCGTCGAGGAGCCGGCGCGCGAGTGGATGCGCGGTCGCGTCGGAGTGCGCCGCACGCCGACGGAGGAGGCCGGTGAGGCGATCGCGGAGCAGGCACCGGACCCCGACGCGGCGGATCCGGTCGACGTCGAGACGGCTCCCACCGACCCCTTCGTCGCCCAGGAGAAGGACCCGGACGCGACGAGCTGACTCAGCTGCCGAGCAGCTGGGCGAGGGCGGCCGAGGTGTCAGGACGGACGACCTCGCCGGTGGCGACCATGACGAACGCGGCGTCGACCTCGTCGACCGGCACGCCCTGCAGGTGGGCCCACGCGAGGCGGTAGAGGGCGAGCTGCATGGGGTCGACCGAGCGGGCCGAGCCGGTCTTCCAGTCGATGACGTCGTAGCGACCATCACGCTCGAACACCGCGTCGATGCGCCCGTTGACCACCCGCCCGGCGACCACGACCGAGAACGGCGCCTCGACGGCGACGGGAGTCTCGGACGCGTAGGCACTGCCCTCGAAGGCCTCCTTGAGGCGTGCCAGCGCCTCGTCGCTGACGATGTCGTGATCGGCCGCGCCGGGCAGGTCGTCAGGATCGAGCAGGGTCTGCTGGCCGTAGCGCGACTCCACCCAGGCATGGAACTCGGTGCCGCGCCGGGCGGCGGGGGCCGGGGGGTGGGGCATGGGACGGGCGAGGTCCATCGCCACGGCCTC
>CALGTB010000152.1 GCA_937902285.1 uncultured Actinomycetes bacterium | reverse complement strand
AGGCGGTGCCGCCGAGTCCGACCACGGACTCGCGGACCAGCGCCAGGCCCAGGCCGCTGCCCCCCGGAACCGCGCTGGTGCCACGGGTGAAGCGCTCGAACACGGCCTCGCGCTCCGTGGCAGGGACCCCCGGGCCGTCATCGGCGACCGAGAGGACGACATCGGGACCGTGCCGACGCATGGTCACCGCGACCTGCGTGGCCGCGTACGAGATCGCGTTGCCCAGCAGCTCGTCGATGATGCGCGCCATCACCCCACTCGGAGCCGACACTGCAAGGCCCGGCTCGATCATCGCGGACAGCCGCAGCTCCCGCTCCTCGAACATGGCTGACGCCGCCGCCACCCGGGCAGAGACGGCGGCGGACGCGTCCTGCCTCTCGACCGGGGCCTGCGCCGCATCCGTCCGCGCCAGGGCCAGCACCTGGTCGATCCGCCGGTTGAGGCGGTCGACCTCGGCCGTGGCCGCGCGCGCCTCGGCCTGGACCGAGGGGTCGTCGCTGGTCTCCTCGATGGCCTCCAGGCGCAGCCGGACGCCGGTGAGGGGGGTGCGCAGATGGTGGGACGCGTCGGCCGCCACGCGCTGCGTGCGCTGGAGGATCCCGGACAGGCGTCGGGACGTGCTGTTGAGCGCCTTGGCCACCGCGCGCACCTCTGCGGGTCCACGGTCCTCCTCGGCACGCTGCTGCAGGTCATCCGGCAGGTCATGAGCCACAAGGGCGAGATCGCGAAGCGGGGCGGCGATCGACCGCGCGAGCAGCCAGGCGATCAGGCCGGCCGCGACGATCACGGACAGCACGAAGACCACCAGCCAGCGCGCCGTCTCCCGCACCTCCTCGTCCACGATCGACTCCGGCAGCGACAGCCGCACCGCGGCCACCACGCCGAGGTCCTGCACCACGGGGGCGGCCACGAAGCGCAGGTCCTCGCCGACGGTCGCGGACGGACGCACGTCGGACGTGAGCGATCCGGCGAGCGCGGCGTCGATCTCCGGCCGATCGAACGAGCGGTCGAGGGCCGAGTTATCACTGTCGGCGAGCAGGTTGCGGCTGTCGTCCACGACCACGACGCGGGCGCCGGTCTGCTGGGCCACGGTCTCCACGGTGCTGCTCCACTCCGACGACGGCTCCGACGACAGCAGCGACGCGGCGGCCAGCGTGTCGACCTCCAGGCTCGAGACGAACACCGCCCGCTGGTCCTTGGCGACGACCACGGCCATGGGGACCGCGAGGGCGATGGCCACGACCGCGACGAGCAGCGTCATGGCGAGGACCAGCCGTCGGGTCACGCGTTCTCCAGCGCCAGCCGGTAGCCGACGCCGCGCACCGTCTCGATGAGCTCCGCCTGGCCGAGCTTCTTGCGCAGCGAGGCGATGTGGACGTCGAGGGTCTTGCCGGTGCCGATCCACACGGGGTCCCAGACCCGTGAGAACAGCTCCTGCCGGGTGACCGCTCGGCCGGGCTCCTCCGCCAGCACTGCGAGGAGGTCGAACTCCTTCGCCGTCAACTCGATGACCACGCCGTCGACGGTCACCACATGACGGTTGCGGTCCACGACGAGCCGGCCCGTCTCCAGGCTCGACTCGACCCGACGGCGACGGGAGACCGCCCTGACGCGGGCGGCCAGCTCACGCACGGAGAACGGCTTCACCACGTAGTCGTCAGCACCGAGCTCGAGCCCGACGATCCGGTCCGTCTCGTCCCCGCGGGCCGTGGCGATGATCACCGGGACATCCGAGGTGCGACGCAGCTCGCGCAGCACGTCGAGCCCGTCTCCGTCCGGAAGGCCGAGGTCGAGGAGCACCACGTCCACGCCCTGGGCGGCCGCCACGACCTGGCTCGCGTAGGCCACGTGCTCGGTCTCGATCCCGTTGCGACGCAGGCCGGCCAGGAGGGGCTCGGCGACCGCAGGGTCGTCCTCGACGACGAGTACCTTCACCGCGCCATCGTGTCATGCCCGCGGGGCGAAGGCGGGTGCGTGCAGACCCCTTGACGGGTCGCTCCGGAGGCCTTACCCCCGCTTAACCTCGGCGAGGGCTCACCTTGTTGGCCGTCTCCTACCGTCTTATCACCAGCAGGAAACGACCGTACGAGGGATGGACCACCATGACGAGCACCCGCCACACCGCAGGGCCGCTTCGCCCCCGGCGCCGCAGCACCGCGGACAAGATCATCTCCGCAGGCCTGGCCACGGCCGCCTGTGCCGGCCTCGTGGGCGTCATCGGCGTGCGCACGATGGAGCAGAGCGCCGCGGCCCAGGGGACCTCGACTGATGCCGCGACAGCGGTGACCAGCGAGCCCACCACGTCGACCGGGCTCACCCAGGCGGACCTCGATGCCTACGCCGCCCAGCTGGCGGCCCAGAGTGCCGAGCTGGACGCCTACCGCGCCAAGCTGGTGAAGAGCGCCAACAAGCTCAACGCCGCCCTGGCCGCCGCCAGCACCGGCACCTCGACGGCAGCGCCTGCCGCCAAGAAGCCCACTGCGCCGACGACGGTCACGGCCCCCAAGCCGGTCGCCAAGCCCGCGCCCAAGCCGGTCGCCAAGCCCGCGCCCGCATCGAAGCCGGCGTCCAACACGAAGAGCAGCTGACCGATGGCCCTTGCCGAGCAGCGCTGTCGAGCCATGGGGAGCGACTGTCACGTGCTGGTCGTCACCCCCGACCTCGAGGGCGTCGACTCGGCGGCGATCGCCTCCGACATCGTCGCCCTCGCGGCCGGTCGGGTCGAGCTGCTCGAGCAGTCGTGGAGCCGGTTCCGGCCCACCAGCGAGCTCAACCACCTCAATGCGTCCGCGGGGTCCGGGCCGGTGCGGGTCTCCCCTGACCTGCTCCTCCTCGTCGACCGCATGCAGCAGGCGTGGGCGCAGTCGGAGGGCCGCTTCGACCCGACGGTCCTGTCGTCGATGCTGGCGCTCGGCTATGACGCCGACTTCGCCACCGTCGCGGCGCGGCCCGCCTCCATCGCCGAGGTGCCGAGCACGCCGGCACCGGGCATGTCGGCCGTCCGGGTGGACCACGCCGACGGCACCGTGAGCCTGCCCGCAGGCGTGGGGATCGATCCGGGCGCCATCGGCAAGGGACTGGCCGCCGACATCATCGTGGCGGAGCTGATGGCCGCCGGCGCCGCCGGCGTGCTCGTCAACCTGGGCGGCGACCTCGCGTTCGCCGGCACCACCGCCGACGGCTCACCGTGGACGATCGGCGTCGAGGACGAGCGCGTGCCCGCGGACGACCCCGACCGCGTGCTGCGCGCGCTGGAGTTCCCCGCCGGAACCGACGCCGCGGCGGTCGCCACGTCGACCACCCTCAAGCGCCGCTGGGCCCAGGGCCGACGTCACCACGTCATCGACCCGCGCACCGGCTCGACCGCCATGAGCGACCTCGTGCAGGTCACCGTCGTCGCCGACCAGGCGTGGAACGCCGAGGTCACCGCGACCACCGCCCTGCTCATGTCGTCGGACGAGGCACTGGCCTGGCTCAGCGCCCGCGGCATCCCCGCGATCCTGCTGACGGCGGACCGAACACTGATGGCACTCGACGAGGAGACGCACCATGGCTGACATCCCCTGGACCTGGCTCGGGATCCGCGCCAGCGGAATCACGGCGTGGGGCCTGCTCACCGCCGTCGTGGTGTGGGGCATCCTGCTCAAGACGCAGGTGCTCGGTCGGCTTGCGCCGCCCATGAAGCTGCTCGACCTGCACCGGTGGCTCGGCGTGACCGCGATCGCCTTCCTCCTCGTGCACCTGGGCCTTCTCATCATCGATCCGGCGGTGAAGTTCACACCCCTGCAGATCCTCGTCCCCGGGCTCGCACCGTGGCAGACCACCGCGGTGGCACTCGGCACCGTCGCTTTCTGGCTGCTGCTGCCCGTCAGCTTCCTGGGCAGGCTGCGGGCGAAGATGGGCACGACCGGGAACCGCTGGTTCAAGCGCAGCCACCTCATCGCCTACGCGGCCTGGCCGCTGGCCACCGCGCACTACGTGCTCGCAGGGACGGACGCACTCTCGGAGTGGTCGCTCGGGCTGATCTTCGCCGGAACGGCGCTCATCGTGATGGGACTGCTGGCCCGCGGCTTCGTGCCCGCCCCGGGACCGACGCGGACCGTCGTCGACAGCACACCCCTTACCTCGGCTTAACCCTCGGCTGGTGCGCATCTGGTGTGCCCCCGCCTACGTTGACAACAGCTCCACAGCAACCCCGACACCAGCTCGCCAGCACCCACGACGCAAGGAGAAGACCATGCAGCGATCCAGCCTCATCGCCACCGTCATCGCGGCGGGCGGTGTCCTCGTCGCCGGCTCGGTGGCCAGCGTCGCCGTCATCGGAGCTGCGCAGAGCAGCGAGGTGGACACCAGCACCGTCACCCTCGTCTCCGACTCCGTGGCTGCCACGGCTCAGCCGACGGCCCAGGCGCCCAGCAACGACAGCGCCCCCGCGCCGCTGCCCAGTGCCAGCTCGGTCGAGCTTCCGGCCCTGCCGTCGGACACCCCGAGCGCCAAGCCGCGCAAGCCCAAGGCCTCGCCCAGCTCGACTCCCAGCACCCGACCGTCAGCGCGACCGTCGGCCTCGGCATCGTCCAGCAGTGATGACGACTCCACGAAGAGCCCGTCGATCTCGTCGAGCGAGGCCGCCAAGTCGGCCGTCGCCTCGTCGGGTGGCACCGTCCTGGGCGTCTCCAAGGCCTCCCACGGGGGCTACAAGGCCTGGGCCGTGCGCATCCAGCGCGCCGACGGCTCGGTGGTCACGGGCTATGTCGATCGCGCGAGCGGCACCGTCTACGACTGGGTCGTGAACCAGGCCGCCCCGGCCAACGCCGGTGGCACGTCCGGCAACTCCGGCAGCGGCTCGTACAACGATGACGACGAGAACGAGCACGAGGACGAGAACGAGAACGAGCATGACGGCGATGATGACTGACCGCCGGCACAGCAGGGCCCCCCTGCGGCGGTCCTCCGCACCCGAGAAGATCCTCGCCGCCGGACTGGCCACGGCCACCTGCGTCGGCCTGGTGGGAGTGATCGGGGCGCGCACCGTGGCCGCCGACAGCGCGTCGGGCGGGGAGTCGTCGAGCACGACGACTTCCCAGCCCGCACCCGACACTGCGCTCGTCGAGCCGACCACGTCGACCGGGCTCACGGAGGCCGACCTCGACGCCTATGCCGCGCAGCTCGCCGCCGAGCGCGAGAAGCTCGACGCCTATCGCGCCACGCTGGTGAAGGCTGGGAAGAAGCTGCAGCGCCAGGCTGCGGGGCTGACCGCGGCTGCCTCCGGAGGCTCGGCCGCGTCGACGTCGAGCACGCCCGCGCGTCCGGCGTCGAAGCCTGCGGCGGCGTCCTCCTCCGCCTCTGTGGCCGCGCCGTCGAAGCCCAAGCCGAAGCCGGTCGCGAAGCCGGCGGCCAAGCCCGCTCCCAAGCCGGCGGCGGCCCCGGCGTCGAAGCCGCAGGCCAGCACCCAGAGCAACACCCAGGGCAGCTGAGACGCCGGACCACGGCAGCGGCCCGTCCGCATGCCAGCATGAGGCCGTGAGCACCTACGGCCTCGACGGCATCCTGGCCTGGCCGCAGGCGCGGCACGTCGCGGCGACCTGCGGCCGGCCACTTCCCTCCGCGCAGGCCCGGCTCGACGAGGCCGGCGGCTGCGTGCTCGCCGCTGACCTGCTGACGCTGCAGGACGAGCCGGCCACCGACGTGGCGGCCTTCGCCGGCTACGCGATCCGCGGCGAGGGCCCGTGGCTGCTCGTCGACGACGCCGAGGTCGTGACGAGCGGGTCCGCATGCCGCCTCGAGCGCGGCCAGCCGATCCCCCGGCACGCCGACGCCGTCATCGCCGAGGAGTCCACCCTCACCGAGCTGCGTCCCGACGGGCGCGTCACCGTCCTCGCCCGTGATCCGCTGACCGGCATCCCTGACGAGCAGGCCCGCCCTGACTTCGGCAGCGGCATCGTGCGACAGGCCGCGGTCTCCGCTGCCGGCCACGTCCTCGTGCCCGCCCGCACGCCCGTGTCGACGGCGGTGCTGGCCCTGGCAGCAGCGGCCGGCAGCGACGACCTCCGCGTCGTCCGGCCTCCGGTGGTCGGACTGCTCGTGCTCGGCAACTCGCTCCTCGACCGTGGCCTGCCCCGTCATCGCCGGGTGCGCGATGCCCTCGGACCGGCCATCCCGTGGTTCGTCGGAGCGCTGGGTGCCCGGGGCAATCCGGCCGTCCGCGCTCCTGACACCGAGGACCTGCTGCTGCGGGAGATCGACGACGCGGCAGTCGACGTCCTCATCACGACCGGGTCCACGGCGCCGGGACCGGACAACCACCTGCGCCGCGTCCTGCGCGACCTCGGTGCCCGCTGGCTCGTCGACGGGGTGAGCGTCTCGCCGGGAGCACAGATGCTGCTCGCCAAGCTGCCCGACGGTCGCTTCCTCGTGGGACTGCCCGGCGACCCGGCGGCCGCGATGGCCGGCC
>CALGTB010000151.1 GCA_937902285.1 uncultured Actinomycetes bacterium | reverse complement strand
CTAGCCCCACGGCCTTCCGGTGACGTCGGTGAGGTGGTGGATCGGGTCGTGCAGCACGTAGCGGGCGAAGGACTCCACGGTGAACGGCGCTCCGTCGCTGCGGCGACCGGGCCGGTCCCACGCGTCGTCGGGCACGTCGTCGAGGAACTGCGCGAACGCCGCCGCATTCGCGCCGATGGCGGCCGCGACGACGGCGGGGTCCTGCGACGCGTAGTCGTCGTCGACGGCGGTCGCGTCCTGGTCCCAGTTGGCGAACACCGGATCGTCCTCGTCGCGCATGAGCCCGCAGCGGTAGACCGCGAGGGCGAACACGTCGCGCACGTGGCACGCGTACTCCAGGGGTGACCACACCAGCGGCTCGGGACGTGTGCTGATGTCGTCCACCTCGGCGACGGCAGCGACCCACCGGTCGCCCACCGTGGTGGCGAGGGCCGAGAGATCGCCTCGCAGGGGGTCGGACGTGTCGAACCCGCACTCGGGGCAGCGCTCGGAGAGCACCCAGGTCCAGTCCTTGGTCTCGGGAGGGATGTTCATCCCGCAAACCTAGTTCCCGGCCCCTACCGTGGGGCGCGTGACAGGTGAGATGGGCATCCAGCGCCTCCTGCACTACGACCGCCGCGACCTGCGCGGCGATGTGGTCGCCGGCGTCACCGTCACGGCGTACCTCATCCCGCAGGTGATGGCCTACACGGCACTGGCGGGACTGGCTCCGCAGACCGGCCTGTGGATCATCGTGGTGACGATGACCGTCTACGCGATCATCGGCACCTCACGCGTGCTGTCGGTAGGCCCCGAGTCCACGACGGCGCTGCTCACGGCTGCCGTGCTCGCACCGCTGGCCATCGGGGATCCGACCCGCTACGCGGCGCTGGCGGCGATGCTCGCCGCGCTGGTCGGCGCCTACGCGCTGCTGGCCTGGGTGTTCCGGCTCGGCTTCATCGGCGACCTGCTGTCGAAGCCGGTGCTCACCGGCTACATGGCCGGTGTCGCGGTCATCATGATCACCAGCCAGCTCGGCAAGGTCACCGGCGTCGACGTCGCCGGCGACACCTTCGTCGCCGACATCCGCTCGTTCGTCGACGGCGCGACCACCGGCCAGGGGTCGTGGCTCACCGTCGCGATCGGGCTGGCCACGGCGGGGATCCTGCTGTGGCTGACCCCGCGGTTCCCGCGCGTGCCGATCCCGCTCCTGGTGATGCTCGCCGCCACGGTCATCGTCGCCGTCCTCGACCTGGATGCCCGCGGTGTGGAGACCGTGGGAACGCTCTCGTTCGCGCCGCCCGACGTCGGGGTGCCCGACGTGACCGGCAGCGACGTCAGCCTCCTGCTGCTGCCCGCGCTCGGCATCTTCGTCGTCGGCTACGCCGACAACATCCTCACCTCGCGCCTGTTCGCCGCGCGACATCAGGAGCGGGTGCACAACAACCAGGAGTTCCTCGCCATGGGCGCGGCCAACCTCGGGTCAGCGGCCGTGTCGGGCTTCCCGGTCAGCTCGAGCGCCAGCCGCACCGTCATCGCGGACGCCAGCGGCGCGAAGTCGCAGCTCTACTCATTGGTGTCGGCGGCCCTCGTGGTGATCTCGATGCTCGCGTTCGGCGGGGTCATCGCCGCGTTCCCGCTCGCCGCGCTCGGCGGCCTCGTCATCTACGCGGCCATCCGGCTCATCGACGTCGCGGAGTTCCGCAGGCTGTGGGCCTTCCGCCGCCGCGAGTTCCTGCTCGCCCTGTCGGCCCTGCTCGGCGTGCTCCTGTTCGACATCCTCTACGGCGTGCTCGCTGCCGTCGCCCTGTCGGTCCTCGAGCTCCTTGCGCGGGTGGCCCGACCGCACGCCGCGGTGCTCGGCCAGTCACCGGGGGTCGCCGGCTGGCACGACGTCGACGACTACCCCGACTCGGCCCAGGTGCCGGGGCTGGTCGTCTTCCGCTACGACTCCCCGCTCTTCTTCGCCAACGCGGAGAACTTCGTCAACGCGTGCCGGGAGGCCGTCGACTCCGCAGTGCCGCCCGCACGCTGGCTGCTGATCAACATGGAGGGGAACACCGAGGTCGACATCACCGGCCTCGACGGGCTCGAGGAGGTGCGGGCCCGCTGCGAGCGGCTGGGCGTCGTGATGGCGCTCGTCCGCGTCAAGCACGAGCTGCTCGACGACCTCACGCGCCACGGGGTGGCCGATCGCATCGGCCTCGACCGGGTCTACCCGACGCTGCCCACCGCCGTCGCGGCCTATCTGGAATGGGAGGCCGCGAACCCGGCCACCTGAGCGCGAATGCCTACTTCTCCTGGGACTTGTTCTCCTGGGCCCGGCGCTCGGCCTTCTCCTGGCGCACGCGCTCCTCGATCTGCAGCGCCTCCTCCGGCGTCGGGGCGCTGCCGCCGAGCCGCTGGGGGATCCACCACGCGCCCGCGGGCTTGTCGGGGTAGCGCGCGATCGTCTCGTCGAGCAGGACGACGAGCCGCTCGCGGAGCTCGTCGGCGATGACATCGGGATCGCTGCCGCGGGGCACCGGCACCGGCTCGCCCACGGTGATGCAGATCGGCTTGCCGCGCGAGAAGTCCTTCACTCCGTACGACAGGATGCGCGCGCCGCCGAAGATGATCATCGGGATGAGCGGGACGTTGGCCGCCCGCGCCATGCGCACCGCGCCGTTCTTGATGTCCTTGATCTCGAACGACCGGCTCATGGTCGCCTCGGGGAAGACCCCGACCAGCTCGCCGGCCTTCAGCGCGGCGACGGCGTCGCGGAACGCGGCCGAGCCGGCATCGCGGTCGACCGGGATGTGCTTCATGCCCCGCATGAGCGGACCGGCGACCGGGTTCTTCCAGATGCCGTCCTTGGCCATGTAGCGCACGAGCCGGTGGCCCACCTCGTCAGCAGGGAGCCCGCCGAGGGCGAAGTCGAGATAGCTCGTGTGGTTGATGGCGAGCACCGCACCACCGGTGCGGGGGATGTGCTCGGACCCGGCGATGTCGAGCTTGAGGCCGAGTCCGGTGAAGAGCGTGCGCGCCGCGAGGATGATCGGGCGGTAGACCGGATCAGCCACGCGGCTCTCCGGCCGCCGGCGCATCGAAGCGCCTGCTGGGCGACTGGCTCTGCAGCAGCGCGTGCACCTCGGTCGACCGGTAGCGGCGATGACCGCCGAGCGTCCGGATGCTCGAGAGCTTGCCGGCCTTGGCCCATCGCGTCACCGTCTTGGGGTCCACCCTGAAGAGGGCGGCCACCTCGGCAGGAGTGAGAAGGTGCTCCGCGTCGGTGCCATGGGCTGACATCTGAGCCTCCGATTCGCTGTGGGGGATCGCGGCTCCAGACGGGAGGGCGTCCCTTTCATCCTTTTTGCAACTCTCGCACCCGCCCACGGCCGAGGCAAGTCGACAGGGCGGTTTCGCCGAGCGATTTCGTCCTAGGGTGAGCCGCATGAGCGACGCGACGGCAGATCCCTGGCAGGGCTTCGACGGCCACGAGCAGACCCTGGTCAGCGAGTTCGACGGCGTGCGCATGGCGATCGCCGTCCACTCCACTGTGCTCGGTCCCGCCCTTGGCGGCACCCGCATGGCGCTGTACGCCGACGCGGCGCGGCCGGGGGCCGCGGCCTACGCCGACGCCCTGCGCCTGTCACGGGCGATGACCTACAAGAACGCGCTCGCCGGCCTCGACCACGGCGGCGGCAAGGGCGTCATCGTCGCGGATCCCGCGAGCAAGCCCGCCGCCCTGCTGCACGCCTACGGCCGACTGGTGGAGAGCCTCGACGGCAGGTACGTGACGGCCGGCGACGTCGGCATGACCGTGGCCGACATGGATGTCATCGGCGAGGCATGCCGATGGACGACCGGGCGCTCACCGGAGCACGGGGGCGTCGGCGACTCCGGCATCCTCACCGCGTTCGGCGTCTTCGAGGGACTGCGCGCGTGCGCCGAGGCCGTCTGGGGGACCAGTGACCTCGACGGCCGGCGGGTGGGGGTCGTGGGCGCCGGGAAGGTGGGCGGACGGCTCATCGGCCACCTGCACGAGGCCGGGGCCGTCGTGTCCGCGGTCGACCCCTCCCCCGAGGCCCGCTCGGCGGTGCTCGACACCTGCCCGACCGTGCGCTTCGCCGGGTCGGTCGACGAGCTCCTCGACCAGGAGCTCGACGTCGTGTCGCCGAACGCCCTCGGGGGGTTCCTCACCCCCGAGCGGGTGTCGGGCCTGCGCACCGCCCTGGTGTGCGGAGGGGCCAACAACCAGCTCGCCGAGCCGGGCGTGGGCGACCTGCTGGCCCAGCGCGGCATCGTCTACGCCCCCGACTTCATGGTGAACTGCGGCGGCGTCATCCAGGTGGCGGAGGAGCTGGTGGGCTGCGATCTCGACCGTGCCCGCGAGCGCACGGCCCGGGTCTTCGCCACCACCCTGAGGGTGCTGGAGCGGGCCTCGACCGACGGCACCACGCCCGTCGTGGCCGCCGAGCGCGAGGCTGAGGACCGGATCCGCGCCGCCCGCGCCTGAATCTGCCGTGCGTCCGTCAGCGCGACCGGGGCGGGTACTCTATTGTTTCGTTATCGCGTCCGGCGCCGTACGGAGCCGGACCTTCCACTGATAGCCGGGGCCTCACCCCCGGATGAGGGGGTCGAGCCATGGGGCGCGGCCGTGCAAAGGCCAAGCAGACGAAGGTCGCCCGCGAGTTGAAGTACGGCGGGCCGCAGACCGACTTCGATCGCTTGCAGGCTGAACTCGGGTCCGGCGGCGGCAGCAGCACCGCTGCACCGCTCGACGACTCCGTCGACGTGGCCGACGACCCGTACGCCGACGATCCCTACGCGAAGTACTACGACGACGAGTCGGAGTCCGACCGACCGGCCTGACCGGTCCCCCTGCGCCTGACCGACCTGCCCCCGCTGGCCCTACTAGGGCCGGCGGTGCTCCGCCACGAGCGTGACCGCACCGCCCGACCCGCCCTTGGCCTCGGCATCGCCCAGCTCGCCGTCGCGGCGCGCGCGCACGACGCCGCACGCCCAGGCCGGCACACCGCGCTGGGCCAGCAGGGCGAGGGCGGCATCGGCGTCCGCCTCGGCCACCACGGCGACCATGCCGATCCCCATGTTGAACGTGCGCTCGAGGTCGCCCCGGTCGACCCGGCCGAGCTCGCCGATGAGCCCGAAGACGGGCTGCGGGATCCAGGTGGAGCGATCGATGTCGACCGCCACCGACTCCGGCAGCACGCGTGCCAGGTTCGCGGCCAGCCCCCCGCCGGTCACGTGGCTGATGGCATGGACGTCGACGGCCGCCGCGAGCGCGAGGCAGTCGAGGGCGTAGATGCGGGTCGGCTCGAGCAGCTCCTCGCCGACGGTGCGGCCGAGCACGTCGACATGCGCCGCCAGCCCCGGCCCGCCGTCGCCCAGCAGAACGAGTCGGGCCAGGGAGTAGCCGTTGGAGTGCAGGCCCGACGACCCCATGGCGATGACCACGTCGCCCGACCGCACGCGTGCTGGTCCGAGCAGGGCGTCGGCGTCGACGATCCCGGTGCCCGCGCCGGCCACGTCGTACTCGTCGGGCTCCATGAGCCCGGGGTGCTCCGCCGTCTCGCCGCCGACCAGGGCGCACCCGGCCTGACGGCAGCCCTCGGCGATGCCGCTGACGATGGCCGCGATCCGCTCGGGGACCACCGCCCCGACGGCGATGTAGTCGGTCATGAAGAGCGGCTCGGCCCCGCAGACGACGAGGTCGTCGATGACCATGGCGACGAGGTCGATGCCGATGGTGTCGTGCACGTCCATCGCGCGGGCCACCGCGATCTTCGTGCCCACACCGTCGGTCGACGTCGCGAGGAGCGGGCGACGGAAGCGCGTGTAGGCGGAGATGTCGAACAGTCCCGCGAAGCCGCCGAGCTCGCCGACCACCTCGGGGCGCTGGGCCCTCGCGACCGAGGCCCGCATGAGGGCGACGGCCCGCTCGCCGGCCTCGACGTCGACGCCCGATGAGGCGTAGGACGCCCCGGTCACGGGCGGCCGAGGGCGTCGGCCGCGCCGCCGCCCAGGAGGGAGCCCACGCCCTCGACGTCGACCGTGGCCCCCGCCACGGCGCGCCGCTCGATGCCCTCGAGGACGTGCTTGCCCAGCAGTTCGGGCTCGGGGAGGGCGACGGGGTAGACGCCGTCGAAGCACGCGCGGCACAGGCGTTCCTTGGGGACCGTGGTCGCCTCGATGAGCTGGTCGAGGTCGATGAAGCCGAGCGAGTCGGCGCCGATCGAGGTGCACACCTCCTCGACCGACAGCCCGTTGGCGACGAGCTCGGCCCGGCTGGCGAAGTCGATGCCGTAGAAGCAGGGCCACTTCACGGGCGGGCTGGCGATGCGCACGTGCACCTCGCGCGCGCCCGCCTCGCGCAGCATGCGCACGAGGGCCCGCTGGGTGTTGCCGCGCACGATGGAGTCGTCGACCACGACGAGTCGCTGGCCGGCGATCACGTCGCGCAGCGGGTTGAGCTTGAGCCGGATGCCGAGCTGGCGGATCGACTGCGAGGGCTGGATGAACGTGCGTCCGACATAGGCGTTCTTCACCAGGCCCTCGGCGAACGGGATGCCCGACTCCTGCGCGTAGCCGATGGCTGCATAGCGCCCGGACTCCGGCACAGGGATGACGAGGTCGGCCTCGATGGGGTGCTCGCGGGCGAGCCGACGGCCCACCTCGACGCGGGTGGCATGCACCCCGCGACCGGAGATGCTGGTGTCGGGACGCGCGAGGTAGACGAACTCGAAGAGGCAGCCCTTGGGCTCGGCCTCGGCGAAGCGGTGGGTGCGCAGCCCGTTCTCGTCGATGACGATGAGCTCGCCGGGCTCGACCTCGCGCACGAACGAGGCGCCGACGATGTCGAGGGCCGCCGTCTCGCAGGCGATGACCCAGCCGCGCTCGAGCCGGCCGAGCACGAGCGGCCGGATGCCCTGGGGATCGCGGGCGCCGTAGAGGGCGTCGTCGTCCATGAACACCAGCGAGAACGCCCCGCGCAGGAAGGGCAGCTCGAGCAGGGCCGCCGACTCCACGCTGAGCTCGGGGTGGGCGGCCAGAAGAGCGGCCACCGTGTCGGTGTCGCTGGTGGACAGCATCCGCGTGCCGAGCGGCAGCTCGCCGGACACCTCGGCCAGCTCGGCCAGCCGGGTCTTCAGCTCGTGGGTGTTGGTGAGGTTGCCGTTGTGGCCCAGCGCGAGATGCCCGGTGGCCGTCGCCCGGAAGGTCGGCTGGGCGTTCTCCCACACGCTCGACCCCGTCGTCGAGTATCGCGTGTGCCCGATCGCGACGTGGCCGTGGAGGGACTCCAGGCTGGCCTCGGTGAAGACCTGCGACACCAGGCCCATGTCCTTGTAGACGACGATGTGCGAGCCGTCGCTGACGGCGATCCCGGCCGACTCCTGGCCCCGGTGCTGCAGCGCGTAGAGGCCGAAGTACGTGAGCTTGGCGACCTCCTCGCCGGGTGCCCAGACGCCGAAGACGCCGCAGGCGTCCTGGGGGCCCTTCTCGCCGGGGAGGAGCTCATGCGACAGACGTCCATCACCGCGGGGCACGGGCGAAGTCTACCCGCTCGGCGGGCCGTCGGATCCGACCGCCACCGCGCCCGTCGGACTGCTCAGATCAGGCCGCCGCCGCGCTCATCGGTGTTCGAGAACCGCTGGGCGATGTAGATCGGGAGGATGCTGACGAGCACGAGGGCCGCCGCGACCACGTTGACGATCGGGGCCTGGTTGGGGCGGAAGAGGTTCTGGTAGATCCAGATCGGCAGGGTCTCGACGCCCGGGCCGGCGGTGAAGGTGGTGACGATGATCTCGTCGAACGAGAGCCCGAAGGCCAGGATCGCGCCCGCGATCAGGGCCGAGCGCATGAGCGGGAAGGTGACGAAGACGAAGGTCCGCCAGCCGTTCGCCCCGAGGTCGGCCGATGCCTCCTCGACACTGCCGCCCATGCGCCGCAGCCGGGCGATCGCATTGTTGAACACGACGACGATGCAGAACGTGGCGTGGCCGATGATCAGCGTGTAGATGGTGAGGCCGCCGAGGAAGGTCGTGAAGACGTTGTTCAGCGCGATGCCCGTGACGATGCCGGGCAGGGCGATCGGCAGGACGACGAGCAGCGACACCGAGTCGCGGCCGAAGAAGTCGTACCGAGCCAGGGCGAAGGACAGCAGCGTGCCGAGGACGAGCGCGACCGCGGTTGCGGCCGTAGCCACCCCGAGCGACGTGACGAGTGCGTCGCGGACGCCCTGGCTCTCGGCGGCCTTGCCCCACCACTCCGTCGTGAACCCGCTCGGCGGCCAGGTGAGGCTCTTGTCCACGCTGAACGAGTTGATGAGGATGACGCCGAGCGGGATGTAGATGAAGGCGCCTGCCACGAGCGCGAACAGCGTAAGCACGACCTTGGTGCCGCGGGAGATGGTCATGGTCGCCTACAGGTTGTCCAGCGCGCCCGAGCGGCGGACGGCGAGGAGGTAGAGCAGCACGATGATCACCGGGATGGTGGCCACGGCTGCGGCGAAGGGGAGGTTGGTCACGTACGTCGTCTGCACGATGTTGCCCAGCATCGTCACCTTGCCGCCCACGATCTGCGCGGTGATGTAGTCGCCCAGGCTGAGCGAGAAGGTGAAGATCGAGCCCGCGACGATCGACGGGAAGACGAGCGGCATGACGACGCTGCGGAAGGTGCGGCCGTTCCTGGCTCCGAGGTCGGCCGACGCGGCGAGCATCGAGTCGGGCAGCCGGGTGAGGCCGGCGTAGATCGGCAGGATCATGTACGGCAGCCAGAGGTACGTCAGCGTGATGACGATGCCGAGGTACCCGTAGCCCGGTGAGTCCAGGCCGAGCGGGTCGAGGAACCAGGCGAGCACGCCGGTCTCGGGCTGCAGCATCGCCCGCCAGGCGTAGACCTTGACGAGGTAGGAGGCCCACAGCGGGGTGAGCACCAGGGCGACGAGCAGCGGTCGCCACTTCGGGTTGGCCACCCGGGCCATGAAGAAGGCCAGCGGCAGCGCGAGCACGAGGCAGAAGAGGGTGACGAGCAGGGCGATGCTCAGCGTGCGCAGCATCGCGCTGAGGTAGGCCGGGGTCGTGAACACCTGCTGGAAGTTCTGGAGCGTGAACTCCCGCACGAGCTTGCCGGTGAAGTCGTCGACCGTCCAGAAGGCCGTGATGAAGAGAGCGGCGAGGGAGCCCAGGTAGACCACGACCAGCCACGCCATCGGGGCGGTCAGCAGGCCGGCAAGCCGAAGGTTCGGATGCCGGTAGCCGAAGCCGCCCCGAGGCGGGCTGGTCGTGGTCGTCACTGGTCTGTCTCCCCTAGGCGCTTACGCGCGCAGGGCCGCCCATGCAGTCGCCCACTCGCTGTAGGGGACGCACTGGACATCCGTGCGGCCGTCGATGCAGTTGGCCGTCGGGGTGTTCCAGTAGTACACGTCCTCCCAGTAGGCGGTGTCGCCTGCGTGGTACTTCGTGCAGTGGTCCTTGTCAGCGGTCAGCGCACAGGACTCCGCGTTGGACGGCGCCTCGCCGAACCACTCCGTCGCGGCAGCGTTCACCTCGGGAGAGGCGATGTGCTCGAGCCACAGGTAGGAGCAGTTGATGTTCGGCGTGTCCTTGGCGATCATCCACGTGTCGGACCAGCCGGTCGCACCTTCCTTGGCCTTGGTCGACATGACCTTGCCACCCTCGGCCTCGGCCAGGTTGGCGATGACCTGCCACGACGTTCCGACCGCGGTGGTGCCGGAGTTGAACGCCTGGATGGCCTTGGTGTAGTCCGACCAGTACTCGCCGACGAGCGCCTTCTGCTGCTCGAGCAGCGCGATGGCCGCGTCGAACTGCGTCTGGTCGAGCGAGTAGGGATCGGTGATGCCCAGCTCGGGCTGCGTGGCCATGAGGTAGACCGCCGCGTCAGCGATGAAGATCGGCGAGTCGTACGCCGTGACGGCACCCGCGTACGGCGAGTCCGCCTCGAAGGTCACGGCCCACGAGTCGAGCGGCTCGGTGACCTTGTCGGTGTTCCACATGAGCAGGTTGGCCCCGCGGCCGTGCGGAACGCCGAACGGAACGCCGCCGACGCTGTTGTGCGTCTGCAGCTTCAGGTCGTCGTAGATGTTCGCGTAGCTCGGCACCAGGTCGGGGTTGAGCGGCTGCAGGTTGTCGCCGTAGATGAGGCGCAGCGTCGCATCGCCGGAGGCCGACACGAGGTCCCAGCCACCGCCCTGCATGAGCTTGACGGCCTCATCGGACGTGCCGAACGTCTTGACGTTGACCTGGCAGCCGGTCTCCTCCTCGAAGCCCGTCACCCAGTCGACGGCCGGGTCGGTCGACCCGTCCTCGACGTAGCCGGGCCACGCGAGGATGTTGACCTGGCCCTCGCCGGCGCCGACCGGTCCGGCGTACGCCGGTCCGCCGGGGACCTCCGCGGCGGCCTCCTCGGCGGGGGCCGACGACTCCGCGGGTGCCGACGAAGCGGCTGCCGCCGATTCCGGCGCGGCTGCGCTGGAATCCGACGAACTCGAACTGCTACATGCGGCGAGCACGAGCGCGGCGGCAGACCCTGCCACCACGATCTTGAGCAGACGCGTTGTGTGCACCTGCATCCTCCTGTTCTGTTGCGAAGCCGTGTGCGGATGCCCACGACTGGTCATGCGGACTGCTAGTCGGCCACCTCGTACTCGTGGCGGGTGTCCCAGGCGAGCTGGACCTCCTGGCCGCGAAGGTGGCTCAGGTCCTCGGACAGCTCGGAGTTCTGCTGCACGGCCATGAGCGAGCCGCCGACGGCCAGGTCGACGACGAAGCGCGTGGACATGCCGACGTAGACGACCTCGCGCACGGTGCCGCGCACCGCGTGCTGGCCGGGGCCGGGCTCCTGGCCCGCCACCAGCAGCTGGATCTTCTCCGGGCGCACGGACCAGGTGCCGGGACGGCCGAGCACCGCCTGGGCGGCCGCCGGCTCCAGCAGGTTCGATGTGCCGACGAAGCCGGCGACGAACGACGTGGCCGGGTGCTCGTAGACCTCGGACGGCGTGCCCAGCTGGGCGATGTTGCCCTCGTTGAACACGGCGATGCGATCCGACATTGTCAGCGCCTCGTCCTGGTCGTGCGTGACGAACACGAACGTGATGCCGACCTCGCGCTGGATCTCCTTGAGCTCGACCTGCATCTGCTCGCGCAGCTTGAGGTCGAGGGCACCCAGCGGCTCGTCGAGCAGCAGCACCTTGGGCCGGTTGACGAGCGCCCGGGCCAGGGCGACGCGCTGACGCTGGCCGCCGGAGAGCTGCGACGGCGCGCGATCGCCGTAGCCCGACAGCCGCACCGACTCGAGCGCCTCCTTCGCGCGCTTGACGCGCTCGGCCGACGGCACCTTCTTGACCTTGAGGCCGTACTCGACGTTCTTCTGCACGGTCATGTGCGGGAACAGTGCGTAGTCCTGGAAGACCGTGTTGACGTCGCGTGCATACGGCGGAAGCCGCGTGACATCGACGCCGTCGAGCTCGATGGTGCCGGCGTCGGGGCGCTCGAAGCCGGCGATCATGCGCAGCACCGTGGTCTTGCCCGATCCGGAGGGCCCCAGGAGCGTGAGGAACTCGCCGTCGAGGACGTCGAGATCCACGCCGTTGACGGCGAGCACGTCGCCGAACGTGCGGGTGAGGCCTCTCAGCCGGATGGCCACTGTCGCATCGGCCATGCTCTACCAGACTCCCTGAACTCGCGGCGCCGGTCGCCGGTGGGCG
>CALGTB010000150.1 GCA_937902285.1 uncultured Actinomycetes bacterium | reverse complement strand
TCCGAGATCCTCGTGCCGGTCCCGTAGAGGAACTCCACGAGCGCCCGGTCGCGCAGCCCCGTCGGGGTCTCGAGGTCGCCCGCGCTCTCGATGATGGCCAGCACCTGGTCGTAGGGCAGGGCCTTGGGGAGGCGCCGTGGGATCGCCGTCGGGCGCACGTTGCGGGCCGGGTCGACGGTGGTCGTGCCCTCACGGGCGGTGAACCGATGGAACGTGCGCACCGACACCACGATCCGGGCGGCACTGGACGCTCCGAGGGCCTTCGCGCCGGCCGGCGGCTGTCGAAGCGTGGCGGCGAAGTCGGCGACATCGTTCTCCGTCACCGCCTCGACCTCGACGATGCCACGATCCGCGCACCACTGCACATAGCGCTCCAGGTCGCGCCGGTAGGCGGACACGGTGTTCGCCGCCAGCCCCCGCTCGATCGACACATGGGCGAGGTAGCCGGCGACGGCATCCGCGACGGTCGTCAGGCCAGGACCTCGTCGAGTGACGTCTCGGGCATCCCGAACGCCTCGGCCACGGCTCCGTAGGTCACGTGGCCGTCGTGCACGTTGAGGCCGAGTGCCAGGGCGTGGTCCTCGCGGAGTGCGTCCTTCCAGCCCTTGTCCGCAAGGGCCACGGCGTACGGCAGCGTCACGTTGGTGAGGGCGTAGGTGGACGTGTTCGGGACGGCACCGGGCATGTTGGCGACGCAGTAGAACACCGAGTTGTGCACCGCGTACGTCGGATCGGCGTGCGTCGTCGGACGGGAGTCCTCGAAGCAGCCGCCCTGATCGATGGCGATGTCGACGAGGACGGATCCGGGCTTCATCCTCGAGACGAGGTCATTGCTCACCAGCTTGGGCGCCTTCGCTCCGGGGACGAGCACGGCGCCGATGACCATGTCGGCATCGAGGCAGGCGCGCTCGATCTCGTACGCGTTCGAGGCGACGGTCTGCATGTGGCCCTGGTAGATGGCATCGATCTGGCGCAGCCGTGCGATGTTGCGATCGAGCAGAAGGACCTCGGCCTGCATGCCCAGGGCGATGGCCGCGGCGTTCGCCCCGGACACGCCGGCACCGATGACCACGACCTTCGCCGCATACGTGCCCGACACGCCGCCCATGAGGACGCCCCGTCCGCCATGGGCGCGCATGAGCGCCTGGGCGCCGACCTGCGGGGCGAGCCTGCCCGCGACCTCGGACATCGGCGCCAGCAGCGGCAGCGAGCCATCGGCCAGCTCGACCGTCTCGTACGCGATGGCCGTGACCTTGCGCCGGGCGAGCTCCTCCGTCAGGGGACGGTCAGCCGCGAGGTGCAGGTAGGTGAACAGCAGCTGCCCCTCCCGCATGCGGTGGTACTCCGCAGCGATGGGCTCCTTGACCTTCAGGATCATGTCGGCCGCAGCCCACACCTCGTCCGCCGTCGGCAGGATCGTCGCCCCGGCGGCCACATAGTCGTCGTTGGGGATCGAGGAGCCGACGCCCGCACCGGTCTCGATCACGACCTCATGGCCGTGCCGGACCAGTTCGAGGACGCCCGCCGGGGTGATGGCGACGCGGTACTCGTGGTTCTTGATCTCGCTAGGGATTCCGACCTTCACGGGTCCTCCATCGCCTCCCCGACGCACCGTCGCGTCGGCCGCTGTCGATAGTACGGGGCCGTCAGCCCGGCAGTCGCCCGATCCTGATGAGGTGGTCGCGCGTCGCCCAGGGGGCGTCCAGCGGTCGAAGTGACTGCCAGCCTGCGGCACGGCTCGCCCAGGCCGCGAGGATGCCGACCACGGCGAGGGAGTTCCCCATCGCGCCCGAGAGCACCAGGTCCCGTGCCTCGTCGAGGTCGACCCACACGCGGGGCAGGTGCGCCTCCTCGGCCTCGCCCGTCTGCTCGCGTCCCCCGGCGGCCGGCGTCAGGTCGCGCGCCAGGAACACGCGGATGGCCTCGCTGGAACCGCCCGGCGAGTTCATGTAGTCGATCAGGGTGTGCCATCGGCCTGCTGTGTAGCCGGACTCCTCGACCAGTTCGCGGACGGCCGTGGCGTGCGCCTCCTCGCCGGCCACGTCGAGCAGCCCGGCCGGGGGCTCGAACAGCGACATGCCGACGGGGTGGCGGTACTGCCGGATGAGCAGGACGCGATCGCGCTCGTCGATCGCGATGATCCCCACCGCGCCCGGATGGATCAGCAGGTCCCGCTCGGCGACGGCCTCACCGAAGTCGACCGTGTCGACCCGGATGTCCCACTTGTGCCCGTGGAAGGCGAGCGCGGACGTGAGCGCCGGACGGTCATCCACAGCGTCGAGGACCGGGCCACGCCAGATCTCGTCGTCGGGGCGGGTCATCCCTGCGCGAGAGCTTCGCGCTGCTGCTCGGATCGCACGAGCGCGGCGCCGATGAGCCCGGCGAAGAGCGGATGGGCCCGCGTCGGCCGCGACCGGAACTCCGGGTGCGCCTGCGTGCCGACGTAGTAGGGATGCACGTCCGCCGGAAGCTCGACGAACTCCACCAGCCGGCCGTCCGGCGAGGTGCCGGAGAACCTCAGGCCGGCCTCCTCCAGCTGCGGGCGGTAGGCGTTCGCGACCTCGTAGCGGTGACGGTGGCGCTCGTCGACGTAGGGCACGCCGTACACGCGGGCCACCTGGGAGCCCTCGGCGAGCTTGGCGGGGTACAGGCCCAGGCGCATCGTGCCGCCCATGTCACGCTCGCCCGAGACGACGTCGCGCTGGTCGGCCATCGTGGCCACGACCGGATGAGGCGTGGACTCGTCGAACTCGAGTGAGTTGGCGCCCTCGAGGCCCACGACCGTGCGCGCGTACTCGATGACCATGCACTGCAGCCCCAGGCACAGGCCGAGGGCCGGCAGTCCGCTCTCGCGCGCATACCGCAGGGCGCCGAGCTTGCCCTCGATTCCGCGCACGCCGAAACCCCCGGGCACGACGATCCCGTCGAGGTCGCTCAGCTGCCGCGCGGCCCCGTCGAGGGTGGCGCAGTCGTCGCTCGAGACCCAGCGGATGTTGACTCGGCAGTCGTTGTGGAAGCCGCCGGCGCGAATGGCCTCGGTCACCGACAGGTAGGCGTCGGGGAGGTCGATGTACTTGCCGACGAGGCCGATGGTGACCTCGTTCGCCGGCCGGTGGACCCGGCGGAGCAGGTCGTCCCAGGCGGTCCAGTCGACATCGCGGAACGGCAGGTCGAGCCGGCGCACGACGTAGGCGTCGAGGCCCTCCCGGTGGAGCACCTTGGGGATGTCGTAGATGCTCGGGGCATCGACTGCCGCCACCACGGCCTCGGTGTCGACGTCGCACATGAGGGACACCTTGCGCTTGATGCTCGAAGGCACCTCGCGGTCGGCGCGCAGAACGATCGCGTCCGGCTGGATGCCGATGTTGCGCAGGGACGCCACGGAGTGCTGGGTCGGCTTGGTCTTCAGCTCACCCGACGGGCCGATGTACGGGAGCAGGGAGACGTGGAGGAAGAAGACGTTGTCGCGGCCGATCTCGTGCCGAATCTGGCGGATCGCCTCGAGGAAGGGCAGCGACTCGATGTCGCCCACCGTGCCGCCGACCTCGGTGATGACGACGTCGACGTCGGGACCGGCCATGCGCCGGATGCGCGACTTGATCTCGTTGGTGATGTGCGGGATCACCTGCACCGTGTCGCCGAGGTACTCACCGCGTCGCTCCTTCGCGATGACCGTCGAGTACACCTGCCCGGTCGTCACGTTCGCGGACCCGTGCAGGTCGGTGTCGAGGAACCGCTCGTAGTGGCCGACGTCGAGATCGGTCTCGGCCCCGTCATCGGTGACGAAGACCTCACCGTGCTGGAACGGGTTCATCGTCCCGGGATCGACGTTGAGGTAGGGATCGAGCTTCTGCATCGTGACCCTGAGTCCGCGTGCCTTCAGCAGACTGCCGAGCGACGAGGCCGTGAGCCCCTTGCCCAGCGAGGAGGCGACGCCCCCAGTGACGAACAGGTGCTTGGTGGTCGCTTTCTCCATGGAAGACCAGACTATCAGCGGTCGAGGGATGCTTCGGCCCCGGACGCGCCCAGCGCGGCCTGCGCTTCGGCATCGGACGGGGCCGGCTCGGCCATGACGGTGCCGATCACCCGGGCATCCTCGGCGATCCGGGCGACCCGCGACTCGTACTGGCCCACCAGGGCCAGGAGCGCCTCCTGCGCCTGCTTCTGGGTCCCCTGCCACGGCAGCACGAGCGTGCCCGAGATGCCGTCGGCGAGGGCGCTCAGCGCCGCTGCAGCCGCAGCGGCATCGCCCTCGACGAGGTCGCGCAGGCCGCTCCGGACATCCTCCGGCACGGACGACGACCAGATCATGGGCTGCGCGTAGACGAGGGTCGACAGCACTGTCGCCTCGCCGATCCTGGCCTGCTCCTGGGCGGCCACGAATGCCTCGGCCAGCTGGTCGTTCGCGTTGCGCCGCACCGTGTCCGTCCACCACAGGAGCCCGGCGGCCAGTGCGACCAGGACGACGACCACGACGCCCACGGCCCACGACTGCCGTCGGCGGGGCGGGGCCTCGGTGGCGAGGTACTCCATGGTCATGCGCGCTCCCCCGCGGCCAGCGCCAGAAGCTCGGCGGCGTGCTCGGCGCCCGACTGCGAACCCTCGAGCCCCGACAGCATGCGCACCAGCTCGTGCACCCTCTCCTGCCCGTCGACGGTTGCGACGCTGGCCGCCGTCACGCGTCCGTCGCGGTCCTTGGACACCACCACGTGCCTGTCGGCGAACGCGGCCACCTGGGGCAGGTGCGTCACCACGATGACCTGGGCGGTGCGGGCCAGTCGCGCCAGCCGGCGCCCCACCTCGACGGCCACCTTGCCCCCGATCCCCGCGTCCACCTCGTCGAAGACGAACGTCGGGACCGTGTTGACCCCGGCGAGCACAACCTCGATCGCCAGCATGATCCTCGAGAGCTCGCCTCCCGACGCACCCTTGGCCAGGGGACGCGGATCACTGCCCGCATGAGGCTTCAGGAGCATGGCCACCGCGTCGGCGCCGTCGGCCGTGAACCGCTGGATGTCGTCGGCCGTCTCGATGGCGACGCTCAGCTCGGCGTCGGGCATCGCCAGGGCGTGCAGCTCGCCCGTCACCCCGGCCGCGAAGTCGGAGGCAGCCCCCATTCGGGCCTTCGTGAGACGCGCGGCAGCCGTCATGGTGGCCGCGGCCAGCTCGGACGTCAGCGCCGAGAGCTCGTCGATCCGGGCCTCCGCGCCATCGGACTGCCCGACCGTGACCTCGGCGGCCGCCCACCACGCCAGCACGTCATCGAGACCGGGCCCGTAGCGCCTCTTCAGGCCCGAGATCTGCTGGCGCCGCTCCTCGACGGCAGCCTGCTGCTGGGGATCGGCGTCGACTCCGGTGGCGTAGTCGCCCAGCTCACGGGCGACCTCGTCGACCGAGGCGAGGACGCCGTCAAGGTCGGCCAGCCGGCCGAGCAGGGTGGGGTCGAGCTGGGAGGCACGCTCCACAGCCCGGCGCGCCTGCGACGCGAGGTCGACGGCACTCGGCGAACCGGCATCGTCGCCGACGAGCAGGGCCCTGGCGGCTCCGATCTCGGCGATGAGGTCGGTCGAGTGCGCGAGCACGGTCGCCTGGGCCTTCAGCGCCTCATCCTCGCCCGACACGGGGGCCACGGCCGCGATCTCCTCGATGCCGTGCCGCAGCAGGGCGGCCTCGCGGTCGCGGTCCTGGCGGTGCTCCACGAGCTCGCGCAGCTCCCGCTCGGCCGCCCGCCAGGCGTCGAAGGACTGGCGATATGCGTCGCGATCGGCAGCGAGCTCGCGGCCGCCGAATCGGTCGAGGAGGTCGCGCTGTCGACGGGACTCCCGCAGCAGCCCCTGATCGGCCTGGCCATGCACGGCGATCAGCTGCTCGGTGATCTCGGCCAGCACCCCCGCCGGCACGCTGCGTCCGCCGGCGAACGCCCTGCTGCGGCCCTCGGCGGCGACGGTTCGACTCAGGAGCAGGACGGTGAGGCCGTCCTCGGACTCGACGTCGGCGCCGGCCTCCTCGAGTCGCTGCCTCACGCCTTCAGCATCACCGGGTGCGAGGCGCCACTCCCCGTCGGCATCAGCGCGTGCCGAGCCGGTGCGCACGACCCCGGCATCGGCCTTCTGCCCCATGATCAGGCCCAGGCCGCTCAGCACCATGGTCTTGCCCGCGCCGGTCTCCCCCGTGAGGACGGTCAGGCCCGGCGCGAACGGGACGACGGCCTCCTCGATCACCCCGAGGCCGCGGATCCGCAGTTCGCTGATCATGCCGACTCGGGTCGCCGGCCGCGCCATCCCGTCACCGGCAGCTCGAACTTGGCCACGAGCCGATCCGTGAACGGCGCCCGGGCGAGGCGTGCGAACCGCACGGCCTTGGGATGCTGGCGCACCTCGATGCGGCAGTCGCCCTCGAGGTCGATCAGGCGTCGACCGTCGGCCGACATCAGGGCCATGGCCTGCCCGTCGAGCTCGAACGCCACCACCGACGTCGGCGACACCACCAGCGGACGGGCGAACAGGGCATGGGCGCTCAGGGGGACGACGAGCATGGCCGAGACCTCGGGCCAGATCACCGGTCCTCCCGCCGAGAACGCGTAGGCGGTCGAGCCGGTCGGCGTGGCGCAGACGACCCCGTCGCAGCCCCAGCGCGACAACGGGCGGCCATCGACCTCGACGACGATGTCGATGATGCGCTCACGCGTCCGCTTCTCGAGGGCGACCTCGTTGAGCGCCCACGTCGCGTGCTCCACCACGCCGTTGCGCAGGACCCTGATGTCGAGGGTCATGCGCTCCTCGACCTCCCATCGCCGATGGACGATGGCATCGACGACCGCGCTCAGGTCCTCCGGCTCGGCCTCCGCCAGGAAGCCGACGTGGCCGAGGTTGACCCCGAACAGCGGGGCCTCGCTCGCCCGCGCCCGCTCCGCTGCCCGCAGGACCGTGCCGTCGCCGCCGAGGACGACGACGACATCGGCACCGTCGGCCGCATGCTCGTCCGAGGCCACCACGCGGACCTCCGTCGAGACCGGTGGCCCGCCATGCTCGGAGACGGCGTCGCGGTCCTCGTCCGTCACCACGACCTCGGTGCCCGCATCGACGAGCGCACGTACCACGGAGGTCAGGACGTCCCGGGCCTCGTCGCTTCGTGGGTTCACCACCAGGAGGACCCGGCGGGTCGCTGCGACTGCGGTCATTGGGGTCCCTCCCTCACTGCGCGCTCGATGGCCCCGGCCAGACGGTCGCCGTCGAGGCTCTCACCCGCGGCACCCCCCATCCTGCCGTCCGTGCGCGCCAGCCACAGGAAGTACTCCACGTTGCCGCTCGGACCGGGGAGCGGGCTCGCCACCACATCCTGCACCCCGAGGCCCAGGGCGGCCGCTGCGCGCGCCACGCCCAGCACCGCCGACGCGCGCAGCGCGGGTTCTCGCACGACGCCGTCGCCCACCGCCGCGCGCCCGACCTCGAACTGCGGCTTGACCATGAGGACGAGGTCGCAGGTGTCGGCCGCAACGCCGGCGAGGGCGGGCAGCACCAGCTCGAGGGGGATGAAGGACAGGTCGGCCACGAGAAGATCGGGACGGAAGGGCAGGGCGCCAGCCGTCAGGCCCCTCACGTTGGTCCGCTCGAGGACGTCGACCCGGGCATCGGTGCGCACGGGCCAGGCCAGCTGGCCGTAGCCCACGTCGACCGCGAGCACGCGCGCCGCTCCGCGCTCCAGGAGCACCTGGGTGAATCCCCCGGTCGACGCACCGGCGTCGAGGCACAGCCGACCTGTCACGACGACGTCGGCGAAGCGGTCGAGGGCGCCGATGAGCTTGTGGGCCCCACGGGACACGTAGTGCCCGGAGGGGTCCACCTCCGTCACGAGGATGGCGTCCGACTCCTCGACCTGCGTGGCCGGCTTCGTCGCCGTGCCACCCTTCACGAGCACGACGCCGGACTCGATGAGCTCGCGTGCGTGCTCGCGGGAGCGGGCCAGCCCTCGACGGACGAGCTCGGAGTCAAGCCGCCGTCGCGCCACGCATCACCCCGTCCTGCTGCGGCCGAGGTCAGGGCGTGGCGGTGTCGAGGTCGGTCAGGGCCGAACGCAGCTGCTGGTGCACGTCGTCGAAGACGGCAGCGTGGCTGTGCACGTCGTCCGGGTCGAGACCCGACAGCGCGTCGAGGGCCGCATCGACCCGGGGCTCGCCGGTCGGCTCCCACACCGGCAGGACGAGCTCGTCCTCGACCTCCTCGAGCAGGACGAGCTCGTCGTCCAGCGGGTCGATGTCGGATCCCGGCTCGGTCATTCCGATGCCGCCGGCTGGTCGACGACGAGGATGCGCTTCTTCCGCTTCGGCGGATCGGCCGGCGCGTCCGCGGCAGGAGCGTCGTCGGCCGGTGCGCCCGCCGCCGGGACCTCCTCAGCGACCGGCTGCTCCGCGACCGGCTGATCGCTGACGGGTGCATCCGCGGCGGGAGCGTCTGCCGGGGCCGCGACCACGACGACGGGCTGCGCCACGCGCGCCGCCTCGAGGTCGCCGACCTGCTTCTCGATGCGCTGGACATGACGGCGCAGGGCGGCGAGCTCGTCCTCGCGCACGAAGCCCATCCGGCCCACCGCGCGGTCGACCTCGGCGCGGATCATGCCGACGAGCATCTCGCGGTTGTTGCGGCTCGTGCTCACCAGGTCGTCGGCGAGGTCCTGGACCTGCCCCATCATCTCCGAGGCCGGCAGCGCCTTGGACGACAGCGAGACGCCGTGGGCGAGGAGGCCGGACACGGTCTCGCGGGCCTTGGTCGTCGTGGCCTCGGTGATGCCGCTCGCCATCTGCAGGTAGTTGCGCAGGTCGTCCAACACGGTTCACTCACTCCTTCGTCGCCCCGCGCTCAGGCGGGGGTCCCACCGTACCCGCCCTCGGGAGCGGGTGCATGGGCCAGTTCACGCAGCCGGCTGAGCGCTGCGTCGACCTCCAGCACGACTCCCCGGTCTGCGCGGCGCCACGCGAGCGCCGCCACGGCGCGCAGGCCGTCCCACGGCCCGGACTCCGTCGGGCCGTCGACGGCGATCCCGCCCCGGACGACCGTGGCCGTCCACTGGCGGCAGCGGGACTGCTCGTCGGTGCAGGTCACCTCCGGGTAGGGCTCGAGAAGGACGCGCAGGTCGTAGCCCAGGTAGGTGGGGCGCTCCTCGGGGATCGCACCGACGACCTCGTCGAAGGTGGTGACACCGGTGAACACGAGCAGCGTCGGGATGCCGACCCGGGTGCCGGCGGCGATGTCGGTGTCGAGTCGGTCGCCCACCATGAGCGGCCGGACGGCGCCCGTGCGCCGCACCGCCTCGTGCAGCAGGGGTGGCTCCGGCTTGCCGGCCACCGCGTCCGGGGGCCGCCCGGCCGTCTGAGCGACCACCTGCACGAACGCGCCGTTGCCCGGAGCGACGCCCCGCTGCGTGGGGAATGTGAGGTCCGGGTTCGTCGCGATCCACGGCAGCCCGGACCGCACCGCGAAGGTCGCCTCGGCCAGGTCCCGCCACGACAGGTCGGGCGAGTAGCCCTGCATCACCGCGGCCGGGCCGTCGTCGAGGCTGCGCACCGGGACGTAGCCGCGTGCCTCGAGGGCCTCCACGATGCCCATGCCGCCGATGACCAGCACCCGGGCGCCGTCGGCGACATGTCCGGGCAGGAGCGAGACCGCGGCCTGCGGCGAGGTCACGACATCGTCAACCGTCGAGGTGACCCCGAGCTCGCTCAGGTGCTCGGCGACCTTCCTCGCCGGCCGGGCGGCGTTGTTGGTGACGAAGCAGCAGGACACGCCGCGGTCGCGTGCGGCCGCGATGGCCTCGGCTGCGAACGGGACGGCGTCAGGTCCTACGTAGACGACGCCATCGAGGTCGAACAGGAGGGCGTCGAAGCCGTCGACGAGCGGCAGGGACATCGGCGAGGCGCTCATGTCTGAATCGGTCCGGCCAGCGGCAGCCCGGCCAGTGCCCGAGCCCGGAGCGTCGCCTTGACCTGCGACAGGGCTGACCCGTACTCGGATCGATCGGGGCGCATGACGAAGGCCATGGCGAGGTGGTCGCGGGCCTCGGGGAACCGCTGGCGTCGCCACAGCGACATGCCGAGCCCGTAGTGCGCGTAGTCCTCGGCGGGACTCCGCTCGACCAGCTCGGTGAAGGCGGCGATCGCGTCGTCGTAGTGGCGGCTGTCGAACAAGGCTCGAGCCAGCGCCTCGAGGACCGACGTCGAGCCGGGATCCAGCTCGCGCAGCCGTGTCAGCAGGACGGCCGCCGCATCGCTCTCCCCCGCGGCCAGGAATCCCATGGCCCGCTGGTACCAGTCGTACGGAGTCCCCTCCGGGTCGCCGGGCGCTCGGTCGACACCGCTCGGCGCAGACTCCCCCGACGGCGTCGGCGTGGAGTGGGGGGTGGCCTCGGGCACGGGCCTATGGTCGCACGCGCACCCGGTCGAGCCGCTGGACGTCCACCTCCGTCGCGCTGCCGAGGCCTGCGCCTGCGCGCCAGAAGCGGCGGCGCAGCTGGCCCTGGACCTTGACCCAGTCCCCTTCGGCCAGGCTCTCCAGGCGGCGGGCGATCGGCAGGCGAAAGGTCTGGCACGGGATGGCGTCGACGCGGGCTCCCCGCGGCGAGCGACGGTCTCGGGCGTTCCGGTCGACGACCAGCGTGAAGACCGTCACGGCGTCGCCGCTGGGCAGCTCACGCTGCTCGACGCGCGAGCCCATCCGCCCCACGATGACGACCTCGCTGTACGACGTGGGCGCGTCGGCGCCGTTGGTCACTGGCATGAGCCACCTCGCATCCCCGACCGGGCGGCCGGACCCCGATTCTGGGCCGGATCTCCCCGGAGGGCCCCGAGCCCACCGATCACTGTGGATGCCGGACCACGACAGGCGAGACGGTTGATAATGCGCAGGTGACTGCCTCCACGATCGAGACCCTCGGCGACGACGTCTTCCACATCGATACCCGGATGGGGGGCTACGAGGGGATCACCTCCGGATACCTCATCCGGGGCAGTCGGCCCTGCCTCGTCGAGACGGGAACCGCGCGCTCGGCCGGCATCGTGATCGCCGCCCTCAGTGAGCTCGGCATCGGCCCGGACGACCTCTCGACCATCGTGGTCACCCACATCCACCTCGACCATGCGGGCGGGGTGGGCGACCTGGCCGAGGCCTTCCCGCAGGCGCAGATCGTGGTCCACGAGCGCGGGGCGCGGCACCTCGCCGACCCGAGCCGGCTGGTGGCCAGCGCCCACCGGGTCTTCGGTCCGGACATGGACCGCCTGTTCGGCGACCTGCGCCCCGTGCCAGCGGAGCGCCTGGTGACGCTCGGCGAGTCCGGGACGATCGATCTGGGCGACGGACGGCGGCTGGACGCCTTCCACAATCCTGGGCACGCCTCGCATCACGTCGGCCTGCTCGACTCCCAGACCGGTGACCTCTACACGGGCGACGCGGCGGGTGTCTACGTTCCGGAGACCGAGGACGTCCGGCCGGCCACGCCACCACCGGACTTCGATCTCGACCTCACGCTCTCGTCGCTCGCGCGCATGCGCGACGCCGGCGCGGCCCGCCTGCTGTTCAGCCACTTCGGACCCGTCACCGAGGTGTCGGACACCCTCGACCGCTCCGAGGCCGAGCTCCGCTACTGGGTCGAGGCCGTGGCGGCCGCTCATGCACAGTCACCGGATGTCGACCACGCCATCGCCATGGTGCGGGAGAAGGACCGCGAGCGGCATCCGCTGTTCTACTCCGACGAGGATCGCGTTCTGAAGTTCGATGAGCTGTCAGGGGTCGGGGCCAACGTGCACGGCATCGTCCGCTGGCTCGACGCGCAGGGCTAGGCCCAGCGCCGTGAGAGCCCGTCAGGGCTGACGGTTTCCCTCCCCGTCCAGGGGAACGTCATCGTCGAAGTCCTCCTCGGAGAACGCCACACCGGCCTCCTCCTCGAGCCTCTCGGCCGCATCCGTCACCCCGTCGACATCGGACTCCGCAGCCAGTCGCATCCACTCATGGGCGTCCTCGAACCGGCCCACCCGTTCAAGCAGGTCCGCGTAGGCGTACTGCATCCGTGCCCGGGGCCCGCCCGGCGGCAGCTGCCTCAGCTCAGGGACCTGGAGCACGACGAGCGCTGCCTCAAGCTGTCCGAGGTCCGCACGAGCCCCCGCGCTCACGAGGAGCAGCTCGACCCTCGTCGCCGGGTCGAGCGTGCGGGCGTCGACCTCCTTGACCAGCTCGAGCGCCTTCTGCGGGCGGCCGAGGCCACGCTCGCAGTCGGCCATCATGGGCAGGTACTCGTTGGACCCGGTCATGCGACGCACCGTGCGCAGCTCCGAGATCGCCTCGGCATAGTCGCCTGCCAGATAGGCCGTGATCCCCGCAGCCTCGCGGACGGCAGCCACCCGGCCGGCCCGGCGCTTCGCGGCCGCGATGTGCTGACGGGCCAGGGGCACGTTGTCGTTCACGAGCGCCTGGTCGGCAGCGACGAGGTGACGCGCGACGATCTCGGCGAGTCCCTCCGGCAGGGTCCTCAGCTCGTGCCCGACGCCCTTGTCGAGCTGGTCGGCGGTGATGTCGTCGGCCACCACCGGGTCACGCGGCCGGTCAGCACCGTTGCGGTCGGGCCGCCGGGTGTCCGGGCGCCGGGGATCGCGACCTCGGCTGTCCGAGCCGCGGGCATCGCCCGTGCGCGCCGCCGTCCGTCGCCCGTCGCTCCGATCGCTGCCGGAGCGCGGCTTGTCACTTCGCGGCCTGTCACTGCGCGGCTTGTCACTGCGGGGCTTGTCACTGCGGGGCTTGTCACTGCGGGGCTTGTCAC
>CALGTB010000149.1 GCA_937902285.1 uncultured Actinomycetes bacterium | reverse complement strand
CGTCGGTGACGATGCCGGGGCGGTCGCCGTCAACCGGGGTCGGGTCGCGGCCCTCCTCGGCCTGCCGCCCGAGGCCATGGTGGTCATGGACTCGGTCCACGGCGCCGACGTCGCGCTCGTGGACGCGCCCGGTGTCTACCCCGGCGTCGACGCACTCGTTACGCAGCGTCCCGATCTCGCGCTGACGGCGCTCGGTGCCGACTGCGTGACCATCGGCATCGCCGGCCTCGACGGCCGGACGGTGGCCGCCGTGCACTGCGGGTGGAGGGGCCTGGCGGGCGACGTCCTCGGGTCGGCCTTCGCGGCGATCCGCGATCTCGGCACCGATGTGCGTCAGGTCATCCTGGGCCCGGCCGTCTGCGGACCCTGCTACCCCGTGCCCGCCGCCCGGGCCGAGGAGGTCCTCGCCCGCACGTCCGCCGCGGTGGGGTCGGCGGCGGTGGTGACGGCACGAGACGGCCAGCCCGGCATCGACGTGCGGGCCGGGCTGCGGGTCCGCTGTGCCGAGCTCGGGCTGCCGGCGTCGGCCGTCGTCCTGGCCGGAGGATGCACAGTTGAGGACGCGGGGCTGTTCTCCTACCGGCGTGACGGCGTCACGGGCCGGCAGGGGCTGGCGATCTGCACCCACGGCCCGGTCGCGGTGACCCCGAGTGCAGTGCCACAGTTCTGACATGACGCAGTCACGGATCGACGAGATCGCCGACGGCGTGGCTGCGGTGCGCCGCCGCATCGACGCGGCGCGCCGTGAGGCCGGCCGGGTCGACACCGTCGACCTGGTGGTCGTGACGAAGACCTTCCCTGCCAGTGACGTCGCCATCCTCGAGGGACTCGGCATCCGGGATGTCGCGGAGAACCGCGACCAGGAGGCCCGTGGCAAGCGTGACGAGATCCGGGCGCGGGGCCAGGGGGACGACGCCGTGACGTGGCACATGATCGGCCAGGTGCAGCGGAAGAAGGCCGCGTCCGTCGTGCACTGGGCGGATGTCGTGGAGTCCGTGGACCGGCCCGAGCTCGTGGCCGCGCTCGGCCGTGCGGCGGTCGGCGCGGACCGGCGCATCGAGGTGCTGGTCCAGGTGGCCCTGGATCCCGTGCCGCGGCCCGATCGGGGCGGCGTGGCACCGGCGGGCGCTGTCGACCTGGCAGCCGCCGTGGTGGCCGAGCCGATGCTCGAGCTCCGGGGGGTCATGGGGGTCGCTCCCTTCCCGGGCGACCCGGACGAGGCGTTCGCGCGCCTGGCGGAGGTCTCCCGGGCGTTCCAGGCGCGGTGGCCGGCTGCCGGCACGGTCTCCGCAGGCATGAGCGGTGACCTGGAGCAGGCCATCCGGCATGGGGCGACACAGGTGCGCGTGGGGGGCGCGATACTCGGAGCCCGGGCTGCGGTGCAGTAACGTCCATACTCAGAACTGGCGTCGAATGGCGTCGCGACAACGGGACTGACGCCGCCGGGCGCCTGGTCCGGGTGATGGTTCCACAGGAGGACGACAGGCAATGGCTGGCGCAATGCGCAAGATGGCCGTCTACCTCGGCCTCGTCGAGGACCACAGCGACGACGCCTACGACGAGCACGAGGACTACGAGAGCGCTCGACGGGGCGCTCGCGACTCGCGTCCCCGCGGCTACGACGACCGCTACGACGAGCGTCCCGACGACCGATACAGCAGTCGAAGCGTGCGGCCGATCCCGGACACCCGCGCGGTGCGCACCTTCCGCAGCGATGCCGCCGCCCCGAGCCGTCCCACCTCAGTCCCCCTGGCCGACCGGCGGCCCGTGATGCCCGACATCACCCGCATCGAGACGGTCCACCCGCGCAGCTACAACGACGCGCGCCGGATCGGCGAGGACTACCGCGACGGCGTGCCGGTGATCATGAACCTGTCCGAGCTCGACGACCAGGACGCCAAGCGGATCATCGACTTCGCCGCCGGGCTCGTGTTCGGGCTGCGTGGGTCCATCGAGCGGATCACCAACAAGGTCTTCCTCCTGTCACCCGCGAACGTGGATGTCGGCGATGAGGCCCGGGCGCAGATCGCCCAGGACGGTTTCTTCAACCAGAGCTGAGCACGGCGGTCGCCGAAGGGCGCGCCGGCCGCGAGCAGGGGAGTGAGCGATGGCTGCCGTCGGGCAGGTCTTGGCGACGGTGCTGTGGCTGTACTGGCTGGTGATGATCGGGCGCCTGGTCTTCGACTTCGTCCAGGTCTTCGCACGGTCCTGGCGGCCGAGCGGCGTGCTGCTGCTCATCGCCGAGGCGATCTACACCATCACCGACCCGCCCCTGCAGCTCCTGAGGCGGTTCATCCCGCCGATCCGCATCGGCAGCATCCAGTTCGACCTGGCGTTCCTGATCGTCCTCATCGGGCTGCAGGTGCTCATCAACCTCGCACTCATGCTCTAGCGAAGGAAGCCCGACATGCCACTCACCGCTGCTGAGGTCCGAGCGACGAAGTTCTCGACGACGCGAGTGCGGGCCGGCTACGACATGGACGAGGTGGACGCCTTCCTCGACATCGTCGAGGCCGACGTGTCCCAGTACGCCGACGAGCTGCAGCGCTCGCGCGACGGGGAGGCCGTGCTGCGCACGACGTGCGACCAGATGCAGGCACGACTGACCATGGCCGAGGAGCGACTGGCCGATGCCCAGGCGCGCCTGGCGGCGACCGTGGCGGTCCAGGGATCGCAGCAGTCCGTGCCCGAGGCCGCGCCCGCCGTGTCGCCCGAGGTCGCCGCGCTGATGGCGTCCGACCCGGAGGCGCAGTCGGTGCTCGCGCTGGCGCAGACGACGGCCGACGAGATCGTGCGCTACGCGCAGATCCGCGCAGACGGCATCCGCGCCGACGTGCGCGCCATGCTCAGCGAGCAGATCGGGCTCGTGGACCGGCGCTGACCCGCCAGGTCAGGCCCGGGCGAGGGCGAGGGAGATCGGGAGATCGGTCTCGACCACGGCGTCGCCGTGCTCGGCGGGGCCCTCGACCATCGTCACCGCGAGCACCTCGGACGAGATGAGCTGCCCGTGATCGGCGAGCGCCGCCCGCAGATCCGGGTCGTCGCTGGCCCACCGCACCGAGATCCGGTCGGACACCTCGAGGCCGGCGTTCTTGCGGCCCTCCTGCAGGGTCCGGACGATCTCGCGGGCCAGCCCCGCAAGGCGGAGCGCATCGTCGATGTGCAGGTCGAGCGCGACGCTCTCGCCGGCGTCGCTGGCCACGGCCCAGCCCTCGCGGGGCGTCTCGGTGACGACGACGTCGTCGTCACCGATGGACACGGAGCCGAGCTCACCGGCCTCGACGACGAGGGGGGATCCCGAGCGGAGGGTGGTGACGAGCGCGACGGGGTCGGCTGCGCCGATCGCTGCGGCGACGAGGGGGGTCTGCTTGCCGAACCGCTTCCCGAGCGATCGGAAGTTGGCCTTGACGCTGACGTCGACCAGGCCCGCGCTGTCGTCTCCGAGCGACTCCAGCGAACCCACGTTCAGCTCCTCGGCAACCTGCTCGCGCAGGTCGTCCGGCAGCGTCGCCCAGCCGGCTCCGGAGATGAGCGCCCTCCCCAATGGCTGCCTCGTGCGCACGCCGGACGACGACCGCGCCGCCCGGCCGAGCTCGACCAGTCGCCGCACGAGGTCCATGCGCTCGCCCAGCTCGACGTCGATCAGGTCGGGGACCGGCTCGGGCCATGAGGCCAGGTGCACCGACGTCGGCGCCTCGGGGTCGGTGGTGCGGACGAGGTCCTGCCAGACGCGCTCGGTGATGAACGGAGTGAACGGAGCCAGGCACAGCGTGGCGATGCGCAGCGCCTCGTGCAGCGTCGCGAGCGCGGCGGGATCCCCCTCCCAGAACCGGCGGCGCGATCGCCGCACGTACCAGTTCGACAGGTCGTCGATGAACGTCGACAGCAGGCGTCCGGCGCGCTGGGTGTCGAAGACGTCGAGTGCGGCGTCGACGCCGGCGGCCAGCCGCTGCGCCTCCGACAGGACCCAGCGATCGATGACGGGCCGGTCCTGCGGGTCCGGCGCGCCGTCACTGGGCTGCCATCCGGCCGTCCGGGCGTAGAGCGTCTGGAAGGACACCGTGTTCCAGTAGGTGAGCAGCGTCTTGCGCACGACGTCGGCTATGGCGGAGTGGCCGACCCGCCGGGCCTGCCAGGGCGATCCGCTGGCCAGCATGAACCACCGGACGGCGTCCGCGCCGTGCTCGTCCATGAGGGGGATGGGGGCGAGGATGTTGCCGAGGTGCTTGCTCATCTTCCGGCCGTCCTCGTCGAGGATGTGGCCGAGGCACACGACATTGCGGTACGAGGACTGGTCGAAGACGAGGGTGCCGATCGCCATGAGCGTGTAGAACCACCCGCGCGTCTGGTCGATGGCCTCGCAGATGAAGTCGGCCGGGTACTGCGCGGCGAAGGCGTCCGTGTTCTTGTACGGGTAGCCGAGGGCGGCGAACGGCATGGCCCCGGAGTCGTACCAGCCGTCGATGACCTCGGGAACCCGGGTGGCGGTCGCCCCGCACTCGGGGCAGGCCATGGTGATGTCGTCGACGAACGGCCGGTGCGGATCGGTCTCGCTCAGGTCGCGCCCGGCGAGCTCGCCGAGCTCCGCCAGCGAGCCGACGGCGGTGTGGTGGCCGTCGGCGCACCGCCAGATGGGCAGGGGAGTGCCCCAGTAGCGGTTGCGTGACAGCGCCCAGTCGACGTTGTTGGTCAGCCAGTCCCCGTAGCGGCCCCACTGGATGGTGGGCGGGAACCAGTTGGTCTGCTCGTTCTGGGCGAGGAGCTGGTCCTTGATGGCGGTCGTGCGGATGTACCAGGACGGCTGCGCGTAGTACAGGAGAGGAGTGTGGCACCGCCAGCAGTGCGGGTAGGAGTGCTCGTACGGCACGTGGCGGAACAGCAGTCCACGCTGCTCGAGGTCGCTGACGAGCGTCTCGTCGGCCTTCTTGAAGAACATGCCGCCCACCATCGGCACGTCCGGGAGGAAGGTGCCGTCGGGCTGGACGGGGTTGACGACGGGGAGCCCGTAGGCCCGGCAGGTGATGAGGTCGTCGGCTCCGAACGCGGGGGCCTGGTGCACCAGGCCGGAGCCGTCGTCGGTCGTCACGTAGTCGGCGAGGATGACGTAGTGGGCGTCGGGGATGTCGACGAGGTCGAAGGGCCGCACGTAGCCCATCCGCTCGAGGCTGGAGCCCGTCATCGTGAGAAGGACCGCGACCGGCTCGCTGAACAGCGCGGGGATGAGCTCCTCCGCCACCACGAGGAGCTCGTCGTCGGCGGTGCGCACGACGGCGTAGGTGGCGTCCGGCTTGACGGCGACGGCGGTGTTCGAGACCAGGGTCCAGGGGGTCGTGGTCCAGACGAGCAGGGCCAGTCCGGGGAACTGCTCCCCGAGGGCGCTCGCCGGGTCGACGGGGAACCGCACGTAGACCGACGGGTCGATGACGGTCTCGTAGCCCTGGGCGAGCTCGTGGTCGGACAGACCGGTGCCGCAGCGCGGGCAGTACGGCGCGACGCGGTGGTCCTGCACCAGCAGGCCCTTGTCGAAGATCTGCTTCAGCGACCACCACACGCTCTGGACGTAGTCCTTGTCCATGGTCCAGTAGGCCCGGTCCATGTCGACCCAGTAGCCCATGCGGCGGGTCATGGTGGCGAACTCGCCGACATGGCGCAGGACCGACTCGCGGCAGCGGGCGTTGAACTCGGCCACCCCGTAGGTCTCGATGTCGCCCTTGCCGGTGAAGCCCAGCTCCTTCTCGACGGCCAGCTCGACGGGCAGGCCGTGGCAGTCCCAGCCGGCCTGACGGGGGACCGAGTAGCCCTTCATGGTCCGGTAGCGCGGGAACACGTCCTTGAACACGCGCGCCTCGACGTGGTGCGTCCCGGGGGCCCCGTTGGCCGTGGGCGGACCCTCGTAGAACACCCAAGGGGGCCGGCCGGCGCTCTGCTCCACCGACGCCGCGAACACGCCCTCGTCGTCCCACATGCGCAGCACGTCGTGCTCCAGGGCAGGCAGGTCGACCTGCGCGGGCACGGCCCGGTACATGCAGCCTCCGAGTGGCGGGGACGGATCCCCCGCGGCACCGCGGGGAGGGTCAGGATATCCGCCCAGCGGCAGCCCGAGCCGACGGCATCGGCGCGGCATCCGTCGGCAGGGGTCGAACGGGCCTAGCATCCGTCCGATATATGGCTTCGGCGCCGAGTGCGGACGCCGGCCGTGGAGCGGGTCGTAGGCAAGGAGGGGGTCGCATGGCGACGTCGAGGAAGGCCGTGCCCGCGAAGAAGGCTGCTCCGGTGAAGAAGGCTGCTCCGGTGAAGAAGGCTGCGCCCGTGAAGAAGGCTGCGCCCGTGAAGAAGGCTGCGCCCG
>CALGTB010000148.1 GCA_937902285.1 uncultured Actinomycetes bacterium | reverse complement strand
GCACGGCCTCGTCCCTCACGTCGGCGGGCCACCAGTAGCTCGCGGGGTTGTCGAACGGGATGGGCGGCGACCACTGGGCCGGGCGGATGGCGGCAGCGGCCCGCGGCAGCATCGTGTCGACGACCAGCAGGATGACGACGCCGCCGACTCCTGCCCAGCGCGCCGGGCTCATGCCGAGTCGAGCGGGATCAAGCGCCAGCAGGGCGAAGGGCAGCGTGGTGCCGAGCACGACCACGACGGTCATGAACAGGAACTTCAGCGATCCGTAGTGCGGTCCTTCACCTGTGGTCCACAGGTCGAGCATGGTGAGGGCGACGGCGAAGCCCGACAGCAGTCCCACGGGCACGAAGCGCACGTAGGTCGACCGATCCGTCGCGGCGTTGAGCCGTGAGAGCACGACGACAGCAGCCACGACGGACACGACGGCGAAGCCAGCCAGGATCGGGCCGGCCTGCTCCGTGCCTCCCGCACTGCTGAAGAGCGAGTTCTCGTCCAGGTTGATGAGGCGGGTGGCCCAGCCTGGCGCGTGGACGAGCGCCCCGACGGAGGCACTGACCGCGCCCCCCGCGCCGGCAACCACCCGCGGAAGGTCGACTCCGCCCGACGCCGTCGACGTGCCCAGGAAGTACACGAGGCTGCTGGTGATGGGCTCCCACAAGCACACGGCGAAGGCCAGCCAGATGGCCGCACCCACCCCATCCAGCGCCCGCAGCCCGCGCCGCAGCGGACGCGCGGCCAGGACGGCGAGCGTGCCAGCGAGGACGACGATCGCGAGCACGTTGAGCGGCAGCCAGACGGTGACGCCCGCAGCGACGACCAGCGACGTGAGCAGCCGCGCCCGGGGCAGCTTCGGGTTGGCGAGGAACGTGGCCGACCAGAGCACCATGATGAGGAAGGTGAACTGCAGGGTGAGATGGCCGAAGCCGGTGACCAGGAGGCTGGCCGATCCCACGACGAGCGCGGCGAGCACGACCATCGGCCAGGGGATCCAGGCCTGACCCTTCGTGCCGGAGCCGTGCGACTGCGCTGCTCCCCCGCGGCGCCGACGCATCTCCGCGATCGGGGCCAGGGCGAGGGGGACCAGGGCGACCATGAGGAACTCGGAGAAGACCACCGTGTTGGCGGCGACCGCGACCTCGTTGACGCCGCCGAGCAGAACCATCGAGAGCACCGACAGCGCCGTGGCGACGAACACGATCATCAGCTGGAGGGGTCCGCCCAGCGACACGGCCTGCTCGATCGGATTGCCGGAGGCCAGCTGCGACGTGAAGTCGAGCCACTTGGCGTTGTCCTCGGCGACGGAGTGGCCGATGAGATAGCTGAGTGGGTTGTAGAACGCCGGCCGCTCCGTCAGGAACGTCGTCACGACGGTGACCGCCACCACGACGAAGGCCATCGGGAGCAGCACGGTGGCGGCCTGACGGCGGAACGACTGGCGCTTGGGTGCCGGCCTCAGCCAGGCGAGGAGCACCACGACCGCCAGCGCCGCGAGCAGCACATACTGCAGCTGCGTCATCGTCCAGAGGTGCCCGTGATCGCGGGCGAACCCGACGATCACTCCGGCGAGTGAGACCGTCACTGCGAGGTGGATGGCCAGCCAGCTGAGATTGCGCACGCGGACGAAGGCGATCACCGGAAGTGCGAGGTAGGCGACGAGAAGGACGGCGTCGATGGTGCGCACCTCCTCGCCCATGCAGGTACCGTGGGCGCGTGCCGCCCAGCGTCCTCCATCTAAGCACCTACGACACCAACGGAGGCGCCGCGCGGGCGGCCTACGCGCTCCACCATGCGATGGTCCGGGCGGGGCTCGATTCGACCATGCTCGTCGCCCGCTCGGGCCTCGCCGACGACACCGTGCACACCCCTGAGGGCCTCGGCCGTGCGCGCGTCCTGGCCGCGCAGCAGCTCGACCACGCTGCGTGGCGGCTGCAGAGGTCGCCCAACACGTCGTGGCGCTCTCCGGCGATGTTCGGGGCCGTGAGCGCCCGCACGATCAACGCCTCCGCCGCGGATGTGGTCAACCTCCACTGGGTCACCGACGGGTTCCTCTCCGTGCGCGAGATCGGGCGCATTACCAAGCCCGTGGTGTGGTCGCTCGTGGACATGTGGCCGTTCTCGGGCACGGAGCACTACGGCTCCGACACGCAGGACGCGCGGTGGCGCACGGGGTACACGCGCGGCAACAGGCCGTCCGGCGAGAGGGGGGTCGACCTCGATCGCTCGACATGGCAGCGCAAGCGGCGCGACTGGACCCGCCCGATGCACATCGTGGCGTCGAACGGGTGGATGCGTGATCGTGTCGCGGCCAGCGCGCTCTTCGGCCGCTGGCCCGTGTCGCAGATCCCGCACGTCATCGACTGTGATGCCTTCGCACCCCTCGACACGGTCGAGGCGCGCAGCCGGCTCGGGCTGCCCCAGGGCACCCCGCTCGTCCTGTTCATCAGCTCGGGCGGGACTGGCGACGCCCGTAAGGGCTGGGACCTGCTTCAGGACGCATTGCCTGCCGTTCGGGACCGCCACCCCGACGTCACGGTCGTCGTGGCGGGGCCGACCGCACCCGACGGAGGTCACGTGGAGTCAGCCGCCCCGGTGATCTGGCTCGGCCAGGTCCACGGCGACGCGGCCCTGGCCGTCCTCTACGGGGCTGCCGATGTCGTCGCCGTGCCCAGTCGCGAGGACAACATGCCGCTCGTGGCCATGGAGGCGCAGTCGTGCGGACGGCCTGTCGTCGCCTTCGCCATCGGCGGGCTCCCGGACATCGTCGAGCACCAGGCGACGGGCTACCTCGCGAGGGCGCACGACACCGACGACCTCGCAACCGGCCTCGTGCAGGCGATCGACGACTCGGCGCACGAGCGTCGCTGGTCGCAGGCGGCACGAGAGCGTGCCCTGCGCACCTGGTCGCCCGACGTCGTGGTCGCCCGGTACGAGGCCGTCTACGACGAGGCCATCCGGTGACACCGGCTGCGTCAGGTGCAAGCCTGCAGCCGATCCTCGTCGTCCTCGTCTACCGGGGCGGCCCTCGCTTCCTGCGCGCGCTCGAGTCGATCGGCCGTTCCGAGCACCTGTTCCGCCGCATCGTGGTCAGCGTCACGGGCGACAACGAGGGCGACGACATGCAGGCAGCACAGGCCTACCTGCGCGAGCATGCCGAGGCCGGCACCCCGAGCAAGGTCGAGCTGATCTGCTCGGGCGTCGAGCTGAAGACGATGGACCACCAGCGATTCTGGATCAGCTACCTCGAGCGGACTGGAGGCCACCCGCAGGACTGGATCTACTGGCTCGCCTACGACGACCAGGTGCGCCCGCGGGGGATCGAGCGGATCGTCGACGAGCACGGCAACTGGCCGCTCGAGCAGGGGACCGCCTACTTCGGACCATGGGCCATGCGGCACGAGCAGGCCGACGAGCTGTTCGCCGGACCGTGGGACGAGCCGATCGAGAGCTGGACCTCCTTCCCCGTCCCCGGACCTACACGGCTTCCCGTCGCCGCGTGGATCGCGCAGCAGCTGCGTCAGCCCACCTACATGCAGATGACGGGCTCTGTCACGAGCTTCCTCAGCCACCAGCGCCTCGCCTCGACCCGGCTTCGCAAGCGCGGGCCTATGCGGATCGAGATGGAGACCGCCGCCGACATCGGCAACGTCGTCGTCGCCGAGTTCGCCGAGCCGGTGTCGATCATCTACGGCCGGCCCAACTCCGATCGCGCGAGCTACGGACGCTCAGCACGGTGGGAGGACCTCCACCTGGCCGCGTGGCTCGCCCGCTACACCGCCAGGCATCCGCGGTCGATCCCCTACATCACCCGAGGGATGGCCAGCGTGGCCTCGGGCTATCGTCGCGTCATGACCGGTTCTGGGAGTCTCCCCGAGGAGCTGTGGGTCGTGCGCGGCACGGTGGATCCGTGAGTCGTCGGACGCACGTGTGGGCCGGACGGATCGGGTTCGCTGCGCTGGCCGTGGCGATCGCTGCCGGGTATGCCGTCCTCCTGCGCGGCCAGTTCGGCTACGGCCTGGAGTACGACGAGTCCTACCTGCTGCACGTCATCGCGAACATCGCCTCGGGGAACGGCTTCGTCGATGACGGTGTGGCCTACTTCACCACGGGCGAGCCCTTCCATCCCTTCATCTCGACGGGCCCGGTCATGCTGCTGCCCTCGGCGTTCGTATGGCTGGTGACCGACGGGAACGTCGCCGCCGCCCGGATCGTGCCGATGGCCTTCTTCTCCCTCTTCCTCGTCGCCACGGCGATCCTGTTCCACCGGTGGCGTGGCCCGTGGGCGGCGCTCGCCGCCCTCGCGGGGCCACTCCTCCTCCCGATCCTCATGCCCGACCTCACCAACCGATCGGTCATGCCCGGCCGATTCGTCGGCGACGTGGCGGCGACCGCCCTCCTCCTCACGATGGCGGTCCTTCTCGCGAGGCGTCGCCTGGCGTGGGCGGGCCTCGCCGGCGGCCTCGCCATCCAGACCAAGCTCAACTTCGCCCTTCCCGTTCTGGTGCTCCTCGCCGTGTGGGTCATCGGAGCGTGGCTGGCCCACCGGAAGCTCGAGCCCCGCTCCCTCGTGCGGCTCCTTCCGGGCCTGCTGCTGCCGACCGTGCTGTTCGAGGGCTACAAGCTCGTCAGCCTCGGACCGAGCGGCTACCTGCACAACATCGAGCTCACGCGAGCCTTCACCGCGTTCAACACGGTCCCGCTCCCGGACCTGCCGAACGCCACGCTCGCCAAACTGGCCAGCCTCACGCAACTGCTCTCCGGGCCGTCGATCATGCTGGTGGTCGCGGCGGTCTGCGTCCTCGTGGCGCTGGTACTGCTCCACCCCTACCTGGGGCCCGACGGCAGAGGCCGTGGGGCGGACGAGCCCGACGACAGCATCGCGCTCGTGGCCGGCCTCGCCGGGGCCGCCAGCTACCTGGTGTGGTGGGTGATGACGTCGAGCCAGACCAGCCCCCGGCCCGCCGTGCCCGGGTTCATGCTCGCCCTGGCCCTGCTGTCGGCCGTCATGGTCGTGACTGCCTTCGACATCCGCGACCGATCCGAGGGCCGGCTGCGCGTCGTCACGACCGCCCTGCCCGTCGTGGCCGTCGTCGTGCTCGTCCTGTGCACGGCCTATCAGGGCGTGCGCATCGCCCGGAACACCTCGGGCGTCGAGCTGCGCGACAGCCAGCGAGAGGCGGCTGCCGTGCTCATCGCCAACACCGATGAGCTCCCGATCGACGACTTCTGGACGAACCCTGAGTTCGGGGTGCTCACCGACCTGCCCTACCAGCAGGGGTCACGCCTCGATCCGTCGCTGCTCGTGTTCACGTCGATCCGCGCACTCACGGAGCGGGGCGCTGCGGACGCGACCCTGTTCGCCGAGGCCTGCGGTGACGTGCTGTTCTCGAGCACGGACGTCCTCATCTGCCGACGGCCGGCCTAGGCAGGCTCCGGCGCCACGGGCTTCCTCATCACCACAAGGTGGTTGTTGGCCTCCTCGGAGATGTCCGAGACGGACAGGAGGAGCGCGATGGGGAAGAAGATCACCGCCGCTACCACCTGGAACGGCAGCAGGAGCCAGTAGTGCCAGGGGCGGTGGCGGAGCATGGGGTCACGCGTCTCGTGAAGGTCGAGCAGCGGCCAGAACAGCAGGAAGAGCCGGGACGCGATCGTCCGCCAGGCTCCCCCGAGCGGCTTCCACAGGGTTATCTCTGCGCCCATGCGCCTGGCCTGCTCGAAGAGCCAGAACCGCGTGAAGTTCTGGAAGTGGTACGGAACCAGGTGGAGGTTGCCGCTCTGCGGCACGAGGATGATGAGCTCCCCGCCGGGCCTCAGGCACCGGTACATCTCGTCGGTCGCCTTGATCGGCTCGAAGACGTGCTCGAGAACCTGCACGGCCAGCACGCGGTCGAAGGACTCATCCGGGAAGGGCAGGTCCTCTGCCGTACCGATCATCCCCTCCACGGATGGGTCCGGGTCGGGGAGCAGGTCGTCGCTCGGCTCGACGACCACGTAGCGACGCCACACCTGGTGCCGCTCGCGCAGGCGGAGGAAGAAGCTGCCGCCACCGACGTCCAGCACGTCGCAGTCGTTGACATCGATGGAGTCGAACAGGGGGGCGCTGAGTCGATCCCTCAGCCAATAGGCGATGCGGCTGGCCACGCTCTTGTCCTGGTCAGACATGGCTCCCCAACGACTCGAGATCAGCGGACACGCACCTAGTCGCCACATGCTGCCACACCCCGCCTGCGACTGAGGAGCCGAGACGAGGCGCCGTGCTGCGACTACCTCAGTGAGCCGTCCTGCGGGAAGGGGACCCCGTTGTTGATGGAGATGAGCAGCTCCTTCAGCCAGTGGAAGGACTCCTC
>CALGTB010000147.1 GCA_937902285.1 uncultured Actinomycetes bacterium | reverse complement strand
GTCGCCCCGAGGGGCGACGACGCAGGGCAGGACTCCCCGAGATCGGCCGACTAGCTGTAACCGGCCATCACGTTGGTGACGGGCGTGGCTGCTTGAGAAAAGGGTGAGACCTCCGTTGAGGTGGTGATTGCGAAGTCATCCACGGAGGAACGGAGGTCTCAATGGGCCACGCTAATGCTCGTTTGACGTTTCATGGTCGCTGTCTGCTGGTGCGTCGGGTGCGGATTGATCGCCGGCCGGTCTCGCACGTGGCCAAGGAGATGGGCATTTCCCGGCAGTGCGCGCATCGGTGGGTCGCCCGGTTCGATGCGGAGGGCTGGGCGAGTCTGCATGATCGATCCAGCCGAGCGAGGTCGTATCCGGCGCGGACGCCGGTTCTGGTGGAGGCCGTGGTCGTGGCGGCACGCCGTGAACTGCGGCTGGGGCGAGATCGGATCGCCGAGGTCACGGGAGTTCCTGCGCGCACCGTGAGCCGGATCCTGACCCGGCATGGGATGCCGGGGATCTGGTCGATGGACCCGCTGACCGGGGTCGTGATCCGTGCGTCGAAGTCGACTCAACGGCGCTACGAGCGTCCCGCGGCCGGAGACCTGATCCATATCGACGTGAAGAAGCTCGGCCGCATCCCCCAGGGCGGCGGCTGGCGCATGCACGGGCCGTCGTCCATCGACCACCGCGGCAGCAACCGGGATCGGATCGGCTTCGACTACGTCCATGCAGCCGTCGATGACCACTCCCGCCTCGCCTACGCCGAGGTTCATGCCGACGAGAAGGGCTCAACCGCCGCCGGCTTCCTGCTCCGAGCGGCACGGTTCTATGCATCCCACGGGATCACCGTCCGCGAGGTCATCAGCGACAACGCGTACGCCTACCGGCACTCCAACGACTTCAAGGCCGCCCTTGCCGCCCTCGGCGCCCGCCAGCTGTTCATCAAGCCGCACTGCCCCTGGCAGAACGGCAAGGTCGAGCGGTTCAACCGCACCCTGCAAAACGAATGGGCCTACCGGCAACCCTTCACCAGCAACGACCAACGAACCTCGGCACTGGATCCCTGGCTCGACTACTACAACAATGAGCGCAACCACCACGGCATCGGAGGCAAGCCCCCCATCAGCCGCGCCCCGTCACCAACCAGGTGACCGGTTACAACTAGGCGCGGGCGACCTTGCCGGCCTTGAGGCACGAGGCGCACACGTTCAGGCGCTGGGGGGTGCGACCGACCATCGCGCGCACGCGCTGGATGTTCGGGTTCCAGCGACGCTTGGTGCGTCGGTGCGAATGCGAGATGTTGTGCCCGAAGCTGGGGCCCTTGCCGCAGACGTCGCAGTTGGCAGCCACGGTGCACTCCTTGTTGAGGTCGTTGTCGAGGTCGTTCTCGATGGTGGAGGTCGCACTCGGACTGTGATCCGGGCCGGCCGCGAGAGTCAAGGGTAGCCGAGGGCCCGTCAGAGTCCCAAATTGAGGGTACGGTCGGAGCGTCCGGAGCAGTCGGACCCGCCCTGAGGGAGAGCCGTGACCGCCGTCGTCTCGTCCGCGCTCGTGCGCGACTGGGCCTACCGTGCGCTCAGTGCCCTCGGCGAGGCCCGAGCGGAGATCGACGCCCTGAACGTCTTCCCGGTGCCCGACGGCGACACGGGGACCAACCTCTACCTGACCATGGAGTCGGCGCTGGAGTCGGTGGACCGCTGCTGGACGGCCGATGCCGACGCCGACCCCGGGGTCGGCGCGACCGCCAAGGCGCTGTCGACCGGGGCCCTGATGGGAGCCCGCGGCAACTCCGGGGTCATCCTCTCGCAGCTCCTGCGCGGGACGGGCGAGGTGCTGTCGGGGCTGGCCGACGGATCCACCCTCGACGGGCAGATGGTGCAGGACCTGCTGCGACGAGGTGCCGACCTCAGCTACCAGGCGGTCGCCCGACCGGTCGAGGGGACCATCCTCACGGTGGCGCGCGCCGCGGCCGACTCGGCGCAGAGGAGCGTGCAGGACGGCGTGCACGACGCGGCCGCCGTGCTGGCCGCCGCCGCCCACGGTGCCCAGGAGGCGCTCGACCGCACACCGGAGATGCTCGAGTCGCTCCGGCTGGCGGGCGTCGTCGATGCCGGCGGCCGCGGGCTCGTGGTCGTCCTGGAGGCGCTGGCCGAGGCCGTGTCGGGCCGACGCCGACCGGGCGCCTCCTCTCCGGCGCTCCCGCAGCCACGACCGGTGCACGCGGAGGTGGCGTCGCACTACGGCGGGCCCGCCTACGAGGTCATGTTCCTGCTCGAGGCCGACGACGACGCCGTCGAGGTCCTCCGTTCCGAGCTCGACGCGCTGGGCGACTCCCTCGTGGTCGTCGGCGGAGACCGGCTGTGGAACGTCCATGTGCACGTCGACGACGCAGGGGCGGCGGTCGAGGCGGCGATCCGGGCGGGGCGTCCCTACCGGGTCCGCATCACGCATCTCGAGGTGGTGCTCGAGCGGCCCGAGTCCGTCGACACGAGGGCGCTCGTGGCCGTGACCCACGGCCCCGGCATCGCCGCGCTCATGGGCGAGGTCGGCGTGACGATCGTGCCGGCAGCCGCCCGGCAGCGGCCCTCGACAGCCGAGCTCCTCGGTGCCATCGCGCAGACGCACGCGACCGAGGTCGTGATCCTGCCGAGCGACAAGGACACCCGGGCGGTCGCGGAGGCGGCCGCCGAGCAGGCCCGCGGCGGCGGAATCCGCGTGTCCGTCATCCCCACCCGCTCGATCGTGCAGACGCTCGCGGCGGTCGCCGTGCACGACCCCGGTGCACGATTCGATGACGACGTCGTCTCGATGACCCGTGCCGCCGGAGCGACGCGCTACGGCGCGGTCACCATCGCGAGCCGGCAGGCGCTCACGACGGTGGGTCCGTGCGACGTCGGCGACGTGCTCGGCCTGGTCGACGGCGACATCGTGGTCGTCGGCTCGGGGGTCAGCGACGTCGCGCGCGAGCTCCTCGGCGGGATGCTGGCGATCGGCGGCGAGCTGGTCACCCTCGTCTTGGGCTCCGAGGCGGACACGACGCTCACGGCCGACCTGCCTGCGTGGCTGGCCGAGAGGTACCCGCTCGTCGAGGTCTCCGTGCACGACGGCGGCCAGCCGCTGTGGCCGATCATCATGGGCGTGGAGTGAGCACGACGTTCCTCCGCACGCCGCTCGCCTCCGTCCTCGGTGGCCGCACGGCCACTGCGCTCGCGAAGGGCCTCGGACTCGCCACGGCGGAGGACCTGCTCCGCCACTATCCGCGCCGCTACGTCGAGCGAGGCGACCTCACCGACCTGTCGACCCTGCGTGAGGGGGAGCGGGTGACCGTCCTCGCCGAGATCAGCGAGGTGACGATCCGTCCCATGCGCCAGCGCCGCGGCACGATCCTGGAGGCCCTGGTCACGGACGGTCGAGACTCGATGTCGGTGACCTTCTTCAACCAGCGCTGGCGTGAGCGCGAGTTCCGGGCCGGCCGGCGAGGCCTGTTCGCCGGCCAGGTCTCCAGCTTCCGCGGCCAGCGCCAGCTCGCGCATCCCGAGTGCATGCTGTTCCCGGACGGCGTCACCGACGATCCCGAGGCGGTCGCCGCGTTCGCCGGGGCACTGATCCCCATCTACCCGGCCGCCGGCTCGGTGACCACGTGGCAGGTGCAGTCGTCGGTCGGCATCCTCCTCGACCAGCTGCCCGACCTCGCGGACCCGGTTCCCGCCGAGATCCTCGACGCCCGCGGCCTGTGCGGCCTGAGCGACGCGCTGCGACTCGTGCATCGGCCGTCGTCCCGCGCCGACGTGGCGCGTGCGCACGACCGACTCCGCTTCGAGGAGGCCTTCACGCTGCAGGTGGTACTGGCCCTTCGTCGTGCCGAGGTGCGGTCGCTGCCGGCCACCCGTCGCGCCCCCGCGCACACCCCG
>CALGTB010000146.1 GCA_937902285.1 uncultured Actinomycetes bacterium | reverse complement strand
CCTGGCCGGCACGATCGACGGGCGCGCGGTCCGCGGACAGTCGTCGTTCAACCCCATCCCGGTGTCCGCCTTCGCGGGGACGATGACCGACAAGGCCGGCCAGCACACGCTGGTCATCACGCCATCCGGCGACGTCACCCTCGACGGCCAGGCGGTCCCCAACTACGAGTATGTGCCGACGATGTACATCCTCGCGGGGCCGCTGCCGGGGACCACCGCCGACAACCAGCCGGTCACCGTGCTGTCCCTAGGGTTCAGCGGGGCCTCCGGGCGCACGGCCATCGTCACGACGTCCGCGGGCACGCCGCAGGCGCAGACGTTCACGGTGTCGGCGATCCCGAACCCCTAGGCCCGCTCGCGGCTGCCTGCACCCGGTGGGCAAGACACCGCCTTGGTCAGAGGTCCAGTCCCAGGACCGCCGCAAGTCGACCAGGGCTCATCCCCTGCTCCGACTCCGGTAACGAGGCGAGCAGCCGCACCAGGTCGGGCCGTCTAGTCGGGTCCTCCGCGGCCTCGCGCGGGGTGAGCCCGTTGAGCGCGGGGATGGACTCGTCGAGCCAGCGCTCCTCGTAGCCTGCGATCACGTGCGCCAGGACCTCTGCAAGGGCCGGATCCTGAGGATCGGGCGCGACGCCCGGTGTGCTCGGAACCGCGAGCTCGTCCAGCGGCGTCGCATCGGCCTCGATCACCCGCACGAACATGGACAGCTCAGCAACCCAGTCGAGCTCCTCGTCCATGCGCTCCTCGGAGAGCGTCTCGACCCGCACTCGCCCGTCCTCGATCAGGACCGTCGCGTGCATGACCCCGTCGACGATGCGCACCCAGTCGGCTCCCGCCGCCACGTACCTGTCTCGGGCCAGCTCCAGGAAGCCTTCGATGTCGTCGACCTCGACCAGGGAGCGGCAGACGACCAGGGGCTCTCCCGTCGTCGTCACCAGGGCCGGAGGTGCCTGCCCGCGCGTCAGTTCGGCGATGACGTCGATCGGTTCGGGGTCACTGTCCAGGAGGTCGATGAGGGCGTCGCGCTGCTGCAGGGGGATCTGCTCGACGCCACCGAACATCTGCCACTGGCCACCGCATGGCAGCACGCGCGTGACGACGATCATGCCCCGCCGCAGGGTTTGGCTCGCGAGCCGCTCAGTGACCTCGACGCGCTCGCCGGACCGCATGTCCCGCAGCGTCATGCTCGTGCCTGCCGCGACCTCTTCGACGTCGAACACCGAGCGCTCCCGGCCGATCCACGTCTCGGCGAGCTCACGCTCGTCCTCCGGCAGCAGGAAGCCCCGTTCCTCCAGGAAGTCTTCGAACACTCGCCCTTCGCACAGCATTGCGTCATGGACCAGCGCATCGGAGTAGCCGCGCATCAGCCCCTCGGATCCCGGCCAGTAGCGGGACCGCTCGCGTGCGAGGTCCAGCAGCTCACCGCCCCACGGTCCCTCATGCAGGAACACGACGGCCTTGTGCTGCAGCCACGCGGCTCGCGTCTCCAGCGGACGAGGCGGTGCGGAGCGATGGCAGGCCTTGAGGCGCCGACCCGAGCCGCACCAGCAGGGGGCGTTGCGGTCGAGGTCGTGCGCGGCAGCCGCGAAACGTGCGAGGAAGGCTCGCTCGTCGTCGTCCTCGTCCACCCCGGCGCGGTCCAGCAGACCCACCGCACGAGCAGCGTCGCCTCGATCACTGGCGAATCGCGCCAGTTCGACGAGGACCGGCGCCCACGTCGGGTCGAGCGACTCCGCGGCGTCGTACGAACGCTCCGCCAGCTCGTGATCGCCGAGACGCTCCAGGGCCTTCCCCTCTATCCATCCCAGGGCGCACCTCGAGGACCGCGGGGTCGAGGCACGCCACTGGGCGACGGCGAGCGTCAGCGGGAGGGCCGTGAACTCCTCACTCTCCAGAGTCATCGCCAGTAGCGCCGTCGCCACGTCCGGGTCGGACAGGTGGCGCAGCGCGAAGGTCACCGACTCCGAG
>CALGTB010000145.1 GCA_937902285.1 uncultured Actinomycetes bacterium | reverse complement strand
TCAAGGGCTTAGACATGGACTACCGCGACTGGGCCCGCCTCGATCTCGCTGCGGCCGTGGACTCCGCGGGCGACGGCGGGAGGATGCCGGTCCATCGCGTGGGCCACTCCTACGGAGGACAGGCCCTCGGGCTCCTGCCGCACCCGGAGCGGGTGGACGCGATGTACACCTTCGGGACGGGATCGGGATGGACCGGGTGGATGCCGCGCTCGGAGCAGGTGCGCGTGCGGATCATGTGGAATGTCGTCGGCCCGCTGCTGACCCGCGCCACCGGCTACCTCGCCTGGAGCCGGCTCGGGTTCGGAGAGGACCTGCCACTCGGGGCCTACCTGCAGTGGAAGCGCTGGTGCCAGTACCCCGAGTACTTCTTCGAGGATCCGGACTTCCCCGAGGCGCAGGCGCTCTACGACCGTGTCACGGCGCCGATCGTCGCGGTGAGCTCGACGGACGACAGGTGGATCCCGCCTGCGGCACGTGACGCCTTCATGCCGCACTACCGGAACAGCGTCCGCACGCTCGTCGACATCGACCCGCGCTCGTCGGGGCTGCCTCCCCTCGGCCACATGGGGTTCTTCCGCACCTCGGCGATGCCGCTGTGGACCGATGCCCTCGACTGGCTGTCCGCGCAGTCCTAAGGACCATGGGTCACGGAGTCGTCTCAGGCCCGTCCTCGCCGCCCCGATCGACCTCGTGGATGCGGCCGTCGACCAAGTGGATCGTGGCGTCGCACAGGGCCGCAAGGTCGGGATCGTGGGTCGCGAGGATGACGCTGGCGCCGGCCTCGGCCTCCGCCCGGATGGCCGCGAACACCACGGCGGCCGTGTCGGCGTCGAGTTCAGCCGTCGGCTCATCCGCCACGACGATCGGCGCTGCGGAGGCCAGCGCCCGCGCCACCGCGACGCGCTGCCGCTGACCGCCGGACAGCTCCTCGGCCAGCCGATCCGTGATGTCCGCCAGGGCCGCTCGCGCGAGGGCCGCCTCGGCTCGCGCCCGCACCTCGGCGCGGTCCAGCCCGCGCAGCTGCAGGGGCAGCTCGACGTTCTCGGCGGCCGTCAGCACGGGCAGGAGCCCATAGCCCTGGAGCACGATCGCCGCGTCGTGGGCCCGTTCGCCCGGATCGACCGTTCCCGCATCCGGCTCGATGAGCCCGGCGACCACCCACAGGAGGGTCGACTTGCCCGACCCGGAAGGTCCGGTGACCGCGAGGATCCGGCCGGGAGCGAGATCGAGGTCGATCCCGTCGACCACGGGCCGGCCCCCGCGGACCACCACGATGCCGCGCAGCCGAACCGTGACGCCAGTCCGTGGAAGCGCCGCCGGCATGCTGGACAGGTCGGTGCTCACTGAGGCCTCCTGCGCAGGCGCACGGCGTCGCCGTCGCGCTCGATGATCACGTGCGTGCCCGCCGGCCACTCGGCCACGATGTCGTCGGGCAGGTGCACGCTTCCATCCTTGCCCACGATCGCGAACTGCTCTCCCGACCTGCCCTCCTGGCCGACGCGGCCATAGCGCATCGAGACCGTGCGCCCGAGGCGGCCGCCGACCTCGGGATCATGCGTCACCACGATGATCGTCGTGCCGAACCGCTCGTTGACCGCGTCGAGGAGGTCGAGGACGGCGTCGCGCCCGGCGTGGTCCAGCTGGGAGGTCGGCTCATCGGCGAGCAGGAGGCCGGGGCCGTTGGCCACCGCGACGGCGAGGGCGACCCGCTGCTGCTCGCCGCCCGACAGTGCGGGGACGGGCGTGTCGGCCACATCGCCGAGACCCAGGGCACGGAGCAGCTCACCGGGCTGGAGCACCTCCCGGCGGCGGGCCCGGGACAGCGATCGATGCGCGAAGCGCACGTTGTCGGCGGGAGTGCCGTACGGCAGCAGGTTGCGCGCCGCTCCCTGCAGCACGAACCCCACGCGGTGGGACCGCATGCGCAGGAGGGCACGCTCGGACAGCGCGCCGATCTCCTGGTCGCCGATCCAGGCACGGCCCGCCGACGGGCGGATGAGCCCGCCCAGCATCCCCAGCAGCGTCGACTTCCCCGATCCCGACGGGCCGAGCAGTCCGACCCGCTCGCCGGGGGCCACGGCGAGGTCGACGCCGCGCACGGCGACCACGTCGAACTCCCCCGTGCGGTAGATGTGCACGAGTTCCTCGCACTGCACGCCGATGCCGTGGGAGCCGGGGTCGACGGAAGGCTGCATGCTCACTCCTGCACCTGCCTCAGCAGCTCGGGAACAGCGCGGTGGGTCGTGCGCCGCGCTCCGACGTCGGCCACGACGGCGAGGAGAACGAGCACCAGGGCGATCAGCGCCGCCACGGCGATCCAGGCCGGCCCGTACCAGGGTGGCGGCCCGTCGGTCGTCGCCGGGCCAAGGAGGCTGGGGATGGCCAGCCCGGCAGCCACGAGCCCCGACACGGCTCCGAGCGCGACCCCCGTGAAGGCCAGGACGACCTGCTCGCGTCGTCCGGCGCGCACGAGCGCCGAGCGCGGTGCTCCCAGTGCCCGGAGGGCCGCGAGTTCGTAGGCGCGGCGGCGGATGATGACGTAGGCGTTCGCGAGCAGCGTGCTCGCG
>CALGTB010000144.1 GCA_937902285.1 uncultured Actinomycetes bacterium | reverse complement strand
CGGACGCAGAGGCCGTCCCCGATATCCCCGCGCCGCCGAAGCGGCTGTCCGATGTCGCGCCGTCGACGGCCTCGGAGTCCCCGCCGCCCAGCCGATCTGCCCCGCCGGCCCGACCCACACCGGGTGCGCGCCCGCCCGCTCCTGCTGCGTCCGAGGAGGCGCCCGCGGCCGAGCCCGTCGTGGCGGCCCCTGTGGGCGCGACGGTCACGCTCGAGCAGTTCACGTCGATGTGGCCCGCCGTGCTCGAGTCGGTCAAGACGATCAGCCGCGTCGCCTGGATCTCCTTCAGCGACTCGGCGCCGGCCTCCCTCAGCAACGGCGTCCTTGCGGTCGCGGTCGACACTCAGGGCAAGATCAAGAACATCAAGGACAGTGGCAACGACGAGCGCCTGCGCCAGGCGATCCTCGACGTTCTCAAGGCCGACGTCCGGATCGACGTCATCCTCGACCCCAACGCTTCAGCGCCGGCTGCGGCGGCAGCCGGCCCAGCGCCGAAGGCTGCCGACACCTCCGGCGGCAGCACGGGGCGGGCGGCAGCGGCGGCGGCCGCAGCAGCGGCCGCAGCGGCGACTCCTCCGCCCGAGCCAGACGCCCCGAGCCTCGACGACCCGGACGAGGACGACGTGACCGGGGTCGACCTCGCCGTTCGCGAGCTCGGTGCGACGCGCATCGGCGAGATCGAGCACTGAGGGACGAGGGCCACACGTGTACGAGGGAATCGTCCAGGACCTCATCGACGAGCTCGGCCGCCTTCCCGGGGTCGGGCCCAAGAGCGCACAGCGCATCGCCTTCCACATCCTCGCCGCCGACCCGGCCGACGTTCAGCGCCTGGCCAACGCGCTGCGCGAGGTGAAGGAGAAGGTGCGGTTCTGCTCCATCTGCGGAAACGTCGCGGAGGACGAGCAGTGCCGAATCTGCCGTGATCCCCGTCGCGACCTGAGCATCCTGTGCGTCGTCGAGGAGCCGAAGGACGTCGTCGCCATCGAGAAGACGCGCGAGTTCAAGGGCAGGTACCACGTGCTCGGTGGGGCCATCAGCCCGATCGACGGCATCGGGCCCGACGACCTGCGCGTGCGTGAGCTGTTCGTGCGGCTCTCCGAGCCCGGCATCACCGAGGTGATCCTCGCCACCGACCCCAACCTCGAGGGAGAGGCGACGGCCACCTACCTCGCCCGCATGATCGCCCCGCTCCAGATCGCCGTGTCCCGGCTGGCCAGCGGGCTCCCCGTGGGGGGCGACCTGGAGTACGCCGACGAGATCACGCTCGGACGGGCGTTCGAGGGCCGTCGGCGGCTCAACGCCTGACGGTCGGCGACCTCCAGGGCCGGACGGTCAGCAGGCCGGCGGGTCCCCGGCCGGCGCCTCGGCCACCCGGTCGTCGAGGAAGGTGTCGTCGGGATCGATCGCGGCCAGCAGCCGCCGCCCGATGACCTCCACCTGCCTGCGCTGGGCGGCGGTGAGCGGGTCGACGACGAGCCGGCGCACCTCGGCGACGTGCGCGGGGGCCGCCTCGACCACGGTGTCCCAGCCGGCGTCGGTGAGGGTGACGAAGGTCGAGCGGCGGTCGACGGGGTCAGGGGCCCGGCGCACCCAGCCGGCACGCTCGAGCCGGGTCACCACCTGAGACAGCCGGGACGGGGAGCCCTGGGCGAGGTCGGCCAGGTCGCTCATCCGCCGGGTCCGGCCCGGTGCCTCCGAGAGCGCTGCGAGGGCGTGGTACTCGAACAGCCGGAGCCCGGAATCGCGGCGCAGCTGGCGGTCGAGAGCGGCCGGGAGGCGGATGCTGACCGCCGCGACGGCCAGCCAGGCGCGCCGCTCATCGGGCGTCAGCCACGGCGGCGTCGAGTCCTCGTCGTCGTCAGCCGGCACCCGCGCACACTAGCAGAATACTTTACACGTGAAGTAAATCCGGCTACCGTGCACTTCAACATTGAACAATTCAAGAGTCAACTAAGGAGTCACGTGAACGTCGTCCTCTGGATCGTCACCATCGTGCTGGCCGTGGTCTTCCTGGGCGCGGGCCTGATGAAACTGGCCCGGCCGAAGGAGCAGCTGGCGGCCTCGGGCATGGGCTTCGTCGAGGACTTCAGCGCCGGGGCCGTCAAGGCCATCGGCGCCGTGGAGGTGCTCGCCGCCATCGGCCTCATCCTGCCGGCGGTGACCGGCGTCGCCCCCATCCTCGTCCCGCTGGCGGCCTCCGGCCTCGCGCTGCTGATGGTCGGAGCGATCATCACGCACCTCCGCCGCAAGGAGGCGCCCATGGCGCTGGCGAACGTCGTGCTCCTGCTCCTCGCCCTGTTCGTGGCCTGGGGGCGGTTCGGCCCCTACGCCTTCTGAGCGGGCTCCGGTCGGCGATCGGACGGGCTGAACGCCGAAAAGGCGTGTGAAAGCGCGATCATCGCGGTCGGTAGACTCACTTCCCGTGTCCCTCATCGTGCAGAAATACGGCGGGTCGAGCGTCGCCGATGCGGCGAGCATCAAGCGCGTCGCCCGGCGGATCGTCGACACCAAGAAGGCCGGTCACGACGTCGTCGTGGTGGTCTCCGCGATGGGCGACTCCACCGATGAGCTGCTCGAGCTCGCCGAGCAGGTCTCGCCGCTGCCCCCCGCGCGCGAGCTGGACATGCTCCTCACGGCTGGCGAGCGCATCTCCATGGCGCTCGTCGCGATGGCGATCTCCGACCTCGGGGCCGAGGCCCGCTCGTACACGGGCTCCCAGGCCGGCCTGATCACCGACTCGGCTCACGGGGCCGCTCGGATCATCGACGTCACCCCGGGCCGGATCCAGGAGGCGGTGGCCCAGGGCGCCATCCCCATCGTGGCCGGGTTCCAGGGCGTCGCCCAGGACACGAAGGACATCACCACGCTCGGGCGGGGCGGCTCCGACACCACCGCCGTGGCCCTTGCCGCGGCACTGAACGCGAGCGTGTGCGAGATCTACACCGACGTCGACGGCGTCTTCAGCGCCGACCCGCGCGTCGTGCCGTCCGCTCGCCAGGTGCCGTTCATCACCTACGAGGAGATGCTCGAGCTCGCCGCCGTCGGCGCCAAGGTGCTGCACCTGCGCTGCGTCGAGTACGCCCGCCGCTTCGACCTGCCGATCCACGTCCGGTCGTCGTTCTCGCAGCGCGAGGGCACCATGGTCATGTCCGAGGATGCAATCGCAGCCGCAATCGCCGAAGGAAGAGCAATGGAGCAACCGATCATCTCCGGGGTCGCCGCGGACGTGAACGACGCCAAGATCACCGTCGTCGGCGTGCCGGACAAGCCGGGAGAGGCAGCGGCGATCTTCAAGGCGCTCGCGGTCGCCGGGATCAACGTCGACATGATCGTCCAGAACGTGTCCGCGGCGTCCACCGGCCGCACCGACGTCACGTTCACCTGCCCCCAGGGGAGTGCGCAGGCCGCGATGAAGGCCCTCGACGGCCAGCGCGGCACGATCGGGTTCGAGTCGCTGCGCGTCGACGACCAGATCGCCAAGGTCTCACTCGTCGGTGCGGGCATGCGGTCGCACCCGGGCGTCTCGGCGACCTTCTTCGAGGCCCTCGCCGATGCGAGCATCAACGTGGAGATGATCTCGACGTCGGAGATCCGCATCTCGGTGGTCACGCGCGTCGACGACGCGCAGCAGGCCGTCCGGGCGCTCCACACCGCGTTCGGGCTCGACGCCGACGGCGAGGCCGTCGTGTACGGGGGGACGGGCCGATGAGGCCGACCGTCGCCGTCGTGGGCGCCACCGGGCAGGTCGGCGCCGCCATGCGCAGCATCCTCGAGGAGCGCGACTTCCCGCTCGATCGCGTGCGCTTCCTCGCGTCCGCGCGCTCGGCAGGCTCGACGCTGCCGTGGCGGGGCGAGGAGGTCGTGGTCGAGGATGCCGCCACGGCCGACGTGTCGGGCATCGACATCGCCCTGTTCTCCGCCGGCGGTGCGACGTCGAAGGAGCTGGCACCGAAGTACGCGGCGGCCGGCGCGGTGGTCATCGACAACTCGTCGGCATGGCGCATGGACCCTGACGTGCCGCTGATCGTCAGCGAGGTGAATCCTCAGGCGCTGTCGGAGATGCGCAAGGGGATCATCGCCAACCCCAACTGCACGACGATGGCGGCGATGCCGGTCCTGCGGCCGCTGCACGCCGAGGCGGGCCTGCGCCGGCTCATCGTCAGCACCTACCAGGCCGTGTCCGGCAGCGGCCTCGCCGGAGTCCAGGAGCTCGAGGGCCAGGTGCGCGGCGTTCTCGACCAGGACATCGCCGCACTCGCCCACGACGGATCGGCCGTGGCCTTCCCTGCTCCCGTGAAGTACGTGCGGACGATCGCGTTCGACGTGGTGCCCCTCGCCGGCAGCATCGTCGACGACGGCTCGTTCGAGACCGACGAGGAGCAGAAGCTCCGCAACGAGAGCCGCAAGATCCTCGGCATCCCGGACCTGCTGGTGTCAGGAACGTGCGTGCGCGTTCCGGTGTTCACCGGTCACTCGCTGTCGATCAACGCCGAGTTCGACCGGCCGATCTCCGTCGAGCGGGCCATGGCGCTGCTCGCCGGAGCGCCCGGCGTCGAGCTGTCCGATGTGCCGACGCCGCTCCAGGCGGCGGGCGCCGACCCGTCGTTCGTGGGCCGGATCAGGCAGGATCCGGGGGTTCCCGAAGGCCGCGGGCTGGCCCTGTTCGTGAGCAACGACAACCTGCGCAAGGGCGCGGCGCTCAACGCCGTGCAGATCGCCGAGCTGGTCGCCGCCACCCTCTGACCCGCTCGCGGAGAGGGTCAGCGCGGGTCGAGCATCGTCAGCAGGAGGCGGCCCGGCTCCATCGCCACCACGGAGTGCGGCAGGCGCGTTCCCAGGTGGATGACGTCGCCGGGGCGCAGTTCGACCGTGCGCCCGTCGGCCGTGATCTCGAAGAGGCCGCTCAGCGCCTGCAGCAGCACGGGCATGGCGGCGGTGTGCTCCGTCAGCTCCTGGCCCTTGTCGAAGGCGAAGAGCACGAGGCGCACGCCCTCGGCCTTGAGCACGGTCCGCGACACCGTGCTGTCGGCCGCAACGTCGACCATCGAGGCGACATCGGGCAGCGCGCTCATGATCGGAGTGCCGTCAGGCATCGTCGTCCTCCGTCGGCTTGCGCAGCACCGTGACGGCGAAGTCGGCGTCGTCGCGCCACGGTCGCAGGTCCCACGTCGCGAACCGGTGCTCGAGGACGAACCCGGCCTCGGTCAGGTGACGGTCGAAGGCTGCCACGTCGTACCGGTCGGTGTGGAACCCGGCGAGGACGAATCCGTCCGGGCGCAGGTGGTCGAAGATCCGCTGAAGAACCGCCGTCTCGGTGCCCTCGGCGACGAACGCGAGGACGTTCCCGGCGATCACCGCGGCATCGAAGGGTCGTCCCTGCCCGTGCACGGCGAGGTCGAGCACCGACAGGTCGGCGACGATCCACGTCGGCCCGGGGTGGTCCTGCTGCGCGGCGGCGATGAGCTCGGGATCGGCGTCGACGCCCACGACCTCGTGACCGTGTGCGTGAAGGACTGCGCCCGTTCGTCCCGGACCGCAGCCGGCGTCGAGGATGCGCGAGTTCGGCGCCGCCATCGCGTCGACGAGGCGTGCCTCGCCGGCGAGGTCCGCCCCCTCGTCCGCGAGTGTCCGGAACCGCTCGATGTACCACTGCGAGTGGCCCTCATCGGTGTCCGTGAACCAGCGCGGAGGGGTGGTCATGGAACGAGGCTATCTAGTCCTGCGCTGGACGGGGGTACCCCAGCGTCTCGTAGTCGCGCTCGTAGGTCGCGGCCACGCGCGCCAGCAGCGCCGGCGTGTAGTACTCGCCCATCCGGGTGCCGGCCTTGGTCGAGTTGCGGCAGAAGAACTGCTCCTGGAGGCCCGGCGTCGAGGTGAGCTCGCCGATGCGGCTCCAGGATGCGTCGAGCTCCTCGAGGTGGATGACGGCGTCGTAGTCGATGATGCCGAGGCCGAGATGGTCGGCCTGCCGGCGCCAGTGGGGGTCCTGCTCGCGGGAGGACTGCGCCGAGACGACGTCGATGAACTGCTCGAGTGAGATGTCCTCCGGGGCGACCTCCTCGCCCGTGCTCGCCTTGAGGCCGTCGACGATCCCGCGACTCTGCTTGAGGCCCTGCCCGACCTTCTCGAGGTAGCCCGAGAGCAGCCTCGAGGCCGGGTCGCGCACGACGGTGAACCGGGCGACGTCGGACGAGGTGAGCATCTCCTCGAGCATGGCGGGAGGGAGCTGGAACGGCTTGACGAACGGGGTGGCCTTCATGCGGTCGTGCGGGTTGTCCTGCACCCGCTCGACCATCGCCGGCCCCATGCGGGCGGCCTCGAGGCCCCCCAGGGTGGCCTTCATGGTGCCGCAGCCGGCCTTGGGCACCTCGACGTAGACGTAGCGGTTGACCAGCGAGATGTGGGTGTGGAGGTTCAGCGAGCGCCAGCCCATCGAGCGGACGTACTCCGCGGTGACGGGTCCGAGCTCGGCCCGCTTCGGCCGGCGGTCCGGAACATCCATGCGTCACTCCCGTGGTGGGCGGGTCCGGGCTGGCTCCTGGGCCGGAGTCGGGGGCCGATGGTGATCGGCCCCCGACTGTGCGTCGGGGTGGCGGGATTCGAACCCACGGCCTCTTCGTCCCGAACGAAGCGCGCTACCAAGCTGCGCCACACCCCGAAGGCCTTGCGGAGTCTAACGGAGCGCACCGGATGCTCCCTCCGGCGGGGGATTGGGGCGCGGGATACTGTCCCCTCACCCCTGAGAAAGGCACCGTCGTGGCACTTGAGGACTTCGCCCGCTATCCGCTCATGTTCGGGCCCAGCCCGGTGCACCACCTGCCCCGGCTCAGCGCCCATCTGGGAGGTGCGCAGATCTGGGCCAAGCGCGAGGACTGCAACAGCGGCCTGGCCTTCGGCGGCAACAAGACCCGCAAGCTCGAGTACATCGTCCCCGACGCCCTGGCGCAGGGGGCCGACACCCTGGTGTCCATCGGCGGCGTGCAGTCGAACCACACCCGCCAGGTGGCGGCAGTGGCGGCGAAGCTGGGCCTCAAGGCGGTGCTCGTGCAGGAGGCGTGGGTCGACTGGCCCGACTCCGTCAACGACCGGGTCGGCAACATCATGCTGTCGCGCATCATGGGTGCCGAGGTGCGCCTCGACCCGTCGGGCTTCGACATCGGCTTCCGCGACAGCTGGGAGCAGGCCCTGTCCGACGTCCGGGAGCGCGGGGGCGTGCCCTACGGCATCCCGGCCGGCGCGTCCGACCACCGACTGGGGGGCCTCGGCTTCGCCAACTGGGCCTACGAGGTCGAGCAGCAGGAGGCCGAGATGGGCGTGTTCTTCGACACGATCATCGTCTGCAGCGTCACCGGCAGCACGCACGCCGGCATGATCGCGGGCTTCGCCGGACAGTCGCGCCCGCGCCGCGTCATCGGCATCGACGCGTCCGCGAAGATCGGGCCCACGCGCGATCAGGTGGCGCGCATCGCCCGGAACACGGCGGAGCTCATCGAGCTGGGTCGCGACCTGCGCGACGACGAGATCACCGTGCTGGAGGGCTGGGCGGGCGACTACTACGGCATCCCGGTGCAGTCGACCCTCGACGCGATCCGGCTGACCGGCAGCCTCGAGGGCATGATCATCGACCCGGTGTACGAGGGGAAGTCGATGGCCGGGCTCATCGACCTCGTCACCAGCGGCGACATCCCGCGCGACAGCACGGTGCTCTATGCCCACCTGGGCGGGCAGCCGGCCATCAACGCCTACTCGGCCCTCTTCCGCTCCTAGGGCGGCTGCAGAAGCGGCGCAGGGTCAGTCGCGCGCGGAGAGCGTGATGAGGGTCGCCTCCGGTGGGCAGGCGAACCGGACGGGCGCGTAGGGCGAGGTCCCGAGGCCGGCCGACACGTGCAGCACCGAGTCGCCGTGGCTCGACAGGCCCTTGGCGCGCTTGCGGTCGATGTCGCAGTTCGTGACCAGGGCACCGACGCCGGGGATGCACAGCTGGCCGCCATGCGTGTGCCCGGCGAGGATGACGTCGGCCCCGTCGCCGGCCATGCCGTCGAGGATGCGCAGGTACGGGGCGTGCGTCACGCCCATCGTCAGGTCGGCGTCGGAGTCGAAGGGGCCGGCGACCTCGTCGTAGCGATCGCGGCTGATGTGGGGATCGTCGACTCCTCGCACGTCGACGTGGCGGCCGTCGATCTTCATCGTGCCCCGGGCGTTGCCGAGGTCGAGCCAGCCGTTGGTGGTGAGCCCGTCGACGAGGTCGCCCCAGGGCAGCATGGGCCGGTTCGGCTCGAGCCCCGACGGCCCGGCGAAGTACCGCGCCGGGTTGATGGGCTTCGGGGCGTAGTAGTCGTTGCTGCCGAGCACGAAGGCGCCGGGCAGGTCGAACATGGGATCGAGGGTGTCCAGGACGTGCGGCACCGCATCCAGGTGCGACATGAAGTCGCCCGTCGCGACGACGGCGTCAGGGCGGAGGTCGCGCAGGGAGGCGACCCACGCCTGCTTCTTCTTCTGGCCCGGGACGAGGTGCAGGTCGGACAGGTGGAGGATCCGCATCTCCGGCTGGCCGGCGGGCAGAACGGCGGCCTGCACGCGCCGCAGCCGGAAGCTCTGGGCCTCCCAGCGCGAGTAGGCGAGCCCGGCCGCGCCTGCAGCGAGGGTGCCGAGGACGGCGGCCGTGGCGGTGCGCATGGGGTCATGGTCCCACGGGCGATGAGAGACTGGAACCATGAGTTCCCTGAAGGACCAGCTGAAGGCCGACCTGACCACCGCCATCAAGAGCCGTGACGAGGTGACGGCGGCGACGATCCGCATGGCGCTGACGGCGATCACCAATGAGGAGGTCTCGGGCAAGGAGGCGCGTGCGCTGAGCGACGACGACGTGCTGACCGTGCTCGGCCGCGAGGCGAAGAAGCGTCGCGAGTCCGCCGAGGCCTACGAGGCCGCGAGCCGCCCGGAGCTCGCTGAGCGCGAGCTGCTCGAGCTCGACGTGCTGGCCCGCTACCTGCCGCAGCCGCTGTCGGACGCCGAGGTGGCCGCGATCGTCGAGGCAGCCGTGGCCGAGGTGGCCGCGGGGGGCGCGACCGGCGGGCAGGCGATGGGCCAGGTCATGAAGCTGGTTCAGCCGCAGGTCAAGGGACGCGCCGACGGCGG
>CALGTB010000143.1 GCA_937902285.1 uncultured Actinomycetes bacterium | reverse complement strand
ACCATGCTCCCCGACACGGGGGCGAACAGCGACCTCGACGCCGGTGCCGTGCGGGCGCTCGACCTCGGCCGAGGGGACCATGTCCACCTGTCCGGATACGTGCTCCTCAACCCCGAGGCCCGGGCGGCCGGCGTCCGGATCATCGAGGACGCCCGCGCGGCAGGGGCGTCCTGCAGCCTGGACCCCGCGTCGGCGGCGCCGCTCCTCGCGGCGAGGGACGTCGTCCTCGAGCTGCTTCCCATGTTCGACATCCTCATCGCCAACGAGGACGAGGCCGCGGTGCTCTCCGGGGGCGGCGACCCCGTCGCGTCACTCGAGGTGCTGGGCGCCATCGTCCCCACGGTGGTCGTCAAGCGCGGCGGCCGAGGCGTGACGGCCCGCAGCGCGGGCACGACCGTCAGCGCCGCCGCGCCGACGGTGCCCGTGGTCGACACCACGGGGGCCGGCGACGCCTTCGCAGCGGGGTTCCTCGCCGCCTGGCTCCCCGGGGCAGGCCTCGCCGCCGCCGTCGATGCGGGCCAGTCGCTCGCCGGCGTCGCGGTGGGCCGTGTCGGAGCCAGCCCACCGGGGCGCTGAAACGAGAGAATCACCCCTGCAGGGGGGCGCAGGACGCGCCCCGCCAAGCTGAGAGGACACCATGGCCCGCCGCTCCAGCCGCGTCGTCGAGCACCCTGGCGATGGACGGATCGTCGATGTCGACGTCTCGGACGAGATGCGCGGCTCCTTCCTCGAGTACGCCTACTCGGTCATCTACGCCCGGGCCCTGCCCGACGCACGTGACGGTCTCAAGCCGGTCCAGCGACGCATCCTGTTCCAGATGGCGCAGATGGGACTGCGCCCTGACCGTGGCCACGTGAAGAGCGCCCGGGTCGTCGGGGACGTCATGGGGCGGCTGCATCCGCACGGCGACACCGCGATCTACGACGCACTGGTCCGGATGGCCCAGCCGTTCTCCCTGCGGCTTCCGCTCGTCGACGGGCACGGGAACTTCGGCTCGCTGGATGACGGCCCGGCCGCCATGCGCTACACCGAGGCCAGGCTGGCCTCCCCCGCGATGGCGATGACCGACGGCCTCGACGAGGACGTCGTCGACTTCGGCCCCAACTACGACGGGCGCGAGACCGAGCCGGTCGTCCTGCCCTCCGCGATTCCCAACCTGCTCGTCAACGGCGCGTCCGGCATCGCGGTGGGCATGGCCACCAACCTGGTGCCGCACAACGTCGGCGAGGTGCTCAACGGCGCGCGTCACCTGCTGCGGAACCCCGATGCCACGCTGGCGGAGATCATGACCCTGATCCCCGGACCGGACTTCCCCAGCGGTGGCGTCATCGTGGGGCTCGACGGCGTCCGCGACGCCTACGAGACGGGCCGGGGCGCCTTCAAGGTCCGGGCCCGCACGCGCATCGAGCAGGTCACGCCGCGTCGACGCGGCATCGTCGTGACGGAGCTGCCGTACAACGTCGGGCCTGAGCGCATCATCGACCGCATCAAGGACGCGGTTCAGGCCAAGAAGCTCGAGGGCATCTCCGACGTGGTCGACCTCACCGACGGCGACAGCGGCCTGCACTTGGTCATCGAGATCAAGAACGGCTTCCATCCCGAGGCCGTGCTCGAGCACCTGTTCCGGCTCACGCCGATGGAGGACACCGTCAACGTGAACGCGGTGGCCCTCGTGGAGGGCCAGCCGCAGACCATGGGGCTCCTGCCGATGCTCCGGGTCTGGCTCGCGCACCGACTCGACGTGGTGCGCCGTCGCAGCGCCTTCCGTCGGGGCAAGGCCCAGGACCGGCTGCACCTGGTCGAGGGCCTGCTGCTGGCCATCCTCGACATCGACGAGGTCATCCAGCTGATCCGGGAGTCGGACGACTCCGCAGCGGCCAAGGCACGACTCATGACCGTCTTCGACCTCAGCGACGTCCAGGCCACCTACATCCTCGAGATGCCGCTGCGCCGCCTGACGCGATTCTCGCGCATCGAGCTCGAGAAGGAGGGCGACGACCTTCGGCGCGAGATCGACGCGCTCACGGCGCTCCTGGAGGACGAGGAGGTCCTGCGCACCGCGGTCGCCGACGAGATCGGCGAGGTCGCCCAGGCCCATGCCACGCCCCGCCGGACGCTGCTCATGGAGTCCTCCGCCGTCCCGGTGCGCACGGCGGTCCCCATGGAGGTCCACGACGAGCCCTGCGTGGTCCTCATGTCGAGCACCGGGCTGCTCGCCCGCACCGCAGGCACGGCGCCGTCCGACGATGCGAGCCACGAGCAGCGGTCCACCCACGACGTGATCGTCAGTGCCACTCCGGCCACCACGCGCGGTGAGTTCGGCATCGTCACCAGCGCCGGCCGGGTGATGCGCCTCAGTGTCGTGGACCTGCCGTCCATCCCCGCCGTGAGCGGGACCCCCGCCCTGTCCGCGGGAGCGCCCCTCGGCGCCTTCGTCGACCTGCCCCGGGGCGAGGTGCCCCTGTGCCTGACGTCGCTCGACGACAGCGGCGGCATCGCCCTCGCGACCGCGCGGGGAGTCGTCAAGCGCGTCATCCCGGACGCACTGCAGAACAAGGACTCCTGGGAGGTCATCCGGCTCGACGAGGGCGATCGCGTGGTCGGCGCGTCGCGGCTCCCCGACGCCGACGCCGCCGACGTCGAGCTGGTGTTCATCACGTCCGATGCCCAGCTCCTGCGCATCCCGGCCAGCTCCGTCCGGCCGCAGGGGCGCGCGGCCGCCGGCATGTCCGGGATCAAGCTCTCCGCGGGAGCCGAGGTCATCGCCTTCACCGCCGTGCGCCCCAGCGTCGATGCGGTCGTGGTGACCGTCGCCGGCAGCGCCGCCGCCCTCCCGGGCACCGAGCCCGGCACCGTCAAGGTCACCCCCCTCGACCAGTACCCGGGCAAGGGCCGTGCGACGGGCGGGGTGCGCTGCCACAAGTTCCGGTCCGGCGAGGACCGGCTCATCCTCGCCTGGGCGGGCACCGGCCCGGCCCGGGCCGCGACGGCGTCGGGAGGACCACTCGGCCTTTCCGATCCCGACCCACGTCGCGACGCGACGGGCGTTCCGGCCACGGCGCCGATGTCCTCAGTGGCCGGCGCGCTGTGATCCCCTGCTCCGAGGACGCCAGGGATGCCGGCGAGCCGCTGGCCGGCACCGCGCCGCTCGCGAGCGCCTGGATCGTCATCGAGCAGCCCGGTCCCTGGGGCCGCGACGCCCTGGCCGACAGCCACCTGCCGGCCGACGTCGCCCAGCACCTCGCCGGGGCGAAGCCCCATGGCGTCAGCGTCCTCCTGGCCCGCCATCCGGACCGTCCGGAGCGGACCGGCCGCAGCGCGCGCCACGTGTGGGTCGCCCGCAGCGTCGCCGGCGGGCACCTGCTCCGCCACGGGGTGCTCGATGAGCTGGGCGTCATCACCACCTGGGACCTGGCGGGCATCGGCGCGGGGAGCCTGCCGGCCATCGGCGCCATGGATGCCGCGCCCGTGACCTTCGTGTGCACGCACTCGGGGCGCGACCGGTGCTGCGCAGTCCACGGACGGGCCCTCATCACCGGGCTGCTCGCCGACGTGGAGCCGCCCGCTCGCGAGCGCATATGGGAGTGCAGCCACATCGGCGGTCACCGCTTCGCCCCTGTGATGCTGACCCTCCCGTCCGGGTCCGTGCACGGTCGGCT
>CALGTB010000142.1 GCA_937902285.1 uncultured Actinomycetes bacterium | reverse complement strand
GCGGTGTTCGCCACCCTCGCGACCCGGCGCTACCGCAGGACGACGAGCCGCTAGCCGGACGGGGCGTCGACGGCCCGCGACCAGCGGATCGACGCGTCCACGTCGACTCCGCGGTCGAAGCCGCTGCGCGCGAGCACGCCCTGGCTGGCGATGTTGTCGTGGTCGGTCTCGGCGACGAGCGTGCGAACCCCGTGGGTCGCCGCCATGACGATGAGCAGTCCGACTGCCGACGTCGCCAGGCCACGGCCCTGGTGCGACGGCGACACGTGGTAGCCGATCTCGGCGACGCCGTCGACGGGCGGCCCGTGGAAGCCGCAGCCGCCCACCGGCGTTCCGTCCGGCAGCAGGACGACCCACGGGCCCCACGGCTCGGCGGGGGTGGCGAGGGCGAAGGTCCCGGAGGCCAGCAGGCCGGCGATCTCGACGTCGGGAGCCGACGGGTAGTCGTCGGTCCACTCTGCCGGTCGCGGTGCCGAGCCGAGGATGGCCTCGGCGTCACCGTGCGTGAAGGGCCGCAGTGAGAGGTGGGTCACGCGCGCACCCTAGCCACCCGTCGATGCGTGTCGTCGGGTTTGGCCGGCGGCCTCGGCCTCGCCTACCTTGGCCCCATGTCCACCACGTCCTCCGAGCGCCGCCAGATCGCTGGCATCGCGGTGCCGGTGAGCCTGGAGTTCATGCTGATCCTCGTCCTGAACTTCATCAACCAGGTCATCGTGGGCGTGCTCGGGGCGACGGCGATCGCCGCCGTGGGCTTCGCGAACAGCATCATCTTCGTCCTCGTGCTGACGTTCGGGGCGCTGGGCATCTCGGTGAGCATCCTCGTGGCCCGGGCCTTCGGCGGCGGCCGGCGCTCGGAGATGAGCCACACGGTGACGGCGGCCCTGCTCATGAGCGGCGCACTCGCCCTGCTCGGCGCGGCGGTGCCGATCATCGCCCCGGAGGCGGTCCTCAGCGTCCTGGGCGCGTCTCCGTCCGTCGCCTCGGTCGGAGCCGAGTACATGCGACTCAGCGCCATCGCGATGCTGCCGATGATCCTCGTCGCGGTGCTCAGCGGGGCCATGCGCTCCAGCGGCTACCCGCGCAGCCCGCTCGTGGCGACGATCGCCACCGTGCCGGTGCAGGCGGCGCTGTCCTTCGCCCTCGTCACCGGCTGGGGGCCCTTCCCCGACCTCGGCGTACCCGGAGCCGGCTGGGCCGCCCTGATCACGATCTCGGCCAAGTTCGTCATCCTGCTCGTGCAGGCGTTCGTCGTGCACGGCATCTTCGACTGGAGCCTGCCGGAGTCAGTGACCCAGTGGCGGGTGATCGTCGTGCCCCTCGTCGTCCTGGCGATCCCGCTCGCCCTCACGGACCTGCTGTGGTCGTCGGGCATCTTCCTCTACAACGTCATCGCGCAGCGTCTCGGCGACGAGCAGCTGGCCGCCACGCAGATCGTCGCGACGCTCGAGGGCGTGTTCATCGTAGGCAGCATCGGCCTCATGAGCGCCACGACCGCGCTCGTCGGCCGCAGCGTCGGTCGTGGTGATGCGATGGGCGCCGCCCACTGGGCGCGTCGGCTCACCCACGCCGGCGTCTACACCGCGCTCGCCTTCGGCCTCCTCATGGGCCTCAGCGCCCTGGCCATCCCCGTGCTGTTCGCGAACGCGGGACGGGAGGTGCAGGTGCTGGCGGTGGTGGGCATCCTCATCAACGCCGTCGTCCAGGTCGTCAAGGTCCGCAACATGATCCTCGGCGCCGGGGTGATGCCCAGCGGCGGCGACGTCCGCGGAGTGATCATCGGCGACGGCATCAGTGCCTTCGTGTTCGGGCTGCCCCTGGCGATCGCCCTTGCACTGTTCACCCCGCTGGGCATCATCGGCCTGTTCGTGGCCCGGGTGGTGGAGGAGCTGGTCAAGCTGGGCATCTTCACCTGGCGCACGCGTCGCATCAGCTGGGAGTCGGTCGTCGAGAGACAGGCGCTTTCGGTCGCCTAGGGGCACAATGCGCGGATGAGCGACGCGCACCATCACGAACGCACCGTCGGAGGAAAACTGGCCGTCACGCCCCTCGAGCTGTTCTTCGACCTCGTCTTCGTCTTCGCGCTCACCCAGGTGACCACCCTCCTGGCTGACGACCTCACGTGGCTGGGGATGCTGCGGGGCTTCGCGGTGCTGGCCGCGATCTGGTGGGCGTGGGCGGGCTTCGCGTGGCTGACGAACTCCATCAGGATCGACGACGATGTGTCGTCCCGGCTCGTGATGCTCGCGACGATGGGAGTGATGCTCGTCGTGGGGCTGGCCGCTCCTCAGGCCTTCGGCACCTACTCCATCCTGTTCGGTGCCGCCTACCTCGTGGTCCGGCTCCTCCACATCGCCCTGTATGCCGTCACCACGCGCTCCGACCCTGATGTCTTCGGGGCGGTTATCAGGCTGGCTCCCGGCATGGTCGCGGCACCGCTCCTCATCCTGGCAGCCGGCTTCGTGCCCGAGGGGTGGGCGCGGGCCGCGCTCTGGGTCCTGGCCCTGGCGATCGACTTCCTTTCGCCGGTCTTCGCTGGAACGTCGGGGTGGCGCATCGATGCACCGCACTTCAGCGAACGCCACGGACTTGTCATCATCATCGCGCTCGGTGAGTCGGTCGTCGCCCTGGGCGTCAGTGCCGCCGGCGAGACTCTCACGCCGGAGGTCGTTGCAGCGGCCGTGCTTGGGGTCGTCGTCATCTCGGCGATGTGGTGGCTCTACTTCGACATCGTCGCGGTCGTCGCGGAACGGCGACTGTCGGCGCTGTCCGGCGCCGCGCAGGCCGCGATGGCGCGGGACTCGTACTCGTACATCCACCTGCTCATGGTGTTCGGCATCGTGCTCACGGCGCTGGGCCTGAAGAAGACGCTGCTGGATATCGGTGAGCCGCTTAAGGTCATCCCCGCGGTGGCGTTGTTCGGAGGGGTGTCGCTGTACCTCCTCGCCCACATCGCCTTCCGCATGCGCAACTACGGCACGCTCAATACGCAGCGGCTCGTCGTGGCCATCGTGCTGCTCGCGCTCATCCCCGCCGCCCTGGTGCTGTCAGCGCAGGTGTCGCTGACAATCCTCGCCGTCATCCTGATCGCTCTCGTCGCCTATGAGTCGCTCAGGTTCAAGAGCACGCGGCATGCGATCCGCAGCCACGACGGCGAGCTGACGTAGGTCTCAGTCGCCGGCCGACTGCGCCTCGAGGTGCGGCCGGATCTGCAGCGCCACCGCCGCGCCCTCGCCCACGGCCGCGGCCAGCTGCTTCGTCGAGCCCGCGCGCACGTCGCCTGCGGCGAAGATGCCCGGCACGCTCGACTCCATCATCCGGTTGGTCGTCACGAAGCCGACCGGGTCGAGGTCGACGAGACCGTCGAGCCAGCCGGTGTTGGGGTCGAGACCGATGAACACGAAGACACCACTGGCCGCGTGATCGGTCTCGGCGCCGTCCGTGCCGGCGAGGGTGAGGGAGGCGAGCTTCCCGTCGTCCCCGGCGTTGAACCGCACGACGGATGTCTCCGTCAGCACGGTCATGCGCTCGTGGTCGGACACCTTGTCCTGCAGCAGGCGTGAGGCACGCGGGGATGCCGAGCGCTCGACGATGGTGACGTGGTCGGCGAACTGCGTGAGGAACAGCCCCTCCTCGAATCCGGAGTTGCCGCCACCGAGGACCACCACCTCGCCAGCACCCTTGTAGAAGGGCCCGTCGCACGTGGCACAGAAGTGGATGCCGGCGCCGATGAGGTCGTCCTCGCCGTCCACGCCGGTGCGCCGGTACGTCGATCCGGTGGCGATGAGCACCGCTCGCGCCGTGAGCTGCTGGCCGGTCGACAGGGTGACGCGGGTGACGCCGTTGCCCTGGGGCTCGAGCGACGTCACCGACACCGCCGGCAGCATCTCCACGCCGTAGCGCTGCGCCTGGAGTGCGAAGCGCCCGGCCAGGTCGGCCCCGCCGATGCCCTCGGGGAAGCCGGGGTAGTTG
>CALGTB010000141.1 GCA_937902285.1 uncultured Actinomycetes bacterium | reverse complement strand
TGCGCTCGGGCACCCCGGGCCGGCCAGCAGCCCTCTACCGCCGCTCGCGCTGACGGTCGCTGGGCGGGCCGCGCACGGGCGTCTCCCTCCCCACCTGGCGGCGCCCTCGGATGTCAGACCCCGGGTCTTGCCTTGAGGACAGGGTCGGCCGCGATCGGCCGGCGGGAGCGGGGAGACATGCGCACGGGACGGGCGGTCGCAGCGGCCATCATCAGCATCATCGCGGTGCCCCTGGGGGTCTGGGCCGCCCTCGTGGCGGGCCTCACCCTCGTGCAGCAGGTGCTCGCCGGATTCCTCGTCATCGCCGATGCCTCCTGGACCCAGGCACTCAACCCCGCGGTGTGGTTCGGCTGGCAGAACATGGCGGGCACCGGGTCGTTCCTCGACTCCATGCTCGGAGGCCCCGGAGCCCCGGGCGGAACGGTCAGCCGATGGCTGGTGTTCATGGTGAGCGCCGCGCTCGCGTCGGCCTGCTATGCCGCCGTCACGACGGCCTGGGGCTGGGCACGGCGGCAGTCCGCCACTCAGTCGCCGAGCACCCTCGACAGGTAGTCGTTGGCGAATCGCCGCTCCGGATCGACCCGGTCACGCACCGCGACGAAGTCGTCGAACCTGGGGTAGGCGGGCCGGAGATCGGCCCGCGCACGACCATGCAGCTTGCCCCAGTGCGGACGGCCCCCCACCTGCCGGGCGATCGCCTCGAAGCCGTCGAAGTAGGCGCGGTGGTCCATCCGGTGGTACTGGTGGACGGCGACATACGCCGACTCGCGCCCGGTCGCCGTCGACATCCACAGGTCGTCGGCGGCGGCGAAGCGCACCTCCACCGGGAACGGGATGCGCAGGTCGCCGTGGTCGGTCATGGCCTTCAGCTCCGTGAGGACGCCCGCCACGCTCTCGCGCGGTACGGCGTACTCCATCTCGCGGAAGCGGACGTCACGCTGCGAGGCGAACACCTCGTGGGAGGGCAGCGTGAACTCACGCGATGACAGCACTCGGCTGCTCATCGAGTTGATCCGCGGCACCCACGCCGGCCGCGCAGCACTCACGCGGTTGACCGCCTCGAAGACGCGGTTCGACAGCAGGTCGTCGTCGAGCCACGCACGCCATCGGGGCAGCGGCACCCGCGCATCCTCCGCCGGAAGCCGGGTGTTGCGCTTGAGCAGCACGTTGTCCGTGTGCGGGAACCAGTAGAACTCGAAGTGGTCGATGCCGTCGACGAGCTCGTCGAGGCCGGCGAGGGTGCCCGAGAGCGTGCCCGGATCCTCTCGGGCGTTGAGCAGGTAGGCCGGCACGCACTGGAGCGTGAGCTCGGTGATGATCCCGACCGCCCCCAGGCCGATCCGGGAGGCCTCGAACAGATCGGGATCGCGCTGCGCATCGCAGTCGACGATGGTCCCGTCGGCGAGGACGATCCGCGTCCCGACGACCGCCGCCGCCAGCCCCTGGAAGCGCGCCCCGGTGCCATGGGTCCCGGTGGCCAGCGCTCCGCTGATGGTCTGGCGGTCGATGTCGCCGAGGTTGACCATGGCCAGCCCGCGGGCCGCGAGGCCGGCGTTGAGGACGTGAAGAGGCGTGCCGGCCCGCACCGTCACGCGATGGGTCGCGGCGTCCACGGCGACGAAGCCCGTGAGCCGGTCGAGCTGCAGCAGCACGCCGTCGGTGATGGCGATCGCCGTGAAGGAGTGCCCGCTGCCCACCGCCTTCACGCGGAGTCCACGGCGAGCGGCCGCCACCACGAGCTCGGCGACCTCCTCGCTGGTCGCCGGGTGGGCGACGGCGACCGGCGTGGTGCTGGCGGTGCCGGCCCAGTTCGTCCACGTGGTCAGCTGGTCTACCCGAAGCACTGTCCCTCCCCGCGGTACGTCGGCACCGTGACGACCGACCCGTCCTCGTCGACCAGATGGACCTCGAAGAACCGCTCGCACACCTCGCCGGCCTTGGCGTGACGCCACCACACGCGGTCGCCGACCCGCAGGCCCGCCGCCGCCGGCCCCGTGACCGGCGTCTGGACCTCGCCCACGCCCTCGCGCGGCAGGACGCGCAGGCCCTCCGGCCAGAACGGGGTCGGCTGCCGGGTCGAGGACACCTCCCCCGAGGCCATGTAGCCCCCGCTGAACAGCGTGCGGATGTCCGGCGCCGGCCGTCGCGTGACCGGCAGCGCGTACGCGAACGCGGGCTGCGGCGTGAAGTCGCGGTAGCCGTCGAACAGTGTCGGCGCGAACAGGCCCGAGCCCGCGGCGAGCTCGGTGATGCTCGGATCCCCCGCCATGACGTCGAGGCTGCCCGTTCCGCCGGCGTTGACGATCTCCAGTTCCGCGACCCGGGAGACCGCTTCGACGATGCGGGGCCGACGGTGCCGCAGCTCGCGGGCAGAGGCCGCCTTCATCGTGCGGACGTCGGTGCCCGTGTCGGGCATCCCGGCGATCTGGGCGTCGTAGAACATGAGCCCGACCAGGGTGGTGGACGGCTCCGCGGCGATGGCGGAGGCGGCGCTGACGGCCTGGCTCACGCTGTGCACGGGAGACCGGCGCACACCGAGGTGCGTGCGACCGATGCGCAGTGAGGCATCGACATCGAGGCAGACGCGGACGGGGGCCGTCCCCCCGACTCCCGCGATGAGCCGCAGCTGGTCGGGGTCGTCGACCATGACGACGATGGCGGCGAGCAGGGTGTCGTCCGCGCGCAGCTCGGCGAGCGCCGCCAGGTCGACGGTCGGGTAGGCCAGGAGCACGTCGGTCGCCCCTCGGCGGGCGAGCCAGATGGCCTCGGGGAGCGAGTACGCCATCAGCCCCGCGAAGCCCGGCTGGGCGAGTATGCGATCGAGAACCGCACGCACGCGCACGGACTTCGTGGCGATGCGGATGGGCACTCCGTCGGCACGACGCACAAGGTCGCGTGCGTTGGCATCGAGGGCCGCGAGATCGACAGCGGCCATCGGCGCCGCGAGGTGCGACGTCGCGTCGTCGATGCGCTGCCAGCTCATGCCGCGAGCCTAGATGCTGGCCCGTCGGCGGAGGCTCAGTCGGGGCGCCGCCGCGTCCTCGGCACGATGGTGCCCCCCACGCCACCCTGGGGAACCCTCGTGAGGATGCCGCGCCGGCGCGCCTTCTCGACCCAGCTGACGACCGTGCGGGGCGACACGTGCCGCTCCTGCGCCATGGCCGCGGCGTAGCCCCGGCCGCGCGCCAGGTACTCGCGGGCGATGGCCTCGAGGAAGACGTCGGTGAGCGGCTCGTTCGACTTCGC
>CALGTB010000140.1 GCA_937902285.1 uncultured Actinomycetes bacterium | reverse complement strand
CACGTCTGGGGTGGCAGCCCTGCGCTGAGGCTGGTGCGCACCAGGGCCGCCAGCGAGTAGTCGGGGTCATCGTCGTGGGCGCGCTGGAGCGCGGCGTTCGCTCGGGCGCCGTCGCCGGTGCTCCAGTGGCAGATCGCCAGGACGGTCGCGGCAGGCGCCACATGGCCGTCGGGGGCGTGCCGGACCACATCCGTCAGGCCGGCGATCGCCGCCGAGGTGTCTGCCGACGGCTGCATGAGATCCCACAGCACCGTGTCGCGGACGCGGACGTCGCCCAGCCCCGCCGCGACGCGGGCGATTTCCCGGGCGCCGGCCGGTGCCCCCGACGTGAGGCCGGCGATCTGCGTGATGGACTGCTCGCGCCAGTCCTCCCGGGCACGAGACGGGCCACCGGTGGCGGTAGGCCCGGTGCCGGCAGCAGCGAGCGCGTCGTCACGGGCCTGCTCGACTGCGAGGACCTGCTCGGCGACCTGCGCGCGCGCGGCCGGGTCAGCGGGTGCGACCTCGTCGGCGAGCGCCTCGCGGGACTCGACCATCGCCGATCCGGCCAGCGCGAACTCCGCCGCAACCAGGGTCCGCACCTTCTCCGAGATGACCCGTCCGGTGGGAGGGCAGCAGGACGGGTTGTCGCAGCCGTAGGACCAGCGCGACGTGCCATCGGTGTAGAGGGCGTCGCGGATGCCGACATCGCCGTCATCCAGGGCAGTGATGAGCGCATCGACCATCGCCGTGGCAGGCAGTTCGCGGTCGGGGTCGGGGTACTTGTCGGCGAACACGGCGATGATCACCTCGGTCGAGCCGGACCGGATCATCGGCTCAGTGGCCTGCTCGGCGAACTGCCGCGCCGCATCGCCACTCAGCTCGGCCTCCGGTCGGTCGAAGCGCTGGGTCACGCGGACCGTCGAAGCGGCACCTGCGCGGTCGGGGGCCAGGCCGACGATGACGATCGAGTCCTTCGGCGGGAAGCCGATCATGTGCGGGATCGACGCGAGGAACGCGTCGGGGCTGGACAGGGTCAGGCGTCCAGCAGTGGTGATCACGGAGTCCGACATCAGGAAGGTCCTTCCACGGAAGTGATGTCCCGGCAACGCGAGGCCACCGGCGGCGACGCGGAAGCGCCGATACCCGGTCAACGGTGTGACCCCCTCGGTGCCTCGCATTCGGGTGCCGATTGGGCGTGCGCGATGCCCGAATGCGAGGCACCGAGCCCCCGACACCGTTGACCGGTTAGAGGGACCAGTCAGGTCCCCACACGGGATGGGGGCGAGGCATGGGGCACGCACTCAGCCGCGGGTCGGCCCGTGCGGACGCGGTCTCACGCGGCAACACCGATGGCCGCCACCAACCTCGGCTGCTAGGTCAGGTGGACCGTTCGCGCGTCGACCGGGTCACGGTCCCAATGCGCTCCAGGCCCGACACAAACTGCGACCACAGCAGGTCCGCGGCTACGACGGAGTGCGTCGCGACGTCGACGCTGTATTCCACCGACGCACGGTCGGCCAGGAGCCGCTCCACCACGCTGTCGGCGCCGGGGCCGTCCGCGGTGGGCCCGGCCAGCCGGATGGTTGCCTCATCGACAGACCAGTCGGTCTGTCCCTGGGCGAACGCCGCCAGCGCTGCCTCGTCTACGGCGAGCGACTGCGCCAGTGCGGCAAAGGTGGCCTGGCGCAGGCCGCCCTTGTCGCCCGCCTCAAGCCGGTTGACCGTGTTCTGGCTGACGCCCATTTCCGTGGCCAACTCCGCCTGCGTTAGGTACCGACGCGTGCGGAGGGCATGGACGAGTCGGCCGAAGGCGCGGTTATCCACAAGCGTGATCACAGCCGTCAGGCTTCCACACACAGTTACCAGACTTCAACAACAGTGATACACAGTTACTCGACCTTGGTAACTGTGACTTACCGGATCGACTCAAGGAGCGGACGGATGCACTACCGCATCGAGAATGACGCCGGCGTGTTCGCCGTCGACGTGGCCGTCAGCAACGGCGTGGACGCTGCCGGTGTCGCGTTCGAGGCATGGTGGTTCACGGTCGTCGACGCGGACCCCTCACTGCCCACGTCATCCGGTCACGGGTTGATCGTCCGGGATCCCGTCGAGGGCAGCGCGCAGGCACGCGAGGACCGCGCGGTCCGAGCTGCCGGACTGTGCCTGGCGACCGACCCCGCCGCGGACCAGGCCCTGGTGTGCTTTCGCGACGACCCGACCAGCTACCAGGGCATCCTCACGCTCGACCACGACGCACCCGCGCAGCGAATTCCCATGACTGACACCGACATCCGCAGACTCCTGCACCCCGGCGCACCGCCGACCCGGCGGCTCCTCGACCTCACCCGACCAGTCCGGAAGGAGGCGACATGGACCCGACCCAGCAGCCCGTCCTCACCATCCCGGACATCGCGGCTCTCTTTCGAGTGAGCACCTCTCAGGCCTACGTGTACGTCAGCCAGCCGGGATTCCCACCGCCGCTGTTCGGGCATCGACGCAACCGCAAGTGGCCCGCCACCGGAGTCCTGGACTACATCAACGATCCACGGCACGTGCGCTCCACACCACTGCCCGCGCTGCCGACCCGACCCGCCGACCGGATGGATGCCCGTAACGCCACCATCACGGTGCGCGCACCACGCGAGGCGGGCCGTGCGTCCGCATAGGCAACCTGTCGAGCCGCCCCCCCGACTGCTCAAGGCCCTGACCGCCGGTGCCCGCAAGGGCAGCGTCGTACGGATCAACGAAGTCAGCCTCATCCCACCCGCCGAGGGCCGCAAGTACTGGCGCATCAAGACCCACTTCGCCGGCCTGACGTTCGACGCCAAGACCGGCTCGACACCGGGCCTGGCCTACGCCGCCTACCTCGACGCCAACGCGTGGCTCGCCTCCATGCGTGCAGGTCACATAGGCGCGCCGGAGAACGAGGCCGCACCACTGGTGGAGTTCGTCGACTCCTACATCGCCCGCCGAGGACCCGACGGCAAGTGGCGCGAGCGCACCCAACGCGACCGCGGCAACGACTTCAGGCCGCTGCGCGACCTCGCGGCCAAGCGGAACCTCATGTGCCGTGAGCTCAACGCCGCCATCCTGCGCGAGTTCATCGCCAGCGCCGGAACGGTCAACCGGGGTAGGACCCTGCTCAACATCACCGGCACCATGCTGCGGTTCGGCCGGCACGCCGGGTACTTCACCCGCGACCAGGCCGACGCCGTTGCCGGCATCCGCTGGGTCCCACCCGAGGGCTACATCCAGCAGGCCTCACGCCGCGACCAGGCCAAAGCTCAAGTCGATATCGCCACCGGCGGCAACGTCCTTACCCATCAGCAGGTCGCCGACTGGGCAGACGCATGCCAGCGCCGATGGACCCACGGACTTGCCCTCATCCACGCATGCGCACTCCTCGGTGCGCGCAGCGGTGAGATCCGCGTGCTGACCGCCAGTCGAGACGTCGCCGACGCCGGCCGTGGAAACTTCGTCGCCCTCGACCGCGGTGAGATCCTCATCCGTCATCAGGCCGGCACCGGCAAGGGTCCCAAGCTGGACCTGCCGAAGAACTCCAAGATCCGGGACATCATCATCCCCACCGCGTCGCCGGCAGGGTTCAACATCTGGGAGTGGCTCCCCGACCGCGTCGAACAAGCACTCGCCGAG
>CALGTB010000139.1 GCA_937902285.1 uncultured Actinomycetes bacterium | reverse complement strand
CAGCTCGGTCGACTTGAAGGGCATTCCGCGGACCTGGTTGATGCCCTCGATGTCCACGAGGTACTTCGCGCGCAGGAGCATGGCCAGCTGCCCGAGGTTCATCTCGGGCACGAGGACCTTGTCGTACGCCCGGAGCACCTCGCCGAGGTTGGTCGGGAAGGGGTTGACGTGCCGCAGGTGGGCCTGGGCGACGGACACGCCGCTGCGGCGGGTGATCTCGCAGGCTGCGCCGATGGGACCGTAGGTGGAACCCCAGCCGAGGATGAGGACGCGGGCGTCCCCGCTCGGGTCGTCGACGACGAGGTCGGGGATCGTCTTGGCGATCGCGTCGACCTTGGCCTGCCGCAGCCGGACCATCGTGTCGTGGTTCTCGGCGTCGTAGGAGATGCCGCCGGACCCGTCGGCCTTCTCCAGGCCGCCGATGCGATGCTCGAGGCCCTTGGTGCCGGGGATCGCCCATGGCCGGGCCAGGGTCTCGGGGTCGCGCAGATAGGGCCAGAACTCCTCGGTGCCGTCGGCCTTGGTGTGGTTGGGGCCGGTGGCGAAGCCGGGGTCGATGGTCGGCAGGGTGCTGGCGTCGGGCACCAGCCACGGCTCGGAGCCGTTGGCGATGTATCCGTCGGACAGCAGGAACACCGGCGTGCGGTACTCGACCGCGATGCGGGCGGCCTCCATCGCGGCGTTGAAGCAGTCCGAGGGGGACTGGGGGGCGATGATCGGGACGGGCGACTCCCCGTTTCGCCCGAACATGGCCTGCAGCAGGTCGGACTGCTCGGTCTTGGTGGGCAGGCCCGTGGACGGCCCACCGCGCTGCACGTCGACGATGATCAGTGGCAGCTCCAGCGACACGGCCAGGCCGATCGCCTCGGACTTCAGCGCCACGCCCGGTCCGGACGTCGTGGTCACCGCGAGTGCGCCGCCGTATGCCGCGCCGATCGCCGCGCCGATGCCGGCGATCTCGTCCTCCGCCTGGAACGTGGTCACGCCGAACCGGTGGTTCTTGGCGAGCTCGTGGAGGATGTCCGACGCCGGGGTGATGGGGTACGAGCCCAGGAACAGCGGCAGCCCGGACTTCTGCGACGCGGCGATCAGTCCGAACGCCAGCGCGGGATTCCCCGAGATGTTGCGGTACTCGCCCGACGGCATGGCAGCCGGCGCGATCTCGTACTGCACGCTGAACGCCTCGGTGGTCTCGCCGAACGACCACCCGGCCTCGTAGGCGGCCAGGTTCGCCGCGAGGATCTCGGGCTTCTTGCCGAACTTGCCCTCGAGGAACCTGATCGTGCCCTCGGACGGGCGCGAGTAGAGCCAACAGAGCAGGCCGAGGGCGTACATGTTCTTCGAGCGCTCGGCCTCCTTCTTGCTCAGCGAGAAGTCCTTGAGCGCCTCCACCGTCTGCGACGTCAGGGCGATCGCGTGCACCTTGTAGGGCTCCAGCGAGCCGTCCTCGATCGGATTGCTCGTGTAGCCGACCTTCTCCAGGTTCCGCTTCGTGAACTCGTCGGTGTTCAGGATCAGGTCCGCGCCACGCGGCAGGTCGGCGATGTTCGCCTTCAACGCCGCCGGGTTCATCGCCACCAGCACGTTCGGAGCGTCGCCCGGCGTCGTGATGTCATGGTCCGCGAACGCCAGCTGGAACGCGGACACGCCACCGATCGTGCCTGCTGGTGCGCGGATCTCGGCCGGGAAGTCGGGCAGCGTGGACAGGTCGTTGCCCAGCCCCGCAGTCTCGGAGGTGAACCTGTCACCCGTCATCTGCATCCCGTCGCCGGAGTCCCCGGCGAACCTGATGACGACGCGGTTGAGACTGACGACCTGCTTGCTCACGGGCTCCCCTTGATCGGGCTGGAAGGGCACGAGGTCACGTGTCGCTTGGACGGCAGCGGATTCACACAAATGTATGCAGACCCGAGACTGTCACCACCGGCACGCACAGATCGGACCTTAGAGTGCATGCGGAGGGCTTGTAGTTGAGTCCCGGGAAGTGGTGTAAGGGGCTGCTGCTTGTGGGCGTGGCGCCGTG
>CALGTB010000138.1 GCA_937902285.1 uncultured Actinomycetes bacterium | reverse complement strand
CGGGACCCGGCCGCCAGCGTGACGAGTCCTGGGCGGGCCACCTGGCCCGTGACGTGCACGACCACCTCGCCCGCGGATCCATCGAGGACGGGTGCGCTCACGCCGGTCGGCGGCTCGTCGCCCGCGCCGGGTTCGGCGGCCGGGTCGGGCCCGACCGCGGGGGTGCGGATGGCCGGTCCCGTGGCGAGGACGGTGGGAGCCGTGATGGCCTCGCGGGGCCGACCAGCCCACCACCACCATCCGGTCAGGGCCAGACTTGCTGCGACGACGAGCAGCACCGCCCTGGTGGCGCCACGGGTCCACGGACGCACGGCGATCCGCGTCGACGCGGTCGCGGACGCCGTCGGTGCAGATGGTGCCGACGGTTCAGCCGTGGCCGCATCGATCGGGAGCCACTGGCGCACGATCCGCTCGCGCCGCTCGCGGGCAACGGCCTCGAGAGTCCTTGCGCGGCTCGATCGCCCGGCACCCCACCCCATACCGGCACGCTAGGAGCCCGACGTCCCCGCGCTGAGCGACGATCGGGACCTGTGGACGGCAGACACCGTTCCTGCGCTGTGGAGAGTCGGGGGGTTCATCCCGGTTCGCGCACCACTGCGTCCCGCTCTAGCCTTGCGGCTCGACAGACCGACCCTGGAGGAGACATGTCCCGCGAAGACAACGCCCGCGCAGCCGTTCAGGCGCTCATCCCCGACGACGAGATCCTCGACGTCGCCCTCACCTACCCGCGCGGGTTCACCAAGTCGCAGGCCGTGGGCATGGCCGCGGGCGGCGCCATCGGCTTCGGCAGTGACTTCCAGGGGGTCGCCGCCGTCATGGGCGGAGTCGTGGGCGGGAAGATCTTCTCCAACCTGAAGGAGCTTCCGCAGTCGTTCGTCCTGGCGATCTCGCCGACCATGGTCTACGTCCTCGGCCGTGACAAGCAGAGTGCGTTCGGCGGCTGGGACAGGCTCCAGCCCATGGTGAAGTTCGACCGCAGCACCCTTCACGTCGAGCTGCAGCAGACCCTCGTCACGCTCAACATCACCCTTGTCGACACGGCGAACGGCGCCACTCTCGAGCTCGAGTCCAAGCGCCTGGGCACGCTGGACGTGAAGGCACTGCTCGAACTGATGATGATGTCGAACGCGCACATCGACGACGCCGCCGACGACGAGGACGCCCGGACGGAGTGACAGGCGGCGCAGCAGCCGCTCGACCGGTGATGCGCCGGGCAGGTCAGGACGAGGGTCGAACCCGTGACCAGGCATCGCGCAGATTGCGCTGGTGCCGGACGAGCACGATGACGGCGAGCGCGATGGCGAACCACATGTCGGCCTCGTCCGTCCAGCCCGTTCGCCAGCCCACGAAACCGCTGATGGCCAGCACCACGGCCGCGAGAACGGCGCCCAGCCCCACCCGGTGCCAGATGAGGACCCCGAGCCCGAACGCCAGCAGGACGGGGATCGCCAGCAGCGGCTGGACGCCGAGGATCGCCCCCAGCGTCGTGGCCACGCCCTTGCCTCCCCTGCCCTTGAGGTAGGGGGACGTGATGTGGCCGAGGACCGCGGCCAGCCCGGCCACCTCGCCGGACGTCTGCCCGCCCAGCACGCCGAACACATACGCCGGGACGAAGCCCTTCAGGATGTCGAGGGCACCGACGAGGACTCCCCAGCGCGGGCCGAGCACGCGGCCGACATTGGTGGCTCCCGGGTTCCCCGAGCCGGCCGACCGCAGGTCGACATGGAAGACCCGCGCGATGATCGCGGCCGGATTGACGGCACCGAGGGCGTAGCCCACGACGGCGGCGATGAGCCACCACACCGGAGCAGGCAGGTCGGTCATGGCCCGGCGCCACCAGCGCGCGGTGCGACCACCACGGCGACCATGCCGGGACCGACGTGGGCCCCGACGACGCCGCCGACCGGGCACTCGACCACCTGCGCGCGGGGCAGCCGGTCGCGGAGCCGCGCTGCGAGGGCGGACGCGCGATCGGGCGAGGCCAGGTGCTGCACCGCGATGTCGACCTCGTCGCTCCCCGCAGCCGCGACCGCCAGCTCCTCCAGCCGGCCGAGGGCACGCCCCGCCGTCCGCACCTGCTCGAGCGGGCTCACGTGGCCGTCAACGACCTGCAGGAGCGGCTTGACCTTGAGAGCCTGTCCGACGGCCGCCCTGGCGGTGCTGATCCGCCCACCACGCCGCAGGTACTCGAGGGTGTCGACGTAGAAGAACACCGACGATGCCCGCGCACGATCCTCGATGACGCGTGCGACGGCGTCGGCGTCAGCACCGCGGTCTGCCGCCTCGGCGCCGGAGATCACCGCGAAGCCGAGTCCCATGGCGATGGTCCCGCTGTCGACCACGCGAACGGGGGTGTCGCACTCCTTCGCGGCCATGACGGCCGACTCGAACGTTGCGGACATCGCGGCCGACAGGGTCGCCACGACGATCTCCTCGGCACCACCGTCGATCGCCCACTGGTAGGCCTGCAGGAAGCGCATCGGCGACGGGCGCGAGGTGGTCACGGGATGCCAGTCGCTCAGCGCATCGGCGACCCGCTGGGCCTGGACGTCCTCGGTCTCGTCGAACGACTGCCCGCCGACGATGACCTGAACGGGAACGATGCCGATGCCGCGCTCCGCTGCCCAGCCGGAGGGCAGGTAGCACGTCGAGTCCGTGATGACGGCGACGCGCTTCGACGGCATGCGCCGACTCTAGCCGTCGGCGTCGAGAGCCCGCCGGAGTCTGATGGACGCCGACGCCGGCACCACGTCGCCGACGATGACGGAGTCCGAGCCGACCCAGGAGGCTGCCTCGCGCAGGGCCCGCGCAGTGCCGACCACGGCAGCATCACTGGGCTGCCCGGCTCGCTGCGACGGACCCTCCTCGAAGGTGACGCGCCGCGCCACCAGCGCCGTCGACTCGCGCTTCGGGTCCACCCGGGCCACCAGGCGGCCCTGATGGAGCACGGGCATGGCGAAGTAGCCGTGAACCCGCTTGTGGGCGGGCGTGTAGGCCTCGATGCGGTGCCGCATGCCGAACACGCGCTCGAGTCGCTCGCGGTACCAGACCAGCGGGTCGAACGGGGACAGCAGCGTGGTGCGATGCCGGTCCCGGTCTCCGCGGCCCAGCCACTCCAGTGCCTCGGCGGTGGCCCAGGCGCGCGGCCACCCGCGGACGGTCACCGGCACCAGGCCGGCCTCCTCGGCATGCCTGGCCACCGCGGCCGTCGGAAGTCGGTGCACGTCGGCGATGTCGCCCGCCGTCCCCACGCCCATGACCGACGCGCCTGCCGCGACGAGCGCAGCGATGCACTCCTCGTCGGTGAGGTCGTCGTGACGGAGCCCGTCGGGGACAACGCGCTCGGCCAGGTCGTACGTGCGACGCCAGCCGACCCGCTGGGTCACGACGACCTCGCCGATGTCGAGCAGCCACTCGAGCGCGATCTTCGAATCCGACCAGTCCCACCACTCGCCGCCGCGCTTCGCCCCGCCCACGTCGCTCGTAGTGATGGGTCCCCGGTCGCGGATGACGGCCAGCAGGGCGTCGAGATCGCTCGACGGCGCCCCGTGCCACCGCTGCCCCCGGCTCCGGTAGTGGCGTCGTCGGAAGGCGAACGACGGCCAGGACTCCATCGGGAGGATGCAGGCTGCATGCGACCAGTACTCGAATGCGTGGCCGTCGCTCCAGTACGCGGCCTCGATCGCCGAGCGGTCGATCGCCCCATAGCGCGCGTAGGCGATCAGCTCGTGCGAGCGCGCCAGCACGGAGATGGTGTCGAGCTGGACCGCCCCGAGCCCCGCGAGCATCGACCGGACGATCGCCGACTGCCGAGCAGGCGCTGCCCGTCGCGCAGCAGACGGCGTCGGCTTGGCCGACAGCAGCCCCGCGAAGCGCAGCGCCGCACGCCGCGCGTCCGCGGGTGCGAGCTCGATCATCAGGCGGGGACGACGTTCACGAGCTTGGGCGGCCGCACGATCACGGTGCGGACGGCCCGGCCGTCGAGGGCCTTGACCAGCCCCGGCGACGCCAGGGCCAGCTCGCGGAGCTCGTCCTCCGTGATCCCGGGCGGTACCTCCAGGCGCTCGCGCACCTTGCCCGCGACCTGCACCACGCACGTCACCAGGTCCTCGACGAGCAGGGCGGGATCGACGTCCGGCCAGCCGGCCAGCGCCACGGAGGGCGCGTGCCCGAGCCGCGACCACATGTCCTCAGCCGTGTAGGGAGCGACGAGGGAGAGCATGACGGCCACCGCCTCCGCCGCCTCGCGCACGGCGGGGTCGGCCGGTCCGCAGCCTGAGTCGATGGCCTTGCGGGTGACGTTGACCAGCTCCATCGCCCGCGCGACCGCGACGTTGAAGCGAAGCGTCTCGATGGCCGTGCTCGCCTCCGAGACGGCACGGTGCGTGGCGCGGCGGAGATCGATGTCCCCCGCCGTCACGTCGACGCCCGGGGCGCTCGTCACGTCGCCGGACAGGCGCCATGCACGTGCCAGGAAGCGCTTGGATCCTGCCGGCGACACGTCAGCCCAGTCGACGTCGTCCTCGGGCGGCCCGGCGAACACCATCGACAGGCGGATCGCGTCGACCCCATGCACCGCCAGCTCATCCGACAGCCGGACGAGGTTGCCGCGCGACTTGCTCATCGCGGAGCCGTCCATGACGACCATGCCCTGGTTCAGGAGCCGGGTGAAGGGCTCCGTGAAGTCGACCAGCCCCATGTCGAAGAGCACCTTGGTGAAGAAGCGCGAGTACAGCAGGTGCAGGATCGCGTGGGTCACGCCGCCGACGTACTGGTCGACCGGAAGCCACTCACGCACCACGGCGGGGTCGAATGCCTGCGTGTCGTCGTGGGGGCTCGTGTAGCGCAGGTAGTACCAGGACGAGTCGACGAACGTGTCCATCGTGTCGGTGTCGCGCGTCCCCGGTCCGCCGCACCGCGGGCACGTGGTGTTGACCCAGTCGGTGGCCGCCCCCAGGGGCGAGGTGCCCTTGGGCTTCAGGTCGAGTCCCTCGGCCGGCGGGAGCCGGACGGGCAGCTCGTCGAGCGGCACCGGGACCTCGCCGCACTGTGCGCAGTGGATGATCGGGATCGGGGTGCCCCAGTAGCGCTGCCGCGAGATCAGCCAGTCGCGCAGGCGGTAGTTCACTGCCGGCCGTCCGGTGCCCCGCTCGTCGAGCACCGCGTTGATCGCCGCGATGGCTTCGGCCTTGCCGAGACCGTCGAGCGGCCCTGAGTTGACGTGGGGACCGTCGTCGGCCGTCGCCACGCCGGTCACCGCGGGATCCTCGCCCGCGTCGACGACGACCCGGACGGGCAGCCCGAAGGCGCGCGCGAAGTCGAGGTCGCGCTGGTCGTGCGCGGGCACGGCCATGATCGCGCCGGTGCCGTAGTCGGCCAGCACGTAGTCGGACGCCCAGATCGGGATCCGCTCACCGTTGACCGGGTTGATCGCGTAGCGCTCGAGGAAGACCCCGCTCTTCGCGCGCGAGGAGTCGAGGCGCTCGATGTCGGACGTGCGCTTGACCGTCTCGAGGTAGGTCGCGAACGCCTCCTGGGCGGGGGTTCCGTCGGCGAGCTCGGCGGCCAGCTCGGAGTCGGCCGCCACCACGAAGAAGGTTGCGCCGTACAGCGTGTCCGGGCGGGTGGTGTAGACGGTCACGGGCTCGTCGCGGCCCTCGATGGCGAACTGCACCTCGGCTCCGGACGAGCGGCCGATCCAGTTCTTCTGCATCAGCAGGACCTTCTCCGGCCACGCCCCCTCGAGCTGCGCCATGTCCTCCAGCAGCCGGTCGGCGTACTCCGTGATGCGCAGGTACCACTGGGTGAGCTTCTTCTTCGTGACGGGAGTGTCACACCGCTCGCACAGCCCGCCCACCACCTGCTCGTTGGCGAGCACGGTCTGGTCGTTCGGGCACCAGTTGACGGCGCTGTCCTTGCGGTAGGCCAGTCCGCGCTCGAACATCTGCAGGAAGAACCACTGGTTCCAGTGGTAGAACTCCGGGTCGCACGTGTTCAGGACCCGATCCCAGTCGAACGAGCAGGCGAAGCGCCGCATCGACGACTTCTGCTGCGCGATGTTCTCGTAGGTCCAGTGGATGGGATCCTCGCCCCGCTTGATGGCGGCGTTCTCGGCGGGCAGCCCGAAGGCGTCCCAGCCGATGGGGTGCATCACGTTGTAGCCCCGCTGCACCCAGTAGCGGGCGATGACGTCGCCCAGTGCGTACGCCTCGGCGTGGCCCATGTGGAGGTCGCCCGACGGGTAGGGGAACATGTCGAGCACGTACTTCTTCGGCCGCGTGTCATCCGGACGACCCGAGCGGAAGGGCGCGAGCTCGTCCCAGACCGGGAGCCAGCGCTCCTGGATCGACGCGACGTCGTAGGCCTCGCGGCCGTCGTCCGGACTCTCAGACATGTGCGGTGCCATCTTCCCTGGATCTGCTGTGCGTATGGGGCGAGGGGCCAGCCTACCGAGCCACCGGACTAGCCTTGCCGATCGTGTCCCGACGCGGCTGGATCCTCTTCGCCTCGCTCGGACTCATCTGGGGCCTGCCGTACCTGCTCATCAAGGTGGGGGTGACGTCCCTCTCCACCCCCATGGTGGTCTTCAGCCGACTCGCCATCGCCGCGATCATCCTCATGCCGATCGCCATCGGCACGAGGCAGCTGGGCCAGCTGCGCGGCCACATGCGCTGGGTGATCGCGTTCGCGCTCGTCGAGATGACCTTCACGTGGTGGGCGCTGACGTGGGCCGAGGAGCGCATCTCCAGCTCGCTCGCGGGCCTGTTCATCGCCACGGTGCCGCTCACCACGGCCCTCATCGCACGCCGGCTCGGCATGGACGACCGGCTCACCGGCACGCGGCTGGTCGGCATGGGGATCGGCTTCGTAGGTGTGGGTGCGCTCGTCGGCCTCGACGTCACCGGCGGCGACCTGCTGGCGATCGCCGCCCTCGTCGTCACCGTGCTCGGCTACTCGATCGGGCCCCTCATCGTCGACCGAAGGCTGCAGGGGGTGCCCAGCCTGGCGGTCATCGCCGTGTCCCTCACCATCAACGCGGTGATCTACGCGCCCTTCGCCTGGGTGACCAGGCCCACCGAGCCGGTACCGGCGTCCGCCTGGCTGGCGGTCATCCTGCTCGGCGCACTGTGCACCGCCGCGGCCTTCATCATCTTCTTCGCCCTCATCGCCGAGGTGGGGCCCTCGCGGACCACCCTCATCACCTACGTCAACCCAGCCGTGGCCGTCGTGCTGGGCATCGTCATCCTCGACGAGCCCTTCACCCTGGGCATTGCGATCGGCTTCCCCCTGGTGCTCCTGGGCTCCTGGCTGGCCACGCGCCGCTCCCCCGCGATCGAGTCCGAGCCGCACGCCTGACCTGCAGTT
>CALGTB010000137.1 GCA_937902285.1 uncultured Actinomycetes bacterium | reverse complement strand
ACTTGCCGTGGTCGGACTTGCCGTGGTCGGACTTGCCGTGGTCGGACTTGCCGTGATGCTGCTTGCCGTCGGACCGACGCCCGTCGGAGCGCCGGGAGTCCTGGCCGCGGCTGTCGGAGCGGGGCTTCTTGCCGGTCTCGCCGAGGTCCTCGATCTGCTCCGCGCCGAGCCCCTCGCGGGTGCGCTGCGCCTTGGGCAGCGAGCCGCCCGTGCCGGCCGGGATGTTGAGGCCGGTGTAGACGTGATCGCTGGTGGAGTACGTCTCGATGGGGTCCTTGAAGGGGAGCTTGAGGGCCCGGTCGATCATCTGCCAGCGGGCGACGTCCTCCCAGTCGACGAACGTGACGGCCACACCAGACGCCCCGGCCCGGCCAGTACGGCCGATGCGGTGCAGGTAGGTCTTCTCGTCGTCGGGGCACTCGTAGTTGACGACGTGCGTGACGTTGTCGACGTCGATGCCGCGCGCGGCGACGTCGGTGGCCACGAGGACATCGACCTTGCCGGTGCGGAAGGCGCGCAGGGCCTGCTCACGGGCTCCCTGGCCGAGGTCGCCGTGGACGGTGCCGACCGCGAACCCCCGCTCGGTGAGCTCGTCGCATGCCTTCTGGGCGCGGCGCTTCGTGCGGGTGAACACCATGACGAGCTCGCGGTCCTTGGCCTGCAGGATGCGGGCCAGCAGCTCGATCTTGTCCATGGGGTGCACGCGCCACACGTGCTGCTCGATGGCATCGACGGTGGCGTTCTCGTCGCCGGCGTCGGCCGCGCGCAGGTGCGTGGGCTGGGTCATGTAGCGGCGCGCGAGGTTGACGATGGTGCCCGGCATGGTGGCCGAGAAGAGCATCGTCTGGCGCTGGGCCGGGATCATCGCGACGATGCGCTCGACGTCGGGGAGGAACCCCATGTCGAGCATCTCGTCGGCCTCGTCGAGAACGAGGACGCGAACGTGCGACAGGTCGAGGTCGCGGCGATTGGCGAGGTCGATGACCCGGCCCGGGGTGCCGACGACGACCTCGATGCCCTTGACGAGGGCGTCGATCTGGGGCTCGTAGGCGCGGCCGCCGTAGATCGCCAGGACGCGGACGCCCTTGACGCGACCGGCGCGCTCGATGTCGGTGGCGACCTGCAGGCCGAGCTCGCGCGTCGGGCAGATCACGAGGGCCTGGGGCTTGCCCTGCGCCTCGGGGGGCAGTGCGTTGTACTCGTCGGACCCCCTGATGGCGATGCGCTGGAGCAGCGGGATGCCGAAGCCGAGGGTCTTGCCGGTGCCGGTTTTGGCCTGGCCGATGAGGTCGCGGCCCTCCAGCGCGAGGGGGATGCACTGCTGCTGGATGGGGAAGGCATGGGTGATGCCGTCGGCCGCGAGGGCCTCGGCGATCTGCGGATCGGCGCCCAGTTCGACGAACGTGGGGGCGGATGTGGGGTCCACAGTGCTGGACTCCGGGAGGCTGTGGTCGGTTTCGTCCAATGTTGCGTTGCTCAGGGGAACTCCTGCTATTCGATCATCACGCTTGTGATGTTGGCCCAACTGTACCGGCTGGGCCCCACTACCCTTGCCTCACCATGACCGAACAGAGCCCCTCCGCCTCGATGATGGAGACCGACCCCGAGTACCGGGCCGCGGTCATCGACCTCTTCGGGGTCCTCGCGTACGGCGAGCTGACCGCGTTCGAGCGGCTGGCGGCGGATGCGGCCATGGCCCCCTCGATCGATGACAAGGCCGCGCTGGCGGGCATGGCGACGGCCGAGTACCGGCATTTCGTCGTGCTCCGCGACCGTCTGGTCGAGCTGGGGGTCGACCCGCAGGAGGCCATGTCGCCCTTTCGCCGGGCCCTCGAGGACTTCCACGCGCAGACGGCTCCGAGCGACTGGCTCGAGGGGCTCGTGAAGGCCTACGTCGGCGACGGCATCGGCACCGACTTCTACCGCGAGATCGCCAACTACGTCGACGAGGACAGTCGTGCCCTGGTCGTCAGCGTGTGTGCCGACCCCATCCAGTCCGACTTCATCGTCGACCGGGTGCGGGCGGCCATCAATGCCGACCCACGCGTCGGCGGACGGCTCGCCCTGTGGGGCCGCCGACTCGTGGGCGAGGCGCTGTCACAGGCCCAGCGGGTTGCCGCCGAGCGCGATGCGCTCTCGACGCTGCTAGTGGGCGGCGTCGACCGGCCGGGCACCGACCTCGCCGAGATCGGCCGCATGCTCGCGCGGCTCACCGACAACCACGCACGTCGCATGGCGGCGCTCGGCCTGGCGGCGTGAGCGTCCGACGTCAGTGGGCGGCTACGAGCCGAAGCCCACGCGCCGTGAGCTGCTGGCGCCGACCTCCACGTACGTGATCATCGAGCCTGCGACGAGCACTGTGCGTCCGCGGTCGTCGGTGAGGCTGAGCAGCGATCCGTCCTTCACGGCCTTCTGAACGGCGGCCACGACGGCCTCCTGGGTGTCGGTGCTCTCGAGGGCGATCTCGCGAGGGGAGTCCTGGACCCCGATCTTGACCTCCACGGCATGGCTCCTTCGTCGTCGTCGCGTGCCTACGTCAGTGCTGAACGCCCATCGTGTCAGGACATTCCCGCAGCGTCACGCCGGGACGTCACGCTGTGGGCGGACACGGCACGACGCGGCTCAGGTCGGGTCCTGCGGCGGGTGGGTGAGGGGGAACCCGCTGATGCCGCGCCACCCGAGGCCGCTGATGAGGTCCGCGGCCTCCTCTCGGCTGATCGCGGGGGAGTCGTCGCGCAGCCACCGGCGTGCGGCCACCTGCGTCATGCCCTGCAGGCCGGACGCCAGCAGCATCGCCTGGTCGTCACTGAGCCCGGTGTCCTCGGCGATGACGCGGGCGATGACGCGGGCCACGGCCTGGTCGGCCGCGTCGACGCGCTGGCGCACCGCCGGCTCGTTCGCCAGGTCGCTCTCGAACACCAGCCGGAAGGCGCCGGCGGGGTCCTCGATGAAGGCGAAGTAGGCGCTGGTCATGGCGCTGACGCGCAGGCGGTTGTCGCTGGTGCCCGCGAGGGCGGCGTTCGAGGCCACGAGCAGCTCGTCGATGCCGGCGTCGAGGAGGGCCAGGTAGAGGTCGAGCTTGCCTGGGAAGTGCTGGTAGAGGACCGGCTTCGAGACGCCCGCCCGGTCGGCGATGTCGTCCATGGACGCGGCGTGGAAGCCGACCGTCGAGAAGACCTCCAGGGCGGCGGTCAGCACCTGCTGGCGTCGCTGCTCGCGGGGCAGGCGCGGGGCGCGCCCGCTGTCGCTCGTGCTCACCCCTGCATCCTACTAGCCGGTAACAAGGGACGGCCGGGATCGCAGTGCACGACTCTGCCGTCGTACGCTCGGCCCATGACCGTCGAGACAGCCTGGCCCCGCGAGGACGTCATGCTCCCCGGCCGGACGCTGAGCGTCCGGCACGCCGCTGGTCGCGAGCCGGGTCTCCCGCCGGCCGTGATGGCTCACGGGCTCGGCGGATCGTCTCTCAACTGGACCGATCTGATGGGCCTGCTCCAGCGCGATGTCGACTCCTGGGCGGTCGACCTCGGCGGCTTCGGCCAGTCGCCTCCTCCACGCGACGGCAACATGACCCCGTCCGGTCACGCCCGGTCGCTGGCGGAGTTCGTCGAGCACCTCGACGCCGGCCCGGTCCACCTGTTCGGCAACTCGATGGGCGGCGCGGTCGCCCTGCAGCTCGCGGCCCGGCGTCCTGACCTGGTGCGCAGCCTCACGCTCATCTCGCCGGCGCTGCCGTCGCTGTTCGCGACGAAGTCGAATGCCCACCTGCCCGTCATCGCCGTCCCCGGCGTGGGCGAGCGGCTCGTGCCGAAGTACCTCGAGACCGATCCCGGCTCGCGCGTGCAGGGCACCATCGACGTCTGCTACGCCGACCCGACCCGGGTCTCGCCGCAGCGGCTGGCGGAGTCGGTCGAGGAGGTGCGCAGCAGGGACCACCTCCCCTATGCCTCCGATGCCTTCCTGCGCAGCCTGCGCGGTCTCCTGCGCACCTACCTCGATCCCGGACCCAACCGGCCGTGGAAGCTCGCCGAGCGCGTCGCCTGCCCGACCCTGGTCATCTACGGACGCAAGGACCCGCTCGTCGACCCGCGCAGCGCCCATCGCGTGACGCGGCACTTCCGTGACGCTCATGTGGTCGTGCTGCCCGACAGCGGCCACGTCGCCCAGATGGAGCATCCGGAGTTCGTCGCAGCAGCGTGGGAGCGGTTCATCCGCTGACGCGGAGGAGCCGTGATCCGATGACGACGCGCCTGCGACGACGGGTAGGCACGACCGTGCTGCTCGTCGCACTCGTCGGCGCCGGAGCCGTGCCGTCCAGCGCTGCTGCCGCCGGGACGACCGCCGGGGCGGCGGGGTCCGTGCGCGCCCAGGTCGCCACGCCGATCGCCGACGACGTGCGCGCGTTCCGCATGGACGTCCGGGCGACCCTGACCGACTACCGCACCCGCTACGGGAATCGCCTGACGACGGCTGAGCGCCAGCGCATGCAGGCCCTGCAGGGCCAGGTCGATCGCCAGCTCACCCTGGTCGAGCTGCGCACCGCCCGCGCCGAGCGCCTGTCCGTGTCCTCGGCCTCGAGCGCCGCGAAGCTCGAGGCGGCACGGGAGGCCTCCGGTGCGTTCGACCGGGCGCATGCGTCCGCGATGAGCTCGCTCGCCGAGGTCGAGCCGATCCTGCGCCCGAAGCTGTCGCTGTTCGAGGGTCTCGAGGCGAAGGGCGACCTCGACGACATGCTCGCCCGCTACGACGAGATCGGCGGCGCCATCCACGACTTCGAGGCGGGCCAGCGGCGGTGACCTGAGGGCACCGTCAGAAGCCGGGGAAGACCCTGCGCATCAGGTCCAGGGTCACCACATCACCGACGACGGTGAGTGGTGCGCCGGCTCCGTCGGCCGGCATGCGGCCCTCGATCAGGCGCAGAACGGCGTCGAGTGTTCCCGTCACCACGGCATCGGGCTGCTCGGGCGCATCGCTCAGGGAGACGCGATCCCCCAGTGCGAGCCCGAACCTGACGGCTGGCTCCGTCGCCTCCACGAGCACCACCGCGCTGGCGCCATCGAGGGTGTCGACGTGGCCGAGGAAGCCCGCCAGGAACGACAGCGGTCCGGTCAGCTGCTCCAGCAGCACGGCTGCCTCGTCGCTGGGGATGGCCGCGGCGGGGTCGAAGGCGAACCGCAGGTCCCACGCATGCATGACCACCTCGTTCAGCCGCAGTCCGGTGACGAGGGCGAGGTCGGCAGGGAACGGGAGGAATCCGTACGTGAACGACAGGGACGCCCGGGTGTCGGGGTCGAGCGCCTCGTAGGCCTCGAGGTAGGCGGTGGAGGAGACCATCGCATCATCGGCCTTCTCGCGCTGGGTCTTGGCGTTCCACCGCGCCCATACCGCCTCGTTGAACTCCGGTCCGTGGGGCGGAAGGCCGGCGAGGGTGCGCTCGAGTCCGGCCCTGCCGATCTCCGCCTGGCTGCCCAGATGGCTGAGCACCTGCGCGACGTCCCAGTCGGCCGAGCCCGACGTGCGGTCGAGGTCCGCGTCCGAGAGCGGCGCCACGAGCGCGAGGATCCGATCGTGGTTGGTGCGCAGCATCTCGATGGTGCGGTCCGCGAGTGTCGTCATGGCTGGTGATCCTGACAGTTGCCCACGAGTCGCGCCTGTCGAGGGTCAGTCATGCTGCCCGCCACCGCGGCGGGTGCGACCGGCAGGTCGATGAAGAACGTGGTGCCCACTCCCAGCGTCGTGTCGAAGCCGATGGAGCCACCCATGCGCTCGACGAGCTCCTTGGAGATGGCCAGTCCCAGCCCGGTGCCTCCCCGCGAGCGGGTGTCCGACGCGTCGGCCTGCGAGAACTTCTCGAAGATCGAGGAGCGGAACTCGTCAGGGATGCCCGGGCCCGAGTCGTGGACGCAGATGCGCACGCAACCGTCGCCGCGGATCGTCGACACCTCGACCGACGTGTGCACGGGGGCGAACTTGCACGAGTTGGAGAGGAGGTTCGTGAGCACCTGCACGAGGCGCAGGCGGTCCACGCAGACGAGCACATCGCCGCACGTATCGGTGAGAGTGAGGCGCACGTCGTACGTGCCCGCGTACGGCCGGTTGTCGTCCACGGCGAGCTGGAGAATGGGCAGGAGGGGCTGGACCCGGCAGTCGAGGGGAAGGCCGCCCTCGACCAGCCGCTCCATGTCCAGCAGGTCGTTGATGAGCAGTGTGAGCCGCTCGCTGTTCTTCTGCCCGATGTCGAGCAGGGCCTTCGCCTCCTCGGGAACGGGTCCGGCGACCCCGCCGGCGAGGAGTCCGATGACTCCGCTGATCGCCGTGAGCGGCGTGCGCAGTTCGTGGCTCACGGTCGAGACGAACTGCGTCTTCATGCGCTCCACCCGCTTGCGCTCGGTGGTCTCGGCCTGAACCGAGATGAACCGCTCGATCCTTCCGTCGATGCCGGTGACCGGCGTGACGTTGAGCTCGACCCAGTAGGGATCGCCCGACTTCGTGTAGTTGAGCAGTTCCTCGTTGACCGGATCCCCGTCACGGATCGCGGTGCGGACCCTGTCCACGGCCTCCATGTCGGTCCCCGGCCCCTGCAGGAACGAGCCGGGCCGGCGACCCTGCACCTCCGCGAGGCGGTAGCCCGTCCTCTCCTCGAAGGCGGGATTGACCCAGTCGATCCGGCCGCGCTCATCGGTGATGATGACCAGGTTTCTCGTCGAGCTGGCGACGAGGGAGAGCTTGCTGAGCTCCGCCTGGTCGTCGTGCTCCTTGGTGATGTCGCGCAGGACGGCGACAACGCCGCCTGCGGGGATCATCGACGTCGTCAGGGCCACGCGGACGGTCCGTCCGTCCACGTGGTGGAGGTAGGTCGACAGTTCGTGATGGTCGCCGGTGTGGTCGGAGAGGACGCACTCCACGGAAGCCCGGCACTCGTCCGGGAAGAAGTCGCCCGGGGCGCGGCCCAGGCATTCCCTCCCGTCGAGTCCGGTCAGCGTCTGCCATGCGCGGTTGAGGAACACCAGGACGCCGTCGGCGTCCGTCTCGATCACCGCATCCGAGAGGAGCTCCACGCGTCGCCGCATGCGGTTCTCCGACTCGACCAGCGCCTCCATGAGCCGGCTCGTCGCCTCGACGTGCAGGTCGGTGGCGAGCAGCCGGTCGCCGGCGTCGAGGGTCATGGCGGAGTACGTCGCTCCCGGTGGCGTGCCGGCTAGACCGACACGCCCGCCATCTCGTCGAGGACCTCGAGGCTGCTGGCGGCCCGGCCGTACAGGGGGAACACGTTGTCGCAGAAGAACTGGTGCTCGGTGTCGGTACGGGCCGACGAGCAGTCCGACAGGATCGTGACGTTGTAGCCGCGCTCGTAGGCGGCGCGTCCGGTCGAGTCGATGCACAGCGAGGTGACCATGCCGCACACCAGGACGTTCTCAATGCCGCGGTCGCGCAGCACGTCGCCCAGCGTGGTGTTCGAGAAGGCGTTGAAGCCGACCTTGCCGCTCACGTACACGATGCGATCGCCGAACTCGTCCAGCTCGGGGATGTTCTCTGCGCCGGTGGCACCCTCCTTGAACGCCCCGACCTCCTTCATCGTGTTGAGGATGCCGACCGGGCTGGCCATGGCCCGGTAGTCCGAGGCCAGGATGATCGGCGTCGCGATGATGGTGGCGCCGGTCGGCGCCAGTGCGCGCACGAAGGCGAGGGTGTTGTCGAGGACGCGGTCGACGCCATGCGGATCCTCCACGACGCCACGCAGGATGCCGTCCTTGGCGAAGTAGTCGTTCTGGTATCCGACGAGGATGAGGGCGGTGGTGTCGGGGTTCACGGTGTCTCCTGGTCGATGGTGGCGGGTCGCGCCGCTCCACTGCGCGCGTCCAGTCGAGCGTGCCGCATCTGTCGCAATAGGGGGAGCGCGAGCACTCCGGGAACGCGCGATAACCGAACATGGTCGCCGACGCGCCGCGCCCATCACTCCAGAGCGGCATGATGCGGTCATGATCGGTCGAGTCCGCAATCCATGGGGGTGGGGCTTCGCAGATGCCGTGATCGACGGTGCCCCGGCCGAGGCGATGGCCGCTGGCCTCCGCGCGATGCTGGGCTTCGGCGAACTCGCGCCGGAGCAGCCCGTGCCGGTGAGTGCGGCGCAGCTGCCAGCCCCACGGCTGCCCCTGCCCGAGGGCCCACTGGGCGACCTGTGCACCCTCGATCCTGCCTCGCGCGCGGGCCATGCCTACGGCCGCAGTTACCTCGACGTCGTGCGGGCGCTGCGCGGTCGATACGACCATGCTCCCGACCTGGTGGCGCATCCTCGGGACGAGGCCGATGTCCTCGCGCTGCTCGAATGGGCGGACGGCGCCAACGCCGCCGTGGTGCCCTACGGCGGCGGAACCAGCGTCGTGGGCGGAGTGGAGCCGCGGCTGCCGTCCAGCTTCGCCGGTGCCCTGACCATCGACCTCAGCCGGCTTGATCAGGTGCTCGAGGTCGACCCGGTCTCCCGTGCGGCGCGAATCCAGGCCGGTGCGAGCGGTCCCCGGCTCGAGGAGCAGCTGCGCCCGTCGGGCCTGACGCTCCGCTTCTATCCGCAGTCCTTCGAGCTCTCGACCCTCGGCGGGTGGCTTGCGACGCGGGCCAGTGGGCACTACGCCACGCGGCTCACCCACATCGACGACGTCGTCGAGAGCATCCGTGCGGTGACGCCCCTTGGCGAGTGGCAGTCGCGTCGGCTGCCGGGATCGGGCGCCGGGCCGAGCCCGGACCGCATGCTCCTGGGCTCGGAGGGGATCCTCGGCATCATCACCGAGGCATGGGTGCGGCTGCAGACCCGGCCGACGTTCCGTGCCTCATGCTCGGTGCGCTTCCCGTCCTTCATGGCGGGCGCGGGCGCGGTGCGCGCGGTCGTCCAGTCGGGGCTCGACCCCGCGAACTGCCGGCTGCTCGATCCGCTCGAGGCCGCCCAGACCGGGTCGGGCGACGGTGCGCACGCGGTGCTCGTGCTCGGGTTCGAGTCGGCCGAGCATCCTGTCGACCACTGGCTGGGACTGGCGCTGGCCCATTGCGCCTCGCACGGCGGCACGTGGGACGACGTCGATGCCAGCTCGGCCCGCGGCGAGGGAGCAGCCGGGGACCAGGCGGAGGGCGCCTGGCGCTCAGCCTTCCTGCAGATGCCGTACCTGCGCGACCTGCTGACCCGCCTCGGCGTCCTCTCCGACACGTTCGAGACCGCGGTCACCTGGGACCGGTTCCCTGCCTTCCACGAGTCGGTCGTCGGGGCGACCCGAGCCGCGCTCGGTGAGCCCTGCCGCGTGAGCTGCCGGTTCAGCCATGTCTACCCCGACGGCCCCGCCCTCTACTACACGGTTCTCGCACCGGTCGTGCGCGGAGCGGAGGAGGAGCGCTGGCACGAGATGAAGCGTGCGGCCAGTGACGCGATCATCGCAGCGGGCGGCACGATCACGCACCATCACGCTGTGGGCCGCGACCACCGGGAGTGGTACGACCGGCAGCGTCCGGAGCCGTTCGCAGCCGTGCTGCGTGCCGCCAAGAGCGCGGTCGACCCGGCGGGCCGACTCAACCCGGGCGTGCTGATCGACTGACTCCAGTTCGCGTAGCCTTGGCACGTTGTTCTTCGATGGTGCTCGACATCTGCCTGTTGACGCGATCACGGCGCTCCCGACCGGCCACCTCTGCCGCGCGGGTGCTGGGACTGACCGCGTGGTGGCAGGTGGTGCATCTCGTCGCAGCCCGCGAAGGAGTATCCATGGACGAGCGCCGACTGGCACACATGCGCGACTTCATCGAGGCGCGGGGCGATGGTTTCGGCCGGGTCGTGGTCGTTGAGAGTCAGACGGACCAGTACTCGGTCGGCCTGCAGGACGGCCGCTTCGTCCTCGTCAACTTCAGTCCGCGCGAGTATGCCGAATACGGCCGCACCGAGATCTCCGCTCAGGATGCGTGGGACCGCCTGCTCGCGGTCGGCATGCCGTCCTTGCTGCCCGACCCATCGCTGAAGGCGGTGGCCGATCGGCTCCGCGCGGCCGAGGACGAGCTGCAGCAAGCCGTTCATGCCGAACCGTCAGACGCCCTCTCCGCCAGTGACGACGACGCCGCGATGGCGTCGGTGGTGACGACCATCCCCCCAGGCAGGCTCGTGGACGGATTCGAGTGGGAGGCCACGGCGCGGATCTTCGGCGAGGGGCCCGACGCGGGACTTTCCGTGTGGATCACGGAGGACACGGGGTTCGCGGGTGACCGTGAGGGCGGACCCAACCACTGGCTCGTGTACCTGCGCTTCACCGAGCGGACGAGCATGCGCCTTCGCACGGCGGTCAGCGCGGCTCAGGCCAGCATGCACGATCTGGAGGCCGCGGTTGCGGCGAGTGTCGATGAGTCCTCCGCGGTGTCCCATGGATCCTCGGGGGACCTGTCCTGGCTGCGGCAGATGCCACCGGAGGGAACGGGAGACGGGCGTTCCTGGGAGGTCCGCCTGAGCGCGGATCAGGCGTCCATCATCGTGTCCTTCACGGAGGACACCCGCGATCCCGATGACCGGATCGGCCCGGCCCCCATCACCGGTATGGCGTGGGTGAGCATCGCCGACTCGTAGCGCAGCCATAGCCATCCGTCAGCGATGCGCGTTGGTGCGCCACCGGCGGGCCGATCGGCTAGTCCCGTTCGATCCCGACGGTCTCAGACGTGATCGATCCGACGGTGATGTAGCCCGGGTCGCCGTCGCGGAATGACTTGGGTCGGTACGTGTAGCGGAATGACCCGTCCGATGAGATCAGTCCGATGCCGACGGGCGTGTACGCCGCCTTGCTGCCACGGCCGACGCGCGCGTAGTAGATGTACGACCTGCCGGCCAGGCCGGTGCTGGTACCGGTGATGACGACCCTGCAATCACTGCCCTTGCCCTTGCACTCTCCCTCGATGTCGGTGATCTCGCCGGGCGCGCTGACTCCCGAGCAGAGGTCTGCCCCCGCCTTGTACGTCGATCGCGCTGAGTTCCAGGCCGCGAGCGATGCAGGGGTTCCCGCCCACAGCTGGACTCCGAGCAGGTCGAACGGCGCGGCGGTGTAGAGGTACCAGAACGTGGCATCGATGCCCAGTTCGAGGGAGTCGGCGAAGGTCTGGGTGATGAGGTCCGCGCCCTGGGCGTCCGTGTAGTCGGTGCCGGGGGTCGAACCGGGCCCGGCCAGGCCGTAGTTCACCTCGGTGTCCCACACCTGCTTGTCGAGGATGTCTGCCCCGGGTCCGGCGGCGAACTCCACGACTGTCTGCCAGTTCTGCACGTCGAGGGCCCGCTGCGCAGGCCCTGCGGTGCCGGCCGGGTACGAATGAATGGCGAGGGCGTCAACAGGGCTTCCCGCGGATGCGAGCGCCTTCACATAGGGCGTGACGAACTTCTTCATCGGGCCGCGCAGGCGTGTGGTGACGGAGGCGGCTGTGACGATCGCTCCGGGGCTCTTCGCCTTGATCGTGTAGTAGGCGATCTGAGTCATGTTCGCCATCTGCACGGGCGTGCCGGTCCAGAAGGTGGGCAGGTTGGCCTCGTTCCACACCTCGTAGGCGCCGATGCGTGTTCCGTAGCGGGAGACAACGGCGTCCACGTAGGACTGGAAGGTGTTCATGTCGGCGGGCGGGCTCGCCGTGCCCGCCCCCCATCGGGGATCACCGGCACTGGGATCAGCCGCGGCCCACTGGGGGGTCAGGCCCAGCACGAGCATGGGGATGGCGCCGGAGGCCTCTGCCTGCGCCACGCGCTGGTCAAGGGTCGCCCAGGTGAAGACGCCGCGCGCGGGGTTGACGTCCTTCCACGCCACCGCCATATCCCACAGGCGGTAGTAGCCCGCTGCCATGGGTACCGGCCCGGTGACCTCGGGGGCGACCTCGAGCGACACGAAGGCGTTGCCCGGGTTGCGGCACGCGTCCAGGGCGACCGGAACTATCGTCGGGGTCGCCGCCTGGGCGGGAATGCCGCCGGTGGCCAAGGCGCTGGCGGCGGTGATCGTGGCGGTGACGATGGCCACCGCGCGCAGTCGGGACCAAGGGTGACGGCGGTCATTCGGCATGCGCTGACGGTAGCCGAGTCACGGTCCATGCTGTGCTCGCTTGACGACTGCACTGAACTCGGCGGGTTGTCCACAGGCGCAGGATTGCCCCTGTTCACGTTGCGTTTCCTCGGCTTACGGTCGCTGCCCGAGGTTCGGGAGTACGTGATCGGGGGTGCCGATGGACGTCCTGACTGCAGTTGAGGATCGGGTGCGTGACGGCGTGCGCTCACGCGGCATCGACCCGCTGAGCGATCCGGCGTCGGTGCGCGAGCTCGTCGACGCAGCCGTGGCCGACGTACTGATGGAGCGGTCGGACGGCGGGAGTTCAGGTGAGGCGCGGGCACTGACCCAGCACGCGTTCTCGGCCGTGGCGGGGTTCGGGCCGCTCCAGCAGTACTTCGACGACCCTGATGTCGAGGAGCTGTGGATCAACGACCCGGGGCGTGTGTTCGTGGCCCGCGACGGCGTGAGCGAGCTCACCACCCTCGTGCTCGACGCGGCGCAGGTGCGCGACCTCGTCGAGCGGATGCTCCGCCAGTCCGGTCGTCGGCTCGACCTGTCGACCCCTTTTGTCGACGCGATGCTGCCGGACGGGAGCCGCCTGCACGTCGTCATCCCCGACGTCACGCGGCAGCACTGGGCTGTCAACGTGCGCCGGTTCGTCGTGAGATCGCGCGACCTGACGGGCCTGGTCGATCGCGGGATGCTGACGGCCCCGGCGGCCGCGTTCCTAGATGCCGCCGTGGTGTCCGGGCTGAACATCGTGGTGGCCGGCGGAACGCAGAGCGGCAAGACGACCTTCGTCAATGCGCTCCTGGGCTCCGTGCCGGGGCGCGAGCGGCTCATCACGTGCGAGGAGGTGTTCGAGCTGCGCGTCGACCATCCCGACTGGGTGGCGCTGCAGACGCGCGATGCCAGTCTCGAGGGCACGGGCGAGATCCCCCTGCGGCGGCTGGTGCGTGAGGCCCTGCGGATGCGCCCGACGCGGCTCGTCGTCGGCGAGGTGCGGCAGGCGGAGTGCCTCGACCTGCTCGTGGCCATGAACAGCGGCATGCCGTCCGTCGCCACGATCCACGCGAACAGCGCACGGGAGGCGGTCACCAAGCTCTGCACCCTCCCGCTGCTGGCGGGTCAGAACATCGCTGCGGGCTTCGTTT
>CALGTB010000136.1 GCA_937902285.1 uncultured Actinomycetes bacterium | reverse complement strand
ATCGAGAGGATCTTCACGCGCAAGGAGTTCCGGCGTCCGCTCCCGTCGGACATCGGCGACATCCGCACACCGCACCGGGTGCTCGACGACTATGCCAACGACGTCGAGGCCGAGATCAACATGGATGCGATCCGGCGTGCGTCGCCGAGGATCGTCGTCGACGCCGGGAACGGTCCCTCGATCGGCGTCCTGTCGATGATCATGGGCAGGCTGGGACTCGACGCCCTGACCGTCGGCGCGGCGCTCGAGGAGGACGCAGCCGCCGACCCGGCGCCGCATCGCGAGGCGGCGCTTCGGCGACTGAGCGGCCTCGTCGTCTCGTCGGCGGCCCGGCTCGGAGCCCGACTCGATCCCGCGGGTGAGCGGCTGAGCATCGTCGACGAGCTCGGGCACGTCATTGACGACGGTCGGATGCTGCTCATCATGCTCGATCTCATGGCGGCCAGCCGTCACTCGGGGTGCGTCGCCGTCCCCGTCACCACCAGCCGCCTCGCCGAGCAGGTGGCGGACTATCACGGGGTGGCCGTGCGGCGCATCGGCTCCGGCTCGGCGGCTCTCGCCAGCGCTGCCGAAGGCGACGACGTGATCCTGGCCGGCGATGGCCGAGGACGCTTCGTGCTGCCCGCGATGGGTCCCGGTCCGGACGCTGTCTCCGCTCTCATGATGCTGCTCGCCCTCATGGCCGACACCGACCTGAGCCTGAGCCAGCTGAACGACCGCATCCCGGCCACGACGGTCATCTCCCGGGCCGTCGCCGTCCCGTGGCACAGGCGCGGCGCCGCCATGAGGTGCGTGCGCCAGCACGCAGAGGAGGCCGAGATCGACACGCTCGACGGCATCCGCATCGTCGGACCCGAGGCGAGCTGGTGCCTGGTTCTTCCCGAGGACGACCAGGCGAGCTTCACCCTCTACGCGGAGGCGCCCGACGACGAGACCGCCACCGCGATGCTCGACCGATGGCAGGCCGTCGTCGAGGCGGCGTCGTGACGCAGCCCCCGCCGTCCGGGGGCGGTTCGCACACCGGGGTGCTCGAGCGATTCATGGCGGACATCTCCGTCGACGACTACGCCGACGCGCCCCCACGTGACCGGGTCGAGTCCGTGCCGGTCCGTCGCGTGGCGACCTGGCTCGGACTCGCGGTGGGCATCGCCGTCGGCGTGGTGATCGTCGGTGCGCTGCTGAACACGAGGCTGTCGACGGCATCGCGGCAGGAGACGCGCGACGCGCTGGTCGAACGGGTCCAGTCGCTGTCGGAGTCGGTCGCGCTGCAGGAGCGCGCAGTCGAGGCGCAGTCCCTGGACGTCGCGTCACTGCAGTCGCGCGTCCTGGGTGAGGCTGACGCGGGGCCTGAGCGCGCGGCAGTCATCGCCACGCTGTCGGACAGCGCAGCAACGTCCGAGATGGAGGGCCCAGGGGTGATCGTGAGCGTCGATGATGCTCCCGACGCGGCCGCGGGCTCCCTCAACCGGGTTCTGGACCGCGACCTGCAGGACGTCGTGAACGCCCTGTGGCGCAGCGGCGCACGAGGGGTGGCCATCAATGGGGAGCGGCTCACGGCGACGACGGCCATCCGTGGGGCGGGGGAGGCCATCCTCGTCAACTACCGGCCGCTGATCCGTCCGTACGCGATCACTGCGGTCGGCGCCGCTGACGCCCGCTCCGACGTGGCGGGCCTGCTCGGGCGGCTGTCGTCCGACTACGGGCTGGTGACCGACATCCGCGGCGCTGATGTGACGCTGCCCGCAGGCGAACTGCGCAGCCCTCGCTTTGCGAGCACCCTCGCGACGGACGCGGAGGTGGCCGGACGATGATCGCGATCATCGGACTCCTCGTCGGGATCGCCGTCGGAATCATCTGGCATCCCGTGGTTCCGATCTGGCTCGAGCCGTACCTGCCCATCGCCATCGTCGCCGCCATCGATGCGGTGTTCGGTGGCTTCCGGGCGATCATGGAGCGGCGCTTCGACGAGCGGATCTTCGTGGTGAGCTTCCTGTCGAACGTGCTCATCGCCTCGTTCCTCGTGTTCCTGGGCGACCAGCTCGGCGTCGGTGCGCAGATGTCTACCGGGGTCGTCGTCGTCCTCGCCATGCGGATCTTCGCGAATGCCGCCGCCATCCGACGCATCCTCTTCCGGGCCTGACGCGATGGCCGACGACGTGGAGGGCACCGAGGTGGCCGGCGCAGGGGAGGGCACCGACGTCCGCTCGCCCATGTCCACCCTGGCGAGGCAGCTGGCCTTCCGTCCGGCGCGGCCGCATCTCGTCATCGGTCTGCTCTTCGTCGTGCTCGGCCTCCTCGTCACCGTGGCCGTGTTCCGGCCCGGCACCGACGAGCCGTGGCGCACGGCCCGGACGGAGGACCTCGTCCAGATCCTCGACGACCTCGGCGCGCGGGAGCAGCGCCTCGACGCCGAGACAGCGCGCCTCTCCGGTCTGCAGTCGGACCTCGAGAGCGGTTCGACCATCGAGGCCCTGGCCGAGTCGGAGCGCCAGCTCGAGGCCTTGCGGGTGCTCACCGGGACCACTCCGGTCTACGGGCCGGGCCTGCGCATCGACCTGACCGATCCCGAGGGCGTCATCGACGCGGCCGTGCTCCTCGACGCGGTCCAGGAGCTGCGCGACGCGGGAGCCGAGGCGATCCAGGTGGGTGACACGAGGGTCGTCGTGGACACGTGGTTCGGCGACGGGCCAGAGGGCATCGTGGTGAGCGGCGAGCCCCTCGCGAAGCCGATCACGATCCTCGCGATCGGGGACCCCGAGGGCCTCGCCGTGGCCATGAGCATCCCGGGGGGCCTGGCCGACTCCGTGCGCACGCGCGGCGCTGGTTTTGAGGCTTCGACCGCTCAGGCCCTGACCATCTCCGTTACAGTTCCCAGCACGACCCAGTAGTCACGCAGGCCCCACGGGACTGCCGAGAAGGAGACCGGAATGTACCCAGAGGAGTTGCGCTTCACCGCCGAGCATGAGTGGGTGCGCAGCACGGACACGGGCACCGTCGTCTTCGGCATCACCGACTTCGCCCAGGACTCCCTCGGAGACATCGTGTACGTCTCCCTGCCTGCAATGGGCGCCGCGCTGGCCGCTGGCAGCGCCTGCGGCGAGGTGGAGTCGACGAAGAGCGTGAGCGACATCTATGCGCCGCTGTCGGGCACCGTCGTGGCGGTCAATGCCGGACTCGACGCCGCCCCGGAGTCGATCAACAGCGACCCCTACGGCAGCGGCTGGATGGTCGAGCTGCAGCCCGATGATCCCTCAGCACTCGATGGCCTCCTGACCCCGGCTGACTACCGGGCACTGGTCGAGAAGGGCTAGCTCGTTGGCCAACACCTGCGCGACCTGCGGTCACGCCAACGCCGACGACGACCGCTTCTGCGGCTCGTGCGGATCGCCGCTGTCCGCTGAGGCCTTCGACCTGCTCGAGCACACCGGATCGATCACGTCGATCATCTCGGCCGGGCCTGCAACCGGCTCGGGCGGCATGAGCCCGGTGGGCTCCGGTACGCAGTTCCAGCTTCCCACGGGGACGGCGCTGCTTGTCGTGCACCGGGGCCCGGGGGAGGGCGCCGAGTACGTCCTGGAGCCCTCCGCGGGGGTCGTCACGGTGGGCCGGGCGCCGGAGGCGGGCATCTTCCTCGACGACGTCACCGTGAGCCGTCACCACGCCGAACTGCGCCACGGCGCCGAGGGCTGGAGCGTCCGCGACGTGGGCAGTCTCAACGGAACCTACGTCAACCGCGTGCGGGTGGAGGACCAGCACCTGAGCGGTGGGGACGAGGTCCAGATCGGGAAGTTCCGGTTCGTCTTCCTGCTCGGGCTCGATGACCCGGCATGAGCGACGGCGTCGGTGAGTCCTCCCAGGGCATCGTCAGCGGAACGATCAGCATCGGCGAGGTCCTGAGCCTGCTGAAGAAGGACTTCCCGGACGTCACGATCAGCAAGATCCGGTTCCTGGAGTCCGAGGGACTCGTCTCCCCGGAGCGCACGTCCTCGGGGTATCGCCGCTTCAGCCAGCACGACATCGACCAGCTGAGGGCGGTTCTCACCCTCCAGCGCGACCAGTACCTGCCGCTGAAGGTGATCCGCGACCACATAGGCGACGGACTGCCCGATCCCGACGCGCCGCCGAAGATCCCCATCGCCGGCACCGGGCTCCAGCCTGACGACTTCCGGGCCGGAGCCGGACGCGTACGCATGACCCGTGAGGAGCTGGCCACGGCCAGCGGGCTCACCGAGGCCTTCGTCGCCCAGCTGGAGGGCATCGGGCTGGTATGGGCAACGCCCGCGGGGCACTACGACGAGGACGCCCTCGCGATCGCGTCGATCGCCTCGCGGCTGTCGGCGTTCGGCGTCGAGGCGCGCCATCTTCGGTCGTTCCGCGTGGTCGCCGACCGCGAGAGCGGGCTCGTCGAGCAGATTGCGACTCCCTACTCGCAGCCGCGCGACCGCGACGGCAGGGCGCGGGAGCAGGAGACGATCCGCGAGCTCGCCTCGCTGTTCGTCCACATGCATGCCGCCCTGCTCAGGGCCGAGCTGACCCGGGGCGGCCGGGGCTGAGAGCAGCGCACGATTCCCCCACGGGGGTTACCCTGTGGGGGTGCTGGAACTCGAGGTCGTCGGCGTTCGTGTCGAGATGCCGTCCAACAACCCCATCGTGCTGCTGCGCGACCGTGAGAGCGGCCGCTACCTGCCGATCTGGGTGGGGGCCGTCGAGGCAACTGCCATCGCGTACGCCCAGCAGGGCATCGTCCCCCCGCGCCCCCTCACGCACGACCTGCTGCGCGACATCCTGGCCGCCCTCGACGTCCAGCTGACCGAGGTGCGCATCACGGCGCTGGAGGACCGGGTGTTCTACGCCCTCCTGGTCTTCAGCAACGGCACCGAGGTCAGCGCACGCCCGTCGGATGCCATCGCGCTCGCGCTGCGCGTCGATGCCCCCATCAGGAGTGCCGTCGAGGTCATGGAGGAGGCGGGCATCGACATCCCCGATGACGAGCCCGCGATGGACGACGACCAGGTCGAGAAGTTCCGGGAGTTCCTCGATCAGGTGTCCCCAGAGGACTTCGGCTGACTCCGGAGAGAGCGTTCAGGGGCGATTCGGGCCTGGGCGAACCTCAGCGAGAGGTTGAGAGTTTGGTCGGCGACACGCCGCAGCGGGCCTTTGACCGGGGTAGCCGAGGTCCCTAACGTCGAGCCCGACGGAATGACCGGATGTCGCCGATAGTCTGGGCGGCAGCACGCGCCCGACCGGCGCGGGGCAACAGGAGGCAGCAGTGACGGCTCAGGGACCCACGACGGACGCGACCATCGGCTCTGCCGACCTGGGCATCGTCGTTCCGGGCGAGTCCCAGGGCGTGCTGTTCGACGAGCAGCCGCTGCGTCCCCTGCCGGCCAACATCGGCTACCGCGGTCCGATCGCCTGCGCCGCGGCAGGCATCACCTACCGCCAGCTCGACTACTGGGCCCGTACCGGGCTCGTCGTCCCGTCGGTTCGGGCGGCCTCCGGATCCGGCAGCCAGCGGCTCTACGGCTTCCGCGACATCCTCGTCCTGCGCATCGTCAAGCGGCTCATCGACACCGGCGTTTCCCTCCCCAACATCCGAGCGGCCGTCGACCACCTCGCGGATCGGCCCGGCGACGACCTCGCCAGCCTGACCATCATGAGCGACGGCGCGAGCATCTACGAGTGCCGCAGCGCGGACGAGGTCGTCGACCTGGTTCGCGGCGGCCAGGGCGTGTTCGGCATCGCCGTGGGCAGCGTCTGGCGCGAGGTCGAGGGCACCCTCGCCTCGCTTCCAGGCGAGGAGCCCGAGAGCGCCGTCGCCGAGCTCAGCGGTTCCGACGAGCTCGCCGAGCGGCGCGCGCGTCGACACGCGGTCTAGCGGGCTGGGTGCGCCCACCCGATGTAGCATGTGGGCGCTGACTGATCCCGAGCGGGAGAGACCTGGTTCGCCAGGCGCCGAAGGAGCAATCTCCCCGACAACCTCTCAGGCAGCAGGACCGCTCGGGAGAGGCACCTCTGGAAAGCGGGATCGGCCCGTCCGATCCCTACCGACGGTGAAAGCCGGCCGCCCGTGGCGGACGGTGAAGCTCTCAGGTCACGCTCGGCGTGGGCAACAGAGGGGGAGTGGCGGTCACAACCGTGGCCGCCTGCCCCGTATGCCCACGGCATGCCCGCGCCACCGAGGTGTCTCATGACTGCAGCAGACCCGTCCTTCGCATCACGGCACATCGGCCCGAGCCCCCGTGACCGCGCCCGCATGCTGGAACTGCTCGGCTACGGCGATCTCGATGCCTTCACGGCAGCGGTGGTGCCGGAGGTGATCCGCTGGCACGAGGGACTCGACCTCCCCGCGGCGGCGAGCGAGCCGGAGACCCTCGCCGAGCTGCGGGCCATGGCCGACCGGAACACGGTGACGACCAGCATGATCGGGCTGGGCTACTACGGCACCCACACCCCGGGCGTCATCACGCGCAACATCCTTGAGAACCCCGCCTGGTACACGGCCTACACGCCCTACCAGCCCGAGATCTCGCAGGGGCGGCTCGAGGCACTGCTGAACTTCCAGACCCTCGTCGAGGATCTCACCGCGCTTCCGGTCGCGGGCTCATCCCTGCTGGACGAGCCGACCGCGGCCGCCGAGGCGATGGGCCTCGCCCTGCGCACGAGCAAGGGAAGCGACAGCATCCTCGTCGACGTCGACACCCACCCCCAGACCATCGCGGTCCTGCAGACCCGGGCCGAGCCCCTGGGTGTCGACGTGGTGATCGCCGACCTCACGCAGGGCCTTCCCGACGGGGACTTCGCGGGGGTCCTCATCAGCTACCCGGGGACCTCGGGCCGCGTGCCCGACCTCGGTCCGCTGATCGAGGCAGCCCACGCCCGCAAAGCCCTCGCACTGGTCACCACGGACCTGCTGTCCCTGACCCTGCTCACTCCGCCCGGCGAGCTGGGGGCCGACGTCGTCGTCGGCTCGGCACAGCGGCTCGGCGTGCCGTTCGGCTTCGGCGGCCCCCATGCGGGTTTCATGTCCGTGCGGGCGGGGCTCGAGCGTGGGCTTCCCGGCCGGCTCGTGGGCGTGAGCGTCGACGCGGACGGCGCACCGGCCTACCGGCTCGCCCTGCAGACGCGTGAGCAGCACATCCGACGCGAGAAGGCGACGAGCAACATCTGCACCGCCCAGGTGCTCCTCGCCGTGATCTCGTCGATGTACGCGGCGTACCACGGTCCGGACGGGCTGACGGCGATCGCCGAGCGCGCGCACCGTCAGGCCCGGGTGCTGGCCACGGGCATCCGCCGCGCAGGCAGCGCCCTCACCAGTGCGGACTTCTTCGACACCGTGCGCTGGAGCGTTCCGGGCGGGGCCGAGCGTGTCGTCGCCGCGGCTCTCGCGGAGGGCGTCAACCTGCGCCTTGTCGATGCCGACACCGTCTCCGCGAGCACGGACGAGGTCACCACTCCGGCCGACGTGGAGGCGGTGTGGCGTGCCTGTGCCAGCGTGAACCCGGCGATGAGCGGGCTCGCCTTCGCCGACGTCGAGCCCGATGCCGACCTCGGCGTGCCGCTGGCGGCCCGTCGCACCAGCGCGTTCCTCACGCATCCGGTCTTCTCCGCCCATCGCAGCGAGACGTCGATGCTCCGCTACATCCGGCGGCTGGGCGACCGCGACATCGCCCTGGACCGGGCGATGATCCCGCTGGGCTCGTGCACCATGAAGCTCAATGCCACCACGGAGATGGAGCCCATCACCTGGCCGGAGTTCGCGGGCATCCACCCGTTCGCACCCCTCGACCAGGCGACCGGATACCGCGAGCTCATCGACTCGCTCGAGGCATGGCTGGTCGAGGTCACCGGCTACGACGCCGTGTCACTGCAGCCCAACGCGGGCTCGCAGGGCGAGTTCGCGGGCCTGCTGGCCATCCGGGCCTTCCACCGCTCGACCGGCGGGCACGATCGCGATGTGTGCCTGATCCCCAGCAGTGCGCACGGGACCAACGCGGCGAGCGCCGTCATGGCAGGCATGCGCGTCGTCGTGGTCGCCTGCGACGAGCACGGCAACGTCGACCTGGACGACCTGCGATCCAAGGTCGCCGAGCATGCAGACGACCTGGCGGCCCTGATGGTCACCTACCCGTCGACGCATGGGGTCTTCGAGACCGCGATCGCCGACATCTGCGCCCTCGTCCACGATGCCGGAGGGCAGGTCTACGTCGACGGCGCGAACCTGAACGCGCTGGTCGGCCTCGCCAAGCCCGGACGGTTCGGCGCCGACGTGTCGCACCTGAACCTGCACAAGACGTTCTGCATCCCGCACGGGGGCGGCGGCCCGGGCGTGGGTCCCGTGGCCGTCCGCGCGCACCTCGCGCCGTTCCTGCCCTCGCATCCGCTGCGCCCCGAGGCCGGGCCCCTGGGCCGGGGCGACGCTGACGGGGGAGTGGGCCCGGTGAGCGGGGCACCCTGGGGCAGTGCGGGCATCCTGCCGATCCCGTGGGCCTACATCCGGATGATGGGGCCCGATGGCCTCCTCGCGGCCACCCAGACGGCGATCCTGTCGGCCAACTACATCGCCGCCCGGCTGTCGGAGCACTATCCGGTGCTCTACGCGGGTGCCAACGGACTCGTGGCGCACGAGTGCATCCTCGACGTGCGGGGCATCACTGCCGCGACGGGCGTGACGGTCGACGATATCGCCAAGCGTCTGATCGACTACGGCTTCCATGCGCCGACGATGTCGTTCCCCGTGGCGGGAACGCTCATGGTGGAGCCGACCGAGAGCGAGAGCCTGTACGAGCTCGACCGCTTCTGCGACGCGATGATCGCGATCAAGGGCGAGATCGACGCGGTCGCCGACGGCACGTGGCCGCTGGAGGACAGCCCCCTTCGCAACGCTCCCCATACGGCGGACTGCCTCATCGGCGACTGGGACCACGCGTATCCGGCACGGGTCGCCGCGTTCCCCGTCGACAGCCTGCGGCAGGACAAGTACTGGCCACCGGTGCGCCGCATCGACGGCGCCTACGGAGACCGCAACCTGATCTGCTCGTGCCCGATGCCCGAGGAACTCGCCTCCACGTGATAGCGGTCTTCGACATCGACGGCGTGCTCGCCGACGCGCGCCATCGCGAGCATCACGTCAGCGGGCGTCCCAAGGACTGGGACGCGTTCTTCGCCGCCGTCGGCGACGACCCGGTGGTCGAGGCGGGGCGGCAGCGGCTGCTCGACGAGTCGACCCGGCACACGGTCGTCGTCATGTCGGGACGGCCCGAGCGCTGCCGTGCCGACACCGAGGCCTGGCTGCAGCGCCACGGGATGGGCTCGCCTCGGCTCGTCCTGCGACCGGATGCCGATCGCCGGCCGGCGGCCGTGCTCAAGGCGGACCTCGTACGACAGGTCGGCCCGCCGGGCGAGGTCGCCGTCGTCGTCGACGACGATGCGACCGTCGTCGAGCGCCTGGCCGCCCTGGGCTACGCCGCAGAGCTCGTGGAGGCGGTCGGGTAGAGTCCCATCGAGCCGATTTCGCGGCCACGACTAAGGAGCCAGATGGACGGCAATGTTCTGTGGAGCTTGATCACGATCTTCTTCATGATCATGTACTTCATGATCTTCTTCATGGTCGTCATCGACCTGTTCAGCGATCACACCCTCGGTGGCGTGGCCAAGGCCATCTGGGTCATCGCCCTCATCCTGTTCGGCCCGCTCGCCCTGCTGGTCTACCTCATCGCCCGCGGCAAGAGCATGTCGGAGCGTCGCCAGGCCCAGATGGAGAAGGCTGAGGCCGCCCAGCGCGCCTACATCCAGCAGGCTGCCGGCACGTCCGCGTCGGCCACGGATCAGATCGCGTCCGCCAAGGCGCTGCTCGACTCCGGCACCATCAGCCAGGCGGAGTTCGACACCCTCAAGGCCAAGGCGCTCGCCTCGGCATAGCGACACGGCGCATGGCCCCGTTCGACTCCGGTCGGACGGGGCCATCGTTCGTCCAGGACCCGATCCCATGAAGTTAGGTAACCCTAACTGCCGTGCTAGCCTGCGGGCATGACGCCGTCCTCGCAGCCCGCACGCACCGTGCGCGACCTGCGCGTGGGCGTCGCGGCCGTGCTGGGGGAGCCGACCGTCGGCCTCACGCAGCGGCTGCGGCTCGCCGAACTGGGCATCCGCGCGGGTGAGACGGTTCACGTCGTGCAGCGATCCGTTGGGGGAGCCAGGGTGGTGTCGGTCCGCGACTCGCGGATCGCGCTCGACTCGGCCACGGCTCGGCAGCTGCCCGTCATACCCGGGGCGGGGGAGCCGTGACCTCGGTAGGCCCCAGTTGCCATGGCGCGGCCGGGAACGTCGCGGCACCTCCCGGTACGCCGATCGTCGCCCTGGCCGGTGCGCCGAACGTCGGGAAGTCGACCCTCTTCAACCGGCTCACGGGCGCTCGACGGCAGGTGGGCAACTGGCCCGGCACGACGGTGGAGGTCGGCAGGGGAGTCCTGACGGAGGGCGACGACGTCGCGTTCGAGCTCGTCGACCTCCCCGGGGCGTACAGCCTCGATCCGCTCTCGCCCGACGAGGCCCTGACCCGTGCCCTTCTCGTCGACGTGGACCCGGGCGAGCGGCCCGATGTCGTCGTGGTCGTCGGCGATGCCGATCGCCTGTCCCGCTCGCTGTACCTCGTGCGCCAGCTGCGCGAGACCGACCAGCGCATGGTCGTCGCGCTGACGATGGGCGACCTGGCCCAACGGCACGGCCTGGCCGTCAGCACGTCGACGCTGGCCGCACTCATCGGCGTGCCCGTCGTCATGGTCGACCCCCGGCACGGGCAGGTGCGGCAGGCACTCATGGGTGAGCTGCATCGCACGCTGGCCGGTGCGCCTCCGGTCCCGGTACCTGCGCCGACGGCCTCGGACACGTTCGCCGCGGCAGATGAGCGCTTCGCCTGGATCGACTCCGTCGTCTCCGCGTCCGTGGTGCGCACGGACGGCATGAGAGCGAGGTGGTCCGATCGCATCGACAGGGTCGCCCTGTCGCCGGTGATGGGTCCGCTGCTCTTCCTTGCCGCGATGTGGGCGGTCTTCCAGCTGACGACGACGGTCGCGGCCCCACTGCAGGATGCGCTCGACTGGTTCTTCACAGGTCCGGTGACGTCGACTGCCGTCGCCGTCCTCGGTGCCGCCGGGCTCGATGACACGTGGGTGCGGGGCCTCGTCGTCGACGGGCTCATCGCCGGCGTGGGCATGCTCCTCACGTTCGTGCCCCTCATGGCGATCATGTTCGGCCTGCTGGCCCTCCTAGAGGACAGTGGCTACCTCGCTCGCGCCGCCGTCGTGACCGATCGGCTCATGCGGGCGATCGGGCTGCCGGGGCGGGCATTCCTTCCCCTCATCGTCGGCTTCGGGTGCAACGTTCCGGCCATCTCGGCGACGCGGATCCTGCCCAACGCCCGACATCGCATCCTCACTGCGCTGCTGGTCCCGTTCACCTCGTGCAGCGCGCGACTGGCGGTCTACGTGCTGGTGGCGACCATCTTCTTCCCGGAGCAGGCGGGCACGGTCGTCTTCCTGCTCTACGTCATCAGCATCGTGTTCGTGGTCGTCATCGGACTGGCGCTGCGGTCGACGTTGTGGCGGTCCGTGGGCTCCGAGCCGCTGGTGATCGACCTGCCCCCGTACCAGCGGCCGACGCTGCGGCTGACGGCTGCGGTGACGTGGCTGCGGCTGCAGGGCTTCCTGCGCACAGCCTCCGGCATCATCGTGGCCACGGTTGCCGTGGTGTGGCTGCTGCAGGCCATCCCTGTCACGGGGGGCTACGCGTTCGGCGAGGTGCCGGTGCAGGACAGCCTCTATGCGCGCACGGCCGAGGTGATCGCGCCGGTCTTCGAGCCCGCCGGGTTCGGCTCCTGGGAGACGACGAGCGCTCTCATGGTCGGCTTCGTCGCCAAGGAGGCCGTCATCTCCTCGTGGGCCCAGACCTACTCGGCGGAGGAGCCGGGTGTCGACCAGCCTCCGGGAACCCTCGGGGACTCGATCCGCGCCGACTTCGTCGAGAGCTCCGGCGGGCACGTGAACGCGGCCGTGTGGGCCTTCCTCGTCTTCCTGCTCGCCTACACGCCCTGCGTCGCGACGCTCGCGGCGCAGCGTCGCGAGATCGGCATGCGGTGGACCGTCTTCGGGGTCGCCATGCAGCTCACCGTGGCGTGGGTCGCCGCCGTGGCCATCTTCCAGATCGGGTCCCGGCTGTGGTGAGCCCGCTGAGCGCCACCCTGTCGGCGATCGAGCAGGGGGCCACCACCCGCGGGGCGATCGCCCAGCGCACCGGACTCGATCCGGATGTCGTCGACGCGGCCGTCGAGCACCTGCTCCGGATCGGCAAGGCCACCAGCCCGTCCCTCAAGACCGCGTGCCCGTCCGGCGGCTGCTCGGGCTGCGGGTCACCCACCGGCAGCGGCTGTGCCACCACCGCGGCTCCAGGGCCGGTCGCGGTGACCATCCGCCCGGCACCGGTCTCGTCGCCGTGACGGACCGGAGCGGGCCCCCTGGGTTGAGCCATCAGCGAACCCAGCGTCGTGCCTGACGTCTCCGCCTAGGGTCGGGCCATGACGAACCTTCTTGTGCTGGGCGGCACCGCGTGGCTCGGGCGTGAGGTGGCCGCGCAGGCGCGCCACCTGGGGATCGACGTCACCTGCCTGGCTCGCGGGGGAGCTGGGGATCCGCCCGCCGGTGTCCGTTTTGTCCCCGTGGACCGTTCCGACCCCGACGCCTACGCCGAGGTCCAGGTCGGCGAGTGGGACGCAGTCGTCGACGTCTCGTGGCAGCCGGATCTCGTGGCCAGCGCAGTGACGGCGCTGGGGGAGCGTGCCGCCCACTGGACGTACGTGTCCTCCTGCTCGGTGTACGCCATCGACGACGTGGCCGGGCAGGACGAGTCCGCCTACCGTCACCCGCCCCTCGATCCCGGCGCAGCGGCGACGGGCGAGACCTACGCGTCGGCCAAGGTCACGTGCGAGGACCTCGTGGTCGACGCTCTGGGAGAGCGCGCTCTGGTCGCCCGAGCCGGCCTGATCGGAGGGCCGGGGGACACCAGCGACCGCGTCGGCTACTGGCCAGCGAGGTTCGCCCTGGCCGGGGACGGCCCCGTCCTCGTCCCCGACTCGCCGACCCTCTCCACGCAGACCATCGACGTCCGCGACCTCGCAGCGTGGATCGTCGCCGCACCCCGGATCGGCG
>CALGTB010000135.1 GCA_937902285.1 uncultured Actinomycetes bacterium | reverse complement strand
AGGATTTGAACCTGCGACCCCTTGACCCCCAGTCAAGTGCGCTACCAAGCTGCGCTACAGCCCGATGCCCGCTCGCGCGGGCGTCGTAACACTACACGGTGGCCCTCGCCGAGCTCATCGGGCGCTACCGTGGCACGGTGCAGCCTCTGAAGTGGTTCGCCATCGTCGCGCTGGCAGTCGTGGTCTCGCTGATCATGGTGGTGGTGGCCTCGATCGGCTCGTCCCGAATGCAGTCGCAGGCTGAGCAGTCGGCCCTCCAGCCCTTCTACACCTCTCCCGAACCACTGGTGGGCGAGCCGGGCACCGTCATTCGCATGGAGCCCCTCGGCATCACGGTTCCCGGGGCCTCCGCGTACCGGATGCTCTACGTGTCCGAGCGGCCCGACGGCACGCCCGCTGCCTCGGGCGGGATGCTCTTCATCCCCGACGGCCCGGCTCCGGCCGAGGGCCGGCCCGTGGTCGCCTGGGCGCACGGAACGCTCGGCATGGGCGACGCCTGCGTGCCGTCCCGTTCCGACAGCCCGATCGGGGACATGACGAACTGGCTCGACCAGATGATGGAGCTGGGCTGGGTCGTCACGGCGACCGACTACGTCGGGCTGGGCACCCCCGGCCCGAACCTCTACCTCGTCGCGCAGTCGGAGGTGCGCGACCAGGTGAACGCCGTGCGCGCCGCACGCAACGTGCCCGAGGCGCAGGCCGGATCGCGCTACGTCTCCTTCGGGCACTCCCAGGGTGGTCATACGTCCGTGTGGACCGGTCACCTGGGCGAGGAGTACGCCCCGGAGCTCGACCTCCTCGGCGTGGCTGCAGCCGCACCCGCCCTGAACCTGCCCGACATCATGGGCGCCCAGTGGGACACCGCCGTCGGGTGGGTCATCGGGCCGGACGTCATGGAGTCGTGGCCGGCCTACTACCCCGACCTGCCCATGGAGGGGCTGCTCACCTCCGCGGGAGCGGACAGCTCTGCACGCCTCGCGGGCGAGTGCATCAAGGAGTCGGCCATCGAGGCGCTGGTGCGCGAGAAGCTGGGCCAGCAGTTCTTCGCCGAGAACCCGTCGACCATCCCTGCCTGGGCTGCGGCGACGAAGGAGCAGACTCCGGCACCGCTGCCGCCGAGCATGCCGGTGTTCATCGCCCAGGGCACCGCCGACACCGTGGTGCTGCCGTGGCCCAATGCGATCGTGCAGGAGCAGTGGTGCGCGGCCGGATCGGCCATCGAGATGCTGTGGATGGGAGGCGTGAGCCACCAGGCCGCGGCCACGACGGCCGGTCCCCAGGCCGTGGTGTGGATCGCCGACAGGTTCGCGGAGCGGCCTGCTGGCCGCACGTGCGACGTGCCGCCGCCGGTGCCGGCCGCCGTGCCGGTCAGCTCGTCGTAGGCGCCGGGAGCAGCGGGCGGCACTCCAGCAGGAAGGCGTCACTGGCGAACTTGGCCTGGTCCCAGACCGCCGGTGGCATCTTCTCGGCCACCGACTCCCCCGACGCCCGGATGCCGCGCAGGAGCTCGGCTACTGCGGCGATGGCCACCGCCGCATCGGCCAGGGGCGCCCAACGCTCATCCTTCTCGGACGCGGCGCCCGCGAGATCGGCGCGCTGGCGCATCACGACCGCCAGTTCGTCCAGCACCTGCTGGTCGGCGGTGGCCGGGTCGAAAGGCGACGGCACGTCGGGCACCGCGTAGAGGCACGACTGGCGCGCGAGGTCGGCCGCCTGCCCGGCGTCGCCTGATGCGCACGCGGCCGTCACCATCAGCACGCCGGCGAGCGCCAGGGCGCCGACGGCGGACACGGGATGACGCTTCATGCGGAGGGCTATCGCCGTCTCGACCGCTTCTCGCGGACCCGCAT
>CALGTB010000134.1 GCA_937902285.1 uncultured Actinomycetes bacterium | reverse complement strand
GGCACCGGCGGCAAGGGCGCCCGGGGCACCGTGATCATCCAGTACGCGCGCACCAACGCCTGCCTCACCGTCACGCCGGCCACTCCCACCAGCACGTTGCCGACCCTCAGCTGGAGCCCAGCACCCACGGTCTCGCCGTTCACCATCGCCTCCTGGACCGTCCTGTACTCGAACAGCGCGAGCGGTCCCTGGGGGGTCTTCGCGAACGGGGGAACCGCCGCGCAGCTGTCGATGAGCATCCAGGCGAACGCGACCACGAGGTTCGCGAGCACCTCGGCGTGCACGTCCGGCCAGGCGGGCAGTTCCGGATGGACCTGCCGATTCAGCGGCGGCGGCCTGGGCGCGGGGGTGGCCCCCTCGGGAACCGTGTACTTCCGGGTGTTCGCGCGACTCACCGGCGGCGGCACGACCAAGCTCAGCGCCGTGTCGGCCCCGATCACCCTGTCGGCCGGATGACCCGGCACGGCGCACGGGGCAGGCGCTCCGCCGCCCTGGCGTCCGCCGCCCTGGCAGCCTCACTCGTCACAGCTCCGCCGGCCTCGGCCGAATCCGCACTGCTCGAACTGTCGGTCGCCTACCAGAGCCGCCAGGACATCTACATCGACGTGTGCCTCACCACCGCCGAGAACCTCCCCGCGACCGTGGTCCTGAGCTACACGGTCTCGGCAGGTGCCGGCGTCGTGGCCACTGACCGGTGGGACGGGGGCACGCCAGGGACGATCTTCCTCGAGGCGCCGACCTGCCCGGCCAGCTTCGCGCAGTTCGTCACGGCCGGTCTCACCCCCGGCACCGCGTACACGGTCGAGGTCACGGCGACCGTCACACCTATGGTCGAGGACGAGGACTTCGAGCTGGCACCGGATCCCACCGAGTACCCGGCCTTCAGCGCCTCCACGAGCCTCGTCGTCACCACGTTCCCCGGCGCGCCGGCGGGCACCGTCGAGGACGACGAGGCAGCTGCCGGGGTGCCCGGTTCCGCCGGTGGTGGCGCGGGCTCGAGCGGTGGAGGCTCGTCGGGTGGCGGTGGCGGCTCGTCCGGTGGTGGCGGCAGTTCGGTCGGGGGCGCGGGAACACCTGGTGCGGACCCCAGCACCGACCCCACGGGCACGGGTTCGCCGACTGACCCGCCTGCGGCACCTCCCGTGGTCATCCGAGATCCCGTGGCCTTCACGCCCGCGCAGCTCGTCGTGCTGAGTCCCCAGCAGGTCGCGACGATCGCGCCCACGACCTTCGGGCAGCTGCTGCCCTCCGCGCTCGCGGCGCTGACGCCGACTCAGGCCGCCGCCGTGACCCCCGGGCAGGCGTCGGCCATCCGCCCCGCACGGGCGGCGGTGCTGACGCCCCGCGTCGTCGCTGCCCTCGAACCGGAGGCACTCGTCGCGATGCGACCGGCCGCGGTCTCGTCACTGACTCCTGCAGCCGTCGGCGCGATGACCGCCACGCAGCTGCGAGCCCTCACGCCTCGCCAGGTGTCGGCTCTGCGACCGAGGCAGCTGGCGGCACTGACGGCCGCCGAGCGGGCACTGCTCCGCCGCTGAGCCAGGCCCCGCTCCGCGCTCAGGGCTGCTGCACCATCAACTGCGCACCCGCCGACCGCCACGTCTCGACCACGGTGCGCACGAGGAAGGCGATGGCCGCCGGGTTCCGCGAGACGGACAGGGACTGTGGCAGCCCGAGGCCCTTCGTGACGAAGGTCGAGTGCACCGTGGGGAACGTCCTGCGCACGACGGTCGACGGCACCATGCCGGGCGGGATGTAGACCGACCCGGGTGGCGTGGGGCACGTCTTCGGGCACGGCTGCATGAGCTGGCTGTAGACCGGCACCGTCCCATCCGTGCGCGGGATCGCGGCAGCGCTGCCCTTGCGAGGGGAGCGTTCATCGCCGCACGTCCGGCCGCAGTAGTCACCCGCGATCAGGGTGAGAGCGACGCCGTCGAGCACGCCCACCTGCTGGGCATCCCAGCTTCGCGGATTCCGCTTCGCATGCGCGCTCGTCACCAGGACATGGATCGAGCCCGCACCCTCCGTCTGCTGGAACGCGATCAGGCTCTTCGACGCCTCGGCGAACTCGCGGCCCCAGGCGATGGCGACCGGCCGCAGGTACCGGGCCGGATCCGCCGCGATGTCGTAGGCGGGTCCGCCCAGGTGCGGGGAGTTGAGGGTCACCATCGACGGGATGGTGACGCCCGCGTCGATGGCGGACTGGGCATAGGAGTGAGCCTGGGCCATGCTCCCGGGCTGAGGAGGCGCCTTCAGCGCCGCCACGGTCGCGCGGGCGACCAGGCCGCCGTAGCTGTAGCCGACGAGGTCGAACGTCGTGTAGCCGTACGTCTCATTCAGCCAGCCCAGGAGACCGAGCACGGCCTGACCGGCCTGTGTGGGGTAGCCCGAGGTGTTCCACTGCAGCTCGGTGGGCGGCTGCGGCGGGCAGCCGGACTCCCCCGCTGTGCTCGTGTAGGTGTTGCCGAAACCCGGGGCCGTGAACACCGGCAGCCCCGCATCGAGCATCGCCTGGACGTAGGCGGGCCGGCCACCGTCGCACGCAGCCCATGGCGTCGTGTAGGCGTGCGGGCTGCCGCCTCCCTCGATGACGACGACTGCCCGTCCCGATGTCTGCGCACCGACTGCCGGGCTGACGGGAGGGACATCCGCCCGGTCACTCGAGGAGACGGGCAGCGTTCGGGTGGGCGCTGGCTGCGCGATCGCCGCTGCGCCCGGCGTCACCGCCGCAAGGGCGACCACGATGCCGAGGACGGACAGGCGAGTGACGCGGCGTGGTGTCATGCCCCCACTCTGGCCGCAGGGTGGGCCGGTGTCCCC
>CALGTB010000133.1 GCA_937902285.1 uncultured Actinomycetes bacterium | reverse complement strand
GGCGCAGACGATGACCCAGCCCGAGGCGAGGGCCATGGGTGCCATGGCGCTGTTCGGCGAGAAGTACGGCGACCGGGTGCGTGTCGTCTCGGTCGGCGACTGGGCGCACGAGCTGTGCGGCGGCACCCATGCGCAGCGCTCGGGGCAGCTCGGCGTGGTGACCTTCCTGTCGGAGGGCTCGATCGGCGCGGGGGTCCGGCGGGTGGAGGCCCTCGTGGGCGCCGATGCCTACCAGTTCCTGGCGCGCGAGCACCTCCTCGTCAATCGCCTGAGCGAGCTGGTGAAGGCGCCGGCCGACCAGCTCGTCGACCGCGTCGAGAAGACCCTGACCGCCCTGAAGGCTGCCGAGCGCGACCTGGCCAAGGTGCGCAGTGCCCAGCTGTCGACCAACCTCGACGGCATCATCGGCGAGGGCAAGGACATCGGCCCGGTGCGCATCTGGGCCTTCCGGGCCCCGGATGGCACGAGCGGAGGCGACCTGCGCGAGCTGCTCGCCAAGGCCCGTAGCCGTGCGAGGCACGACATCCCCGTGGTCGTCCTCGGGACGGCCGTGGCCGACGGGAAGGTGGCGATCATCGCCGGCGCCTCCCCGCAGGCGATCGCCCTCGGAGTGACGGCGAACGCGATGCTGCAGGCCGCGGCTCCCAGCCTCGACGGACGGGGCGGCGGCAAGGACGACGTCGCGCAGGGCGGTGGCACCAATGTCGAGGGGATCCCGTCGGCGTTCGCGGCCGTCGAGGACCTGATCCGGCAGCGGACCGGGCAGTAGGCCGTGCGCCCAGGCGTACGGCTGGCCTGCGACGTGGGCACGGTGCGCATCGGCCTGTCGCGCAGTGATGCCACGGGCATGCTGGCGGTCCCGCTGCCCGCCGTCCCTGCCGGGCCCGGCAGCGTCGACAGTGTCCGCGCCGTCATCGGCGAGTGGGAGGCCATCGAGGTCTTCGTGGGGCTTCCCCTGCATCTCAGCGGGAACGAGGGAGCCTCGTCCGGACTCGCCCGTGAATGGGCCGGGGCACTCGCGGAACGCGCAGGGATCCCCGTCCGTCTGATCGACGAGCGCCTGTCGACGGTGCAGGCCCAGCGGGGCCTGCAGGCCAGCGGACGCTCGTCCAAGGAGTCGCGGTCCCGCATCGACAGCGCGTCGGCGGTCGTGGTGCTCCAGTCGGCCCTCGAGGCGGAGCGCGCGTCGGGCGCGGCACCGGGGCAGCTGGTCGTGGTGCACGAGACGGAAGGCGATACGGCATGAGCCAGCTGGAGTCGGTGATGACCTCCGGGCCGCTTCCCCCGTCGCGCCACCGGCGCACGTGGGGGCGCCGCATCGCTGCGCTCGTGTCGCTGGGCCTGGTGCTGGCGATGGTGGTGGCGGCCTACGTCCTCCTCCGCGGCAGTTCCTCCGAGGATGACTTCAGTGGTCCGGGCACGGGCACCGCGGTGGTCGTCGTGGGGCGCGGCGACACGCTCACCGAGATCGGGCAGAAGCTCGAGGAGGCGGAGGTCGTCCTGGCGGCCAGTGCGTTCATCGACGCGGCGTCGGTCGACGAGCGCGCGGCGACCATCGGCCCCGGCAAGTACACGCTGCGCAAGCAGATGAGCGCGGCCGCCGCGCTCGAGCTCATGCTCGACCCCGCGTCGCGGGCGGACAGTCGCCTCGTCCTGCCCGAGGGCCTGCGCCTCGAGCAGACGGTCTCGGCCGCAGCCGACGCCACGTCACTGCCCAAGTCGGACTTCCAGAAGGTCCTGCAGGACCCGGCGCAGCTCGAGCTGCCCGCCTGGGCCAAGGACCGGCCCGAGGGCTTCATGTTCCCGGCCAGCTACGACCTGACGGGCGACGAGACCGCCCGCTCGCTCCTGCGCAGCCTCGTGAAGCGGTTCAACCAGGCCAGTGCCGACCTCGGGCTGGAGGAGCGGGCCAAGGCGGTGGGCCTGAGCCCGTACGAGGTGATGGTCGTGGCCTCGCTGATCCAGGCCGAGGCTGCCCCCGGCGACTTCACCAAGGTCGCCCGGGTGATCTACAACCGCCTCGACCTCGACATGCCGCTCCAGCTCGACTCCACGGTGGCGTACGCGCTCGGGATCACCGACCTCACCCTGAGCGCCGAGCAGCTGAAGACGGCATCCCCGTACAACACCTACGTGCGGCGCGGCCTCCCGCCGAGACCGATCAACTCGCCGGGCGAGGCGGCCATCGAGGCAGCCCTGGCTCCGGCCAAGGGGAAGTGGCTGTACTTCGTGCTGGTCGATCCGCGGTCGAAGGAGACGGTGTTCGCGAAGACCTATGAGAAGTTCCTGGAGCTCAAGAAGCAGTACCAGGAGAACCTCGCGGAGTTCGAGAAGGAGCAGCAGGACGGCCAGGGTGGCTGAGCCCGCGGTCCGGCGCCGGGCGGCCGTCCTGGGATCGCCGATCCTCCACTCGCTGTCCCCGGTGCTGCACCGGGCGGCCTACGCGCAGCTCGGTCTCGACTGGCAGTACGACGCCATCGAGGTGGGGGAGAGGGACCTCCCCGCGTTCATGGCCACCCTGGACGACTCCTGGGCGGGGCTGTCGCTGACGATGCCCTTGAAGGAGCGGGTGGTGAGCCTGCTCGACGCCATCGACCCTGACGCCGCCGCCGTCCGTGCGGTCAACACGGTGCTGCCGAGCACGGGCGGCTGGCGCGGAGCCAACACCGACATCGCCGGCATGGTGCGCTCGATCCGCGAGGCAGGGGTGGCCGAGCATCCCGTGCACGCGACCATCCTCGGCGCGGGAGCAACGGCGCGCAGCGCGATGGCTGCGGTGGCCGCCCTGGGAGCGCAGACCGTGACCGTGCACGCGCGGCGCCCGGATGCGGGCCGGGCCGTGGCCGAGCTGTCCGAGCAGCTCGGGCTGGTGGGGACCTACACCGACCTGCAGCCGGATCTGAGGGCCATCGAGGCCGACCTGGTGGTCTCGGCCCTCCCCGGCGACGCGGCGCAGGCATGGGTCCCGTTCGCCCGTGGAGCCCGCGGGACGCTGCTCGACGTGTCGTACGACCCCTGGCCTACGCCGCTGGCCGCGCACTGGGGAACACCGGCGGTGGCGAGTGGCCGCGACCTGCTGCTGTGGCAGGCGGTCGAGCAGGTGCGCCTCATGACCGGACGCGACCCGGATCCTGCGGTGATGCGGGCGGCGCTGCCGGCCTGACCGCACGACGCGCGACCATCGTCGGGGCCATGATCGCCATCTGAAAGGATTGCCCGCATGGTCCGATGGCTGACGGCAGGCGAATCGCACGGCCCCGCACTCGTGACGATCGCGGAGGGCCTGCCCGCCGGAATCGAGATCACGACGGAGCTCATCGGCGACGACCTCGCGCGCCGACGTCTCGGTGCCGGACGTGGTGCGCGGATGAAGTTCGAGCGGGACGAGGTCCGGATCCTCGGCGGCGTCCGGCACGGGGTCACGCTGGGAGGCCCGGTCGCGATCGAGGTCGGCAACTCCGAGTGGCCCAAGTGGCAGGAGGTCATGTCACCCGATCCCGTCGATGCCGACACGCTGGCATCTCTGGCCCGGAACGCGCCGCTCACCAGGCCGCGCCCCGGCCACGCCGACCTCGCGGGCATGCAGAAATACGGGTTCACCGACGCCCGCCCCATCCTCGAGCGGGCAAGTGCGCGCGAGACGGCCGCGCGCGTAGCCCTGGCCGCCGTGGCCCGGGCCTTCCTGCGGCAGGCCGCAGGCATCGAGGTGCTCAGCCACGTCGTGCGCATCGGGGCGGCCGCCGTGCCGGATGAGGGGGTTGCCGTCCCGGTGGCGGCCGACCTCGACGTGATCGATGCGAGCCCCGTGCGGTGCCTCGACCCCGACGTGGCAGCGGCGATGGAGGCCGAGATCACCAGCGCCCATCGTGATGGCGACACCCTCGGCGGCGTCGTCGAGGTGCTGGCCTACGGCCTGCCGCCGGGCCTTGGCAGCCATGTGCACTGGGACCGCCGCCTCGACTCGCGGCTGGCCGGTGCGCTGATGGGGATCCAGGCGATCAAGGGCGTCGAGGTCGGCGACGGCTTCCGCCTCGCGGGCGTCCGTGGATCGCTGGCGCAGGACGAGATCGTGGCCGGGCCGGACGGGCTCGAGCGCACGTCCGGACGGTCCGGTGGCACCGAGGGTGGGATGTCGACAGGCGAGGCACTGCGCGTCCGAGCGGCCATGAAGCCCATCTCCACCATCCCGAAGGCGCTGCGCACCGTCGACGTCGCGACGGGCGAGGCCGCTGCGGCGATCAACCAGCGCTCCGATGTCTGCGCCGTGCCCGCTGCCGGTGTCGTGGCCGAGGCGATGGTCCTGCTCGTCCTGGCCGAGGCGATGCTCGAGAAGTTCGGCGGTGACAGCGTTGCAGAGGTGTCGCGCAACCTGCAGGGCTACCTCGACAACCTGTCCGTGCGCTGATGGCGCCGCTGCTCGTCCTCATCGGGTCGCCCGGGGCCGGCAAGTCGAGTGTCGGCCGTCGAGTGGCCGAGCGGCTCGGGGTCCGCTTCGTCGACACCGATCACGTGATCGAGGACGCCGCGGGCACGAGCATCTCCGACATCTTCGTGACCGAGGGCGAGGAGCACTTCCGGCGCCTCGAGGCGCAGGCGGTCGCCGAGACGCTGGCCAGCAGCGACGGGGTCGTCGCTCTCGGCGGCGGCGCGGTCATGCGACCCGAGACGCAGGAACTGCTGGCCGGGCAGACGGTGGTGTGGCTCAAGGTGGCTGTCCCCGACGCCGCAAGCCGGGTGGGCCTGAACACCGCCCGACCGCTGCTCCTGGGCAACGTGCGGGGCACCCTCTCGGCCCTCCTCGACGAGCGCAACCCCGTCTACGCGTCGCTGGCGACACTGGTCGTCGACACGTCGGGCCGGACTCTGCGAGAGGTGACCGAGGCGGTCATGGAAGGGATTGGCCATGAGTGAGGTCGTCATCCCCGTGCGGGCGGAGCGCGACTACGACGTCGTCATCGGCCGCGGCCTGCTCTCGCACGTGCCGCGGATGCTCGCGGGATCGCAGCGCGTGGCCGTCATCCATCCGGGGGCGCTCCTGACGTCCGCCGAGGCGATCCGCGACGACCTCGTCGAGAACGGCTTCGAGGTCACGCTCATCGAGGTGCCCGAGGCGGAGGAGGCCAAGTCGGCGGAGGTGGCCGCCTTCTGCTGGTCCGTGCTCGGCACGGCGGGGTTCACGCGCAGCGACAGCATCGTCGGGCTCGGCGGAGGGGCGACCACCGACCTGGCCGGCTTCGTCGCTGCGACCTGGCTGCGCGGCATCCGCGTCATCCAGGTCCCGACCACGGTCCTCGCCATGGTCGATGCGGCCGTGGGCGGCAAGACCGGGATCAACACGGCTGCGGGCAAGAACCTGGTCGGCTCCTTCTGGAGCCCCGGCGGGGTCGTGTGCGACATCAACGCGCTGGAGACGCTGCCGCGCAACGACGTGCTCGCAGGGATGGCCGAGGTCGTCAAGATCGGCTTCGTCCGCGACCCCTCGATCCTCGATGACGTCGAGCGCGACCCGTTCGGGGCCACCGACACGGTCGGCGACCTGCTTCCCGACCTCGTGCGCCGCGCGGTCCAGGCGAAGGCCGATGTCGTGAGCCTCGACTTCCGCGAGACGTCAGCGACCGCCGGCGACGGGTCCATCGGCCGCGAGGTGCTCAACTACGGGCATACGTTCGGTCATGCCGTGGAGCGCCGCGAGCGGTACACCTGGCGGCACGGCGCGGCCATCTCGGTCGGCATGATGTTCGTCGCCGAGCTCGCGGGCCTCGGAGGCCGGCTGTCGCATGAGGACGTCGAGCGGCACCGTTCCGTGCTCACCAGCCTCGGCCTGCCGGTCACCTACGCGGGCGGCCACTGGGAGGCCCTCTATGGCGCCATGGCCGTGGACAAGAAGGCGCGCGGCTCCCTGCTGCGCTTCGTCGTGCTCACGGGCATCGGCCAGCCGGTGGTGTGGGAGGGACCCGACCCGGCCCTGCTGGCCGCCGCGTACGCCTCGATCAGCACCTGAGTCGCCGGGGTCGATCAGCGTCCGAGCCGCGTAGAGTGCGGGCATGCCGCACGTCTACGTCCTCAACGGCCCCAATCTCGGACGCCTCGGTACCCGCGAGCCCGACGTCTACGGCCGCATGACCTTCGCCGAGCTGTCGGACGACATCGTGCGCACCGCCGAGGGACTCGGGCTCACGGCGACCGTCCTGCAGACCGACAGCGAGGCCGAGCTCATCGGCTGGCTGCACCGGGCACAGGACGAGCAGTCGGCCGTGGTGCTGAACCCTGCGGCCTTCACGCACTACTCGTACGCCGTGCGCGATGCCTGCGCCATGGTGACCACGCCCCTCATCGAGGTGCACCTGTCCAACCCGGCGGCCCGCGAGGAGTTCCGACACACCTCCGTCGTGTCGGCCGTGGCCAAGGGCACGATCGCGGGCTTCGGGGCGGACTCCTACCGACTGGCCCTGCGCGCGGTCGCGACGCTCCTGGCCGACTGATCGTGGCCTCGGCCGTCGAGCATGCAGGTCGTCGTGAGCGCCTGCGGGCGCTCTGGCAGCAGCGCGCGCAGTCGGACCTGCTGGTGGTCACCGACCTGTCGAACATCCGCTACCTGACCGGGTTCTCGGGCAGCAACGCCGTGCTCGTGCTGGGGCGCGACGGCGTTGACGACCTGCTGGGCACCGACGGGCGCTATCGCGACCAGGTGGCGCAGGAGGCGCCCGGGCTGGCGACGGTGATCGACCGCAGCACGCTGGCGGCCACGCTCGACGCATCGCCCCGGGGCCGGGTGGCCGTGGAGGACTCGATGAGCCTCGGCGAGGCCGACTCCGTGGGCGCCCGAGGCGGCCCGCCACTCGTGGTGTCAGGGCTCGTCCAGGAGCTCCGCGCCGTCAAGGACGCCGGAGAGCTCGCCTTGCTCCAGGCGGCGTGCGCGATCACCGTCGCTGCACTGGCCGCCCTTGCCACGGAGGTCCGGGTCGGGGTGACGGAGGTGTCGCTGGCCCGCCGGCTCGAGCAGCTGTTCGGCGAGCTCGGGGCCGAGGATCGCGCCTTCGACAGCATCGTGGGGTCGGGCCCGAACTCCGCGATCCCGCACCACCAGCCCGGCGGCCGCGTGCTGGAGGCAGGCGACCTGCTCGTCATCGACGCCGGTGCGCGCGTGGGCGGCTACCACGCGGACATGACGCGAAGCTTCGTGGTGGGAGCGCCGCCGGCCGCCTGGCAGGCGGAGATCCACGGCGCGGTGGAGTCGGCGCGTGCCGCCGCTGCAGCCGGCTACCGGCCCGGTGCCGGGGCGCGTGCGCTGCACGACATGGCCCGGGAGGTCATCGAGACGGCCGGGTTCGGCGAGGCGTTCACGCACGGACTGGGACACGGGGTGGGGCTGGACATCCACGAGGCGCCGATGGTCGGCCCGCGGGCGACAGGTACGATCAGCGCAGACATGGCGATCACCGTCGAGCCGGGAATCTACCTTCCCGGGCGCGGGGGAGTTCGCATCGAAGACACCCTCGTCGTCACCGACACCGGGCCGAGAATCCTCACCGAGGCGCCTCGCGACCTGGTCGTCGTGGGCTGACGGGGACGAGGCACAGGAGCGTCCGGCGTGGCCACCACCAATGATCTGAAGAACGGCATCGTGCTGAACATCGACGGCCAGCTCTGGACCGTCGTCGAGTTCCAGCACGTGAAGCCGGGCAAGGGCGGCGCCTTCGTGCGCACGAAGCTGAAGAACGTGCTGACCGGCAAGGTGGTCGACCGGACGTTCAACGCCGGGCTCAAGGTCGAGACCGCGACCGTCGACAAGCGCGAGATGCAGTACCTCTACAAGGACGGCGAGGAGTGGGTGTTCATGGACACCCAGTCGTACGAGCAGCTGCAGGTGCCCAGCGCCGTGGTGGGGGAGATGTCGAAGTACCTCCTCGAGAACCAGAACGCCACCGTGGCCACCCACGAGGGCGTGCCGATCTACATCGAGCTCCCGGCCTCGGTCGAGCTGATGATCACGTACACCGAGCCCGGCCTGCAGGGCGACCGCTCTACGGGTGGCACCAAGCCGGCCACGCTCGAGACCGGTGCCGAGATCCAGGTCCCGCTGTTCATCGAGTCGGACACAAAGGTCAAGGTCGACACCCGCGACGGGTCGTACCTCGGCCGGATCAACGACTGACCCACCCTCCGAACCGACCACGACCCTAGGCGTCCCATGTCAGCACGCAGCAAGGCACGCAAGCGCGCGCTCGACGTGCTGTACGAGGCCGACATCCGTGGGCTGACGCCCAGGGAGGTCCTTGCGGCGACGGCCGAGCGCCGCACCGACGAGGGGCAGTCGTCGCTGAACGAGTACGTGACGTCCCTCGTCGAGGGTGCCGCCGAGCATCAGGCCTACATCGACGAGCTGCTGGGCAGCTACTCGCTGGGCTGGACGCTCGACCGGATGCCGGCGGTCGATCGGGCCATCCTGCGCCTGGGCACCTATGAGCTCCTGTGGCGCGACGACGTGCCCGACGCGGTCGCCATCTCCGAGGCGGTGCACCTGGCGCAGGAGCTGTCGACGGAGGAGTCGGCCTCGTTCGTCAACGGCCTCCTCGGCCGCCTGCTCGAGCTCAAGCCCCGTCTGGCGATCGAGCCCGTGCCCACCATCGACCCGTCGGCCTGATCCGCTGCTCCGGCCCGGCCGGGACTAGTCGCGCGAGGCGTTGATGAGCAGCCCGGTGGTCCCGCCCTCCGAGGTGACCACCACGTTGACCGCGAGGCCGGCGCCGGCGTAGTCGGTGCTCGACATGCCGTCGGACTCGATCGTGCCCAGGGATCCCAGCCCCGCCTTGCCGAGCCGGATGCCGTAGTCGGCTGCCGCCTCCTCCGCGGTGCCCTCGACTGTCCAGATGGAGTTGAGGTTCTTCCCATCGGGGAACACGTTGAGGGAGACGAGGCTGGCGCTGGCCGGTAGCGGCAGCTCGGGGAACCAGCCCTCGGGGAGCACGGCGTCGCTGGCGGACGGCTCCGCACCGGGCGACGACGGATCCACCGGAACGGCATCGGTCGGTGCCGGGGCGCTGGCCGAGGACGACGCCGGGGCGTCCGCCGCGGAGGAGCCGCAGGCCGCCAGGGACAGCGTTCCGAGCGCGAGCGCGCTGATGCCGACGCCCATGCGCCGTCGTCGGGTGGCAGACATCATGGTTCCTCCTTGGCGGTGACGCTACGGGCAGCCCGCCAAGGCTCCCATGCCCGACCTGAGCGCTACTTCTCGGCGTTCACCATGAGGGTGGTGGTGCCGTCCGCATCGAGGGCCGTCACGTTGACGGTGAACTCGCCGCCGGTGTACTCGGTGTTGGCCATGCCCGCCATGTTGGACGTGGTGCCCGCCGTGTAGCCGGCCGACTCGAGTGCCGCGCCGTACGTCGCGGCCGCGTCCTCGGCGGCCTCCTCGGTGGTCCAGACCGCGTTGACGGTGCTTCCGTCACCCTCGACGACGACGCTGACCAGCGACCCGCCGTCGTAGGTGGGCAGCCCTGAGGGCCAGTTGTCCGGGACGGACATGTTCTCGCCGAGCTGCATCTGGGTGCCGTCGCTGTTCGTGACGGTCAGCCCGCCGTCGCTGAGCTCGACATCGCCGCCGATGGCATCGCCGGCCGCCTGCTCGATGGCGTTCTCGGCGACGTTGCCGCAGCCTGCCAGGGCGGGGATGCCGAGGGCCAGCAGTCCCGTCAGGGCGACAGCGGTGAGCCGATGCGGGGTGCGTGTCATGTGAGCCTCCTGAGTCGTTGCGCACACGGTAGGGGCACCGAGGCCGACCGGGCAGGGTCGAACGTCCCGAGGCGACGGCACCCGTCGCACGGTCGAATGGGTGCCCCGGGTGGGATTTGAACCCACACTGGACGGTGTTTGAGACCGCTTCCTCTGCCGGTTGGGATACCGGGGCGCGTCACGAAGGTTACCCCGCGCCTACTCTGGCGCCCATGACCCGAACCGTGCTGGTGGCCGAGGACGAGGCCCTCATCCGCATGGATCTCGTCGAGATGCTGGGGGAGTGCGGCTACACCGTGGTCGGCCAGGTCTCGGACGGGCAGGCGGCGGTCGACCAGGCCCGAGCGCTGCGACCGGACGTCGTGTTCCTCGACATCGCCATGCCGCGCCGCGACGGCCTGTCGGCGGCCGAGGAGATCATCGCCGAGGGCCTGGCGCCGGTCGTCATGGTGTCGGCATTCAGCCAGCAGGAGGTCATCGCCCGAGCAGCCAGCGCCGGAGTGCTCGGCTACCTCGTCAAGCCGTTCGTCAAGGCCGACCTCCCGCCCGCGATCGAGGTCGCCGTCGCCCGGTGGCAGCAGATGTCGGACCTGTCCGCGCAGGTGGAGGGGCTGCGCGAGCGGCAGACGGCCCGCGACACCGTCGACCGGGCGAAGCGCCACCTGCAGGAGTCGCTCGGGCTCAGCGAGCCGGCCGCCTTCGCCTGGCTGAGGCGGGCCGCGATGGACGGACGGGTCACTCTCGCCGAGGCCGCGGCCGCGGTTCTGGAGCAATCCACACAAAAGTGACCGAGAAAGATAGAAAGAGGTCACGATGCAGCATCAATGTAACCGCGAGTTACCCGCCCGAAACGTGACGTCGCATAAGGTACGGGCAATGCGACGGTAACCGCCGTCGTTTCTCATGTGCACAAGGAGACTGCATGAAGCGCACTACGGTCCTCAAGTCGGCCGCCGTGCTCGGAGTGGCCTCGCTGGCCCTGGCCGCCTGTGGCGGCTCGTCCTCCAGCGATTCCAGTTCCAGCGCAGCGCCCGCCGAGAGCAGCGCGGCTGCTAGCCCGAGCGAGGCTGCCTCGTCGGAGGCCCCCGCCGCGGCGGCAGGCACCCCGCTCTACCTGGTTGACGGCAACACCGGCAATGCCCTCGGCGAGAAGCTGCCGGCGGGCACCCTGAACGGCGTCAAGGGAACCATCCCCGGCGCCGAGAACACTCAGGACTTCAAGGATGCCCTCCTTGCGGTTGACCCGGAGCTCGTCGACTTCGCCTACGCACCCGAGTCCTACGACGCGGTCATCCTCGCGGCTCTCGCCGCGGCGAAGGCCAAGTCCGACGCGGGCGTCGACATGGCGAAGGAGATGGTCGCCATCACCAACGGCACCGAGATCTGCAACGACTACGCCGGCTGCCTCGCCCTGCTCGAAGAGGGCAAGGCGATCGACTACAACGGTCGTTCCGGCGCGGTGAACTTCTGGGATGCCGGCGATCCGACGAGTGCGTCGATCGGCGTCTACCAGTTCGGTCCCGACAACGTCCTCCTGCCCGAGGTCACCTTCATGGAGGGTGAGATCGTGCCCGAGGGCGACGCCAACCCGATCGAGGGCGAGCCGCAGAAGGGCGCCAACGACGGCACCTTCACCGTGGGCACGCTGCTCCCGATCACTGGCTCGCTCGCCTTCCTCGGCCCACCCGAGGTCGCTAGCGTCCAGCTGGCCATCAAGGACATCGAGGCTGCCGGTGGCATCCCCGGGTTCGACAAGATCATGCTCGAAGAGGGCGACTCCGGCGACACCTCGACCGACACCGCCACGCAGACGGTCAACCGCCTGCTCGGCAAGAACGTCGACGTGATCATCGGTGCGGCGTCCTCGGGCGTCACGCTCAGCACGCTGGATCTCGTGACCAGCAACGGCGTTCTGCAGATCTCTCCGGCGAACACCTCGCCTGAGCTGACGACCGCTCCCGACAGTGGCCTGTACTGGCGTACCGCGCCGTCCGACGTGCTCCAGGGCGCGTTCGTCGGCTCGCTCGTCCTCCAGGACGGGTACACCAAGGTCGCGATCATGTCGCTGCAGGACTCCTACGGCGACGGGCTCAACGCCAACGTCACCAAGGCGATCACCGAGGGCGGTGGCGAGATCGTCGCCAACGTCGTCTACGACCCGAAGTCCGCGGACTTCTCGGCCGACGTCGCCAAGATCAAGGCTGCGGGACCTGAGGCCATCGTGCTCATCGGCTTCGATGAGTCGGCTCAGATCATCACCGAGCTGGTCAAGCAGGGCATCGGCCCGAACGTCAGCTAGTAGCACTCAGCTCGACACTGTGGGGGTCGTCCTTCGGGACGGCCCCCACAGTCATGTCCGGGGGGGGGGGGGGTACCTAGGGCAAGGGGGGTGCAGGGCCCGGCGGGGCCG
>CALGTB010000132.1 GCA_937902285.1 uncultured Actinomycetes bacterium | reverse complement strand
GGCATAGACAACAGCGTTGCACTCACCGCTAGACAATGCCCACGTCAGGACGGGCGTCAGCTCACCGCTCGCGGGAGGCGGGGACGGGTCAGGCGCGGGGGATGAGCGCGTCGGCGAGGATGGCGCCGAGGACGTACGTCTGGTCCTCCTCGAAGCCGACCCGCAGCTCGTGGCCGTGCGGCCGGCGATGGATCCCCAGCACGGTGCCGGTGACGACCGCGGCCCGACGGTTGGGATCGGTGAAGGTGATCGCGCAGTACGAGTCCACCTCGGGCACCGGCCCGTAGCAGAGCAGCCGCGCGCCGGTGAGGGAGAGATCGAGCACGTGGGCGCGGAGCCCGTCGACGAACACGTGTCCCTCGACCTCGATGCGGTGGGCCTTGCGGCGATCTCCGCCGAAGTGCGGGCTGCGGATGCGGGCGATGGCGCGGGCCAGGACCGTCAGGTTGCCCACCGTCCACAGGGCGGCAAGCCCGGCGATGAGGGGATAGGGGTACTCGGCGGGAGTCGGTCCGGCGACCGTGACGGCCGCCCACACGAGGCCGAGCAGGTTGACCAGGCCGACGGCCCACAGGAGCAGCGGCACGCGGCGGGCATCGCGGGAGGCCCAAGCGGACGACGTGGTGAAGCGGCCCGTGACCACCGAGAACGTGGTGCCCAGCGTCGCGGCGAGCCGGAGAACGGCGAAGGTGGACGCCTCGGTGTGGGGCGCTGAGCCACGGCCGAGCACGGCCATGGCTGCCTGCCGCATCACGAACACCGTCAGGAACAGGGCGGCGAAGAGGGCGACAGGTCCGGCAGCGGGGGTGAGCGAGAGAAGGAGGGCCGCGGGCGGCAGCAGGAGGTAGCCGAGGGTGCGCCATCCGTCGAACCACGACGTGAGCGAGGTCAGGTAGCTGATCCGCTGGCCGAGGGAGAGTCCCCGTCCGAGCAGGACGTGCTGGGTCCGCAGCACCTGCATGTCGCCTGCGCAGTCGAGGGCACGTCGATCGGCGTACTGCGCTGCGTCGGCGGCGGCTCGTCCGCGCGCCAGCACCTCGTTGTGCTGGATGCTGCGCCAGCCGCGCCGGTGCAGTCGAAGCGTCGTGGCCATGCCGTGGTCGTGCTCGGACTCCGCGATCCCGCCGACCGATGCGACTGCCTCGCTGCGCAGGACGACGCCGCCGCCGGTCCACATGGCCGACCCCCAGCGGTTGCGGCCGGCACCCATGACGCGATCGAACAGGCTGTGCTCGGTGACGTAGCCGCCATCGCGCGGCGCATGCTCGAAGGAGTCGGTGTTGTAGAAGTCGCGCGGGGTCTGGACCAGCGCCACCGCCGGGTCGTCGAAGTGGCCCAGGGTGCGCCCGATGAGATCGCGGTCGGCCACCTGGTCGGCGTCGAGCACGACGAAGAAGTCGGCCTCCAGGGTCGGCAGCACGGCGTTCAGCTGGCCGCCGATGCCTCCCGTTCGACCCACCCGCGTGCGGTACTCGATGCCGAGCTCGTCGCAGGTGCCGGCGAGCCACTCGCGGTGACCGTCGTCGAGCACGATGACCTCTGAGGCCAGTCGCATGCGCGTGGCGGCGGCGAGGGTGGGCATGAGCACCTGGTGCGGCTCGTCGTAGGCGGGGATGATGACGGCGACCCGCGCCGTGGTCTGGTCGACCTCGGCCGGAGGGCCGACGCGGTCGAGGTTCCACAGGGCGACGACCGCCAGGGTGAACGACGCCAGGGACCATGCCTCGAGGACCAGCAGGGGGATTCCCAGGACCGCGCTGACGGGCGTGATGGTCGCCAGGACCCGCCACAGGAGGTAGGCGGCCGTGACCGCGACGGTGCCGAGCCCGATCAGCTGGATGGCGCGGCGCG
>CALGTB010000131.1 GCA_937902285.1 uncultured Actinomycetes bacterium | reverse complement strand
ACAGGGCCATACCGGGGGTTTCGGCTCGACCGGGGGGTTTCGGCCCGCCGGTCCGGCGCGGGCCGGAGACGATCTGGTCCAGCGGGGTCGATACCGCGCCCGTCGAGCCGATAACCCCATCAGGATCGGCTGGCAGGGAGGCGTGCTCATGGTGGCCACGGCCGCGTCGAAATTCGTGGGGGTCGACATCGGCTCCACGGGCGTGCGCGGGGTCCAGCTCAGCCGGCACAAGCGCACGGGGCAGTACCGCATCACGAAGGCCGCGAGCGTCGACCTGCCGCGCGGCGCCGTGCACAACGGCGTCGTCACGGACCAGGCGGCCGTCGTGAAGGCCCTCCGGCAGCTGTGGCGCAAGGGCCGCTTCTCCACGAGGAAGGTGGTCATCGGCCTCGCCGACGGCAGCGTGCTCACCCGGCAGGTCGACCTGCCTTGGATGCCCCCGGACGACTTCCGTGCGGCCCTGCGCTACCAGGTGGCGGATGCCCTCCCCGTCGAGCTCGACAGCGTCGAGCTCGACTACCACCTCCTCGGGGAGATCGAGCGGATGGACGAGCACGGGCAGCCGGTGGACGTGAACCGGATCCTGATCGTGGCTACGAACACCGAAGCGGTGGCCGCGGAGGCCGCGGTCGCGTGCAAGGCCCGGCTGCACCCGGTCGTGGCCGACACGACGGCGTTCGCACTCATCCGGGCCGCCTGCCGGGGCGTAGTGCCGGACGACGATGCCGTTCATGCGATCGCCGACCTCGGGGCCGACCAGCTCACGGTCGCCATCCATCAGGGCGGACAGCCGAGGTTCGTCCGCACCATCGCCAATCTCGGCGGCGAGACGGCGACCCTGGGCGTGGCGACCCGGCTGTCGGTGTCCGCCGACGACGCCGAGCACATCAAGCGCGAGTGCGGCCTCAACGGGCCCGCACCCGTCGTGGCCCCCATCGCCGAGTCCAGCGTCTTCGCGGACGCCGTCGTGACGAGCACGCCCGGCCTGAACCCGCGCTCGGCCGCGACCGTCGAGTCCCTCGGCGGATGGGCCACCCGCGTCATCGCCGAGGTGCGCAACTCCCTGGACTACTTCCAGGCATCGGACCCGACCGCCCCCATCGTCTCGCTGACGATCACGGGCCGGACCGCGCTGCTGGCGGGGATGGTCGAGCGGATCGCGACGCAGATCCCGCTGCCGGTCAAGGGACTCGACCCCCTGCTCGGCCTGCCTGCCTCCCGGAGGATCACGAAGCGCTACTCGCAGGACAGCCGGCTCGTCGTCGCGGCCGGCCTCGCCATGGGGGCCTGACCATGACCGCCACCGCCGAGGGCACGCCCGTCGCCGCGCGACGGCAGCGAGGCAAGGCCTCGCACGCCCAGGCGAGCATCTGGTCCCGGGACATCGGCCGCAAGGCCGGTGGTGACGAGGACATCGATCACCCGGCCTTCATCCCCACGCTCCCCCGCGTCAACCTCCTCCCGTCCTCGGTGCCCGAGTCGTTCACCCTCCGGCGCATCCGTCGGTCCCTCATCGCGCTCGCCGTGGTCATGGCCCTCGGCTTCGCGGCCGTCTGGTACCTCCAGGGTGCACAGATCGATGAGGCGCGCGCCCGACTCGACCAGGCCCAGGCGGCCAACGCCGCGGTGGTCGCCAAGGTGGAGGCGCTCGCCCCGATCAAGAACATGTACGACCAGATCACCGGCGAGCAGGCGCTCGTCGCGACGACCCTCGCGGCCGAGCCGACGGCCGCGCTGGTGATCGACCGACTGGCGGCAGCGGGCCGGGCCGCGGGCGGGCCCGGCGACGTGGACTTCACGAGCATCGCCATCGAGTACCGGGCCGTCCCCGAGGCGGGTGCGGTCCTCAATCCCTGTCCCAACCCGGACCCGTTCGCGTCCGACATCACCATCGGCTGCGTCACCTTCAGCGGGACCGCGCGGACTCGCGATCAGGTGTCCGCGCTGCTCAGCGCGGTCGCCGTCGACCCGCTGTTCGTCGGGCCGTACGTGAACAACTCCACGGTGATCGAGGAGACGGCGGACACCGCGGGCGGCGTGCTGTTCAGCGGGACGGCGGGAGTCTCGGTGGACGCGCTGACGAAGCCGCTCACGGACGAGCAGATCGCCGCCATCACGGCCCCGCCGCCCCCCGCGGACGGCACCGAGACACCGGCCGGGGGCGAGTAGTCATGACGAGCACTCGCGTGCGCGCCACGCTGGCCCTGGGCATCGTCCTGCTTCTGGGACTGGCCGCAGCGGGCTGGTTCCTCGTCCTGGGACCCCGGCTCGCGACGACCTCCGACATCGCCGTGCAGATCGAGCAGGTGGAGTTCTCCAACACGCAGCTGCAGAACCGCTACCGCCAGACCGTCGAGCAGGCCGCCAACGCGACCCAGGCGGCTGCCGACGCCCAGGCCCTCTTCGCCACGATGCCGCAGCAGGCGGACCTGCCCGCGGTGCTCCTCCAGATCAGCGAGGCTGCCCAGCGGGCCGGGATCGATGCCCGTCAGATCTCCGTCATCAACGCCTCCGTGCCGCGCTCGATCACCGGCGACGCCGCCAGCGGCGGGGACCCCGCGTCCGCGGCCGGCGCGGCCGCGAAGGGACTCGGCGTCGAGCTCGCGCAGCTCGACATCGACGTCACGGTGAGCGGATCACGGGAGTCGCTGCTCGCCTTCCTCGACAACCTCCAGGGCCTCGACCGGGCGGTGCTCATCACGTCGACCGGCCTGATGGACATGCAGCAGCCGGGCACCTCCAGCCCCGAGGACGCGCCCAAGAAGGGGGAGGCCGGGCAGCAGAGCCTGGACGTCACGGGGTCGATGTTCGTCCTGCAGTCGAAGCTGCCCGACATCGTGGCGGCCGTCCAGGCCCTCATCGACGAGGCCGGCATCGACGATCCGGCCTTCGCCCCCGACGCCGCCTGACCGCCATCGCACCGCACCTTCCCCGCGAGTGGTGAGCTGTGGCCCGGGTCGCACCGCGACAACGGGCCATA
>CALGTB010000130.1 GCA_937902285.1 uncultured Actinomycetes bacterium | reverse complement strand
TAGCATGTTCCTCACGTGTGAACGATTCTGTCATGGAGGACACTGTGGATTGCGGCCGAGCGCAGATGGCCCTCATGCGCGGGACCACTCAGTGACACGCAACGCCTTCGTGTTCGCTCGTGCCGGATCGAAGGGGGTGCCGGGCAAGAACTCCCGCGCCCTGGCCGGTCGTCCGCTGATCACCTACTCTCTCGAGCTCGCGCTGAGCATGCCTGAGTTCGACGGCGTCTTCGTGTCGACGGATGACTCCGAAGTGGCGCGCATTGCGGACGACATGGGGTGCCACGTCATTACGAGGCCACCTGCGCTGGCGCAGGATGACTCCCCGGAGTGGTTGGCCTGGCAGCACGCGGCGGACTGGGTGGTGAAGAACCACGGTCCGTTCTCTCAGTTCGTCAGTCTGCCAGCGACGTCACCCTTGCGACGGAGCGAGGATGTCCAGGCCTGCATCGATGCGCTCGATGACGCGGCAGACATGTCTATCTGCGTCACTCCGTCCACCACGAACCCCTGGTTCACCATGGTGCGCAGGGACTCGTCTGGTTTCGTCAGGCTCCTTCGGGACGGTGATGGTGACGTCACTCGCAGACAGGACGCTCCCATCGTGTTCGACATCACCGGCCTCGCCTATGCCGCGTGGACACGGTTCGTGATCGAGTCGCCTGGCATGTGGAGCGGTGTCGTACGAGGCGTTGTGGTCCCGGGGGAGAGGGCTGTTGACATCGACACGCCTCTGGACTTCGACCTGGCGGAGTTGCTCATGCTCCGAAGGCTGGAGGGCCGCGGTGATCGTGACGGGTGACCCGCCTCTCGTTGCTAGAGTTCTGCCATGAGAAAGGTCCTCGTCACCGGGGCAGACGGATTCATCGGCTCGCACCTCGTCGAGGCGCTGGTGCGACAGGGATTCTCGGTTCGCGCACTGGCGATGTACAACTCTCTCGGCTCGTACGGGTGGATGGACGAGAGCCCGGTTCTTGATGATGTCGAGCTGGTGCTGGGGGACATCCGGGACTCGGGCACCTGCGACGACCTCACCGTGGGAATCGACACGGTCTACCACCTTGCGGCCCTCATCGGGATTCCCTACTCGTATCGCGCGCCACGCAGCTACGTCGACACCAATGTTCACGGAACGGTGAACATGTGCAGTGCGGCGATCAGGAGCGGAGTCTCGACTTTCATCCACACGTCCACCAGCGAGGTCTACGGCTCGGCCATCAGCGTTCCGATCACTGAGAGTCATCCCCTGCAGCCGCAGTCGCCCTACAGCGCGTCCAAGATTGCGGCCGATTCGCTTGCCATCAGCTTCCACCTGTCTTTCGACCTTCCCGTGGTGGTCGCACGCCCGTTCAACACGTATGGACCTCGGCAGTCGGCCCGGGCGATCATTCCGAGCGTGGTTGCGCAACTCATGCAAGGATGTGACGTCCTGAGAGTCGGGGACACGCGACCGACTCGAGACCTGAACTACGTCGCGGATACGGTCGGAGCCTTCATGGCCATCGCCCGTACACCGGCGTGCGTCGGCGAGACGATCAACATGGGCTCAGGGGTCGAGACCTCGATTGCGCAGTTGATCCGCCGGATTCAGGACCTTCTGGGCACTGACGTCCCCACTACCGAGGATGAGGAGCGCCTGCGGCCGAAAGCGTCGGAGGTGACCCGTCTCGTGTGCGACGCGAGCCGGTTGACTGATCTGACAGGCTTCCGGCCGGGGGTGTCACTCGACGAGGGTCTGGCCGCGACCTTGGACTGGTTCCGAGACGAACGGAACCTGCGACTCTATGCCGCGAGCCGATACGTGGTGTGAGCCTGGGCTCGTGAGTTCGGTACCGATCGGCGACGAGATCAGTCAGTCCGTAGGGCACGTCCTCGAGCCAGGGATCGAGCCCAACGAGGAAGCCCGGCGTCGAACAGGCGATCTGCATCTGAGGACGCGGCAGGCGTGGTGGTGGCCATGGGCACTGCATGGAGGAGCGTCGACAGGCGTTCCGGAGTGGACACCACGTGCACGTTCGGGAGTCCCTCCCCAGGGCTCGATGTGAATGCCGCCGGATCGGCAATGACGGCTGTTGGGCGCCCGGAGGACGACGCCTCCACCACGGCGCTCGAATGAACCCCGCAGACCGCCACGTCGGCCCAGTGGAGGGCTTCGGCGAGGGTGTGATGCTCGTCTCGGGGGACGCGTGAACCGACCTCGCTGGCTCCTGCCGCGGGATGTGGTCGCATCGCGATCTCGAGCCCCCGCGGGTCGATCTCGACGGCGCGAAGCACCATGCCGGCGACGTGGTCGGTCAGGGAGGCGGAGTACTCCCCGAGCACCAGTACTCGTGTGCTCGCGCCGCGCGATTCAGGGGCGTGGGTCCCACTCATGGGCAGGAAGCGGAGCGCCTCCACGTCGAGCATTCTGTTCGATGGGTACCCGGCACGCTCGCACGCCGAACGCATCGCTGGACCGTTGACGGCAACGGCATCCGGCCACGGCATGGGCGCCTCGTCAACGTCTGACCACATGTCGTGAGGGTCCTTGAACAGGCGAGTGCTCCAGAAGAGCGCGGTCGTGTGGGCCACTCCGATGAGCTCGCCGTGCCCGGCCCGACGCCATGCATGCTGGAAGGCCATCTCCCATGGCTGGTTCTCGAAGAGGTAGACGCCGAGTCGCTGATGGGGGAGGGCGTCGACGGCAGCGCTCATCAGGTTGATCCACACGGCGTTGAGCATCGCCGTCCGCCCGAAGAACTGATCGCGGTACGCCGCTCGGAACACGGGCCACAGAGACAGCCCAGTGACCGTGTCGTCGAGGGAGCCCCTGCGGTGGACCACCCGCAACCCGAAGCTCGCGATGCGCAGGTAGTCGAGGCTGGATCGGGCCAGCACACCCCACGTCAGATGCGAGTGGAGGAGGTGGTGCACGTGAGGACCGGGGTTGTCGTTGAAGGCTGCGACGAGCCGCTCATCGTCCTCAACGACTGTGGGCGTGGCGAAATCGCCTGAGATGTGGAGCCAGGTGATGGGCTCACCGACGTCGTCGAGCAGGTGTACCAGCGGGCCCCAGTAGTTGGAGTCGAACTCGCCGTTCAGGCGCGCGTTCGGGCCGAGGTGGGCGAGGTAGTCGACGAAGTTGATGCCTCCCGGCTCGACCTGGAGTCGCTGGCGATGTCCGTGCTTGGGCGACCGGATCGCGGAGGCCAGGACCCGCGCGGCCGCCAATGGTGGGAGGGCACGGTAGAGGGACTGCCGAAGGCCCTTGGCGCCACGCTCTCCGGGGGCGTTCTCGGCGGAGGGGGGACGGATAACGGTGATCTGTCGGTCCGTCGTCCTGACCCACGCGGCGACCGCTCGGGCGAGCGACTGATCCCGAGTCGCGACGCTGATCGTGCGCGCCTCAAGGCGGTCGGCGAGATGGGCGAAGGCCATGAGGCGGACCGCTCGGTACGCGGGGGAGTCCGGCTCGAGTGAGAAGTCGGCCGGGATGGTCATCCACCAGTAGCTCAGGCCGGGTCGGATCTGCATGCGGTCGCGGAGGGAC
>CALGTB010000129.1 GCA_937902285.1 uncultured Actinomycetes bacterium | reverse complement strand
TGTGACATGGGCCACGCCAGGTTGGCGTGACAGATCGTCGATCTTTCGGCACCGTAGGTGGTTGTCGTGCGATTGGTCCGTGCCCCCCACACCTCCAGGAGCGAGCAGATGCGTCGACGGATCGGTGCCGTGGCTCTCGCCACCACTGTTCTGCTCACCATCGCCGGGTTCGGTGCGGTGAGCGCCCACGCCGCCGCCCCGGCCGTGGTCGAGGCCGACAACTCCGACCAGCCGACCCCGGGTGCCGACGACACCGTCGGAGACCCGGCGCAGACCAGTGACGCCGATCGCGAGGCCGCGCTCATCCGCGGCGACCGTGAGGCCGCTGACATGAGGGGCTACATGCCGAGCCTCTATCTGGGCAAGTGGTTCATGCCCGGCAAGGAGGACGAGCGTCGCTGCATCATGCTGCGTGAGAGCCATGCCAACTACCGGGCCACCAACGGCACCTACCACGGCGCCTACCAGATGAGCTCGGCACTCGCTGTCGGCGCGACGTGGATGATGCAGAAGGAGGTCAAGGAGGAGTTCGGCGACGAAGGCGTCGACATCGTCCAGGCCCTCCGCAAGATCACGCCCGACAAGTGGAACCGCTACTGGCAGGACCGCGCCTTCTGGACCATCTGGCGCAAGGGCGAGGGCAAGCACCACTGGCACGGCGGCGCGGAGCGCTGCTAGTCCGCTCGGTTAGCCCGACGACTAGCGGGGCGGGCCCACCGGGATCGTGAGCGCCACGGGACGGAGCGTCTCGGCGAAGAAGTCATTGCCCTTGTCGTCGACGACGACGAATGCCGGGAAGTCCTCGACCTCGATGCGCCACACCGCCTCCATCCCCAGCTCGGGGAAGTCGAGGACCTCGACCTTGCGGATGTTGTCCTGGGCCAGCCGTGCGGCTGGACCGCCGATGGACCCGAGGTAGAAGCCGCCGTTCGCCTTGCAGGCGTCGGTGACGGCCGCGCTGCGATTGCCCTTCGCGAGCATGACGAACGATCCGCCGGCCTTCTGGAAGAGATCGACGTAGGCGTCCATGCGTCCGGCCGTGGTCGGGCCGAAGGATCCGGAGGCGTAGCCCTCGGGGGTCTTGGCCGGACCGGCGTAGTAGACGCAGTGGTCGCGCAGGTAGGACGGCAGCGGCTCACCCCTGTCGAGCATCGTCTTGATGCGGGCATGCGCGAGGTCGCGGGCGACCACCATGGGGCCGGTGAGGGAGACGCGGGTACGGATCGGCAGAGTCGCCAGCTGGGCCCGGATCTCGTCCATCGGCCGGTTCAGGTCGACGCGCACGACATCGTCGTCGAGGTGGTCGTCGGTGATCTCGGGGAGGTAGTGAGCGGGCTCGCGCTCGAGCTGCTCGAGGAAGACCCCCTCGGCCGTGATCCGGGCCCGGGCCTGACGGTCGGCCGAGCACGACACCGCGATCGCCACCGGGCAGGAGGCTCCGTGGCGAGGAAGCCGGACGACGCGGACGTCATGGCAGAAGTACTTGCCGCCGAACTGCGCACCGATGCCGAACGCCTGGGTCATGGCGAGCACCTCGTGCTCCATCTCGAGGTCGCGGTAGGCGCGACCCTCGTCCGATCCGTGCACCGGAAGGGTGTCGAGATAGTGGGCGCTCGCGTACTTGGCCGTCTTGAGGGCGTACTCGGCGCTCGTCCCGCCCACGACGATGGCCAGGTGGTACGGCGGGCAGGCCGCGGTGCCCAGTGACCGCAGCTTCTCGTCGAGGAACCGGGCGAACGAGACCGGGTTGAGGAGGGCCGCCGTCTCCTGGAAGAGGTAGCTCTTGTTCGCCGACCCGCCGCCCTTGGCCATGAACAGGAACTCGTACTGCAGCTCGTGCCCGGGGTGGGTGTCGGCGTAGAGCTCGATCTGCGCGGGCAGGTTCGAGCCCGTGTTGCGCTCCTCCCACATCGTCATCGGCGACATCTGCGAGTAGCGCAGGTTGAGCTTCTGGAAGGCGTCGAAGACACCGTGCGACAGGTCGCGCTCGTCGTCGCCGTCGGTCAGGACCTGCTGCCCCCTCTTGCCCATGACGATCGCCGTGCCCGTGTCCTGGCACATCGGCAGCACCCCACCCGCGGCGATGTTGGCGTTCTTGAGGAGGTCGAGGGCGACGAAGCGGTCGTTCGGGCTCGCCTCAGGGTCGTCGAGGATGCGCTTGAGCTGCGCGAGGTGGGCGGGCCGCAGGAGGTGCGAGATGTCCTTGATCGCCTCGAACGCGAGCAGTCGCAGCGCCTCCGGTGCCACCGTGAGGAAGGTTCGGTCGCCGAGCCGGACCTCCTCGACGCCCTCGGTGGTGACGAGCCGGTAGGGGGTGTCGTCGGCGGCGAGCGGGAGCATCTCGGTGTAGCGGAAGTCGGTCACGGGTTCAGACTAGAACCACCAGATGCCCACGTGTCACCCGCTGTCGTGCGGTGGCGTCAGTCGGACGAGGTGAGCCACCAGGCGCCGTACGCCGGGATCGTCATCCTCGGGGTGACGTCGAGGGCGTCGCCAGACAGGTGCTCGAGCAGGGGCCCGCCCCCGAGGGGCCACAGTGCCGCTGCGTCGAACCACTGGGGCGACTCCGACAGGTTGTAGACCTGCACGATGGTGCCGGCCGCATGCCTGCGACGGAAGACCAGCACCGCGGGGTTGGACGACGTGAACACCTCGGTGCCGACCGACGCGTGCAGGGCGGGCAGCGACCTGCGCACCGCGATGAGCCGCGCGATCACCTCGAACATCCGGTACGACACCGTGCCGGGAGTCGCATGGCCGGCGGCCACCGACCAGTCCATGGCAGGCCGGTGCACCCACCGGTTGTCGGCGCTCTTCGACGGGTCGTCGAGGTAGGAGGCGTCGTTGAGCATCGCCAGCTCGTCGCCCATGTAGAGGAGGGGGAGGCCGCCGAAGCCGAAGACCATCGCGTAGGCGCAGGTGAGGCGAGCGAGGGCGATGTCGAGGGCTCCCGGTGCCCCCGACTCCAGGGCCGCCTCGACGCCGGCCAGGCTGGCCGCACTCCCGGACGTGCGCCGGTCGCCCGTCTCGGGGTTCGACTGGAAGTGCATGCCGCGGGCGAAGCTGCCGTCGAACTCGCCTGCGTAGAAGTCGGCGAGGAAGGAGCGGTGCGAGTAGCCGTTCCACCCGACAGCCGCGGCATCGGCGTCGTCGATGGCCCAGCCGATGTCGTCGTGGCAGCGCAGGTAGGTCGCCCAGGCGCTCGTGACGGGGATCGGGTTGAACGCGGACAGAGCCGTCGCCAGGAGGCGCCCGTCGCGAGCGGCAAGGGCCGACCAGATCTGGACCATGAGCGAGTTGTGGTACGCCAGGTCGGACACCTTGCCGGCGTGCTCGCCCTGCCCGAGGTAGGCCACCACGTCCTGCGGGCCCACGATGGCCTCGGCCTTGAAGATGAGTGCGGGCGCCATGATCCGGGCGCAGGCGCGCAGTGCCTGGCTGATGGCATGGACCTCGGGCTGGTTCTGGCTGTTCGTGCCGAGTCGCTTCCACACGAAGGCGATCGCATCGAGGCGGATGCAGTCCGCGCCCTGGTTGGCGAGGAACCCGATGATGTCGGCGAACTCCACGAGGACGTCGGGGTTCGACCAGTTGACGTCCCACTGCCATTCGTTGAAGGTCGTCCAGACCCAGCCGTCCATCGCCTCGTCGAACGTGAAGTTGCCGGGGGCGAAGGCCGGGAAGATCTCAGGCAGCGACGCCTCGTACGCGTCCGGCATCTCGCGGTCCGGGAACACGTAGAAGTAGTCGCGGTAGCGAGGGTCGCCCGCCTTCGCCTTCATGGCCCACTCGTGCTCCCGGGCCACATGGTTCAGGACGAGGTCCAGCGTGAGTGAGATGCCGGCGTCGTGGAGGTCGGCCGTGAGCTCGGTCAGGTCGGCCATGGTTCCCAGGTCGGGTCGGACCGACCGGTAGTCCATCACGGCGTAGCCGCCGTCGTTGGCTCCCGGACGCGGGGTGAGCAGCGGCATGAGGTGCAGGTAGGTCACGCCGAGATCGGTGAGGTAGTCGATCCGCGAGCGGATGCCCTGAAGGTCGCCCGCGAAGAGGTCGGCGTAGGCGACGTAGCCGATCGCATCCGGTGACTGGAACCAGTCCGGGCGCAGGATGCGCTCCAGGTCGCGTGCGCGCAGGCGCGCCGATCGGCCGAGGTGCACCGAGGCGATGACATCGACGAGGGACGGCAGTACCCGGTCGGCCGGGTACACCGCCGACAGTCCGTCCCAGAGGTCCGGCCCCCAGCGATCGAACCGCGCGAGCACGGCCTCCGCCTCGTGGTCGGCTCCGAGGGCCACGGCGAGACGAGCCCTCGCGGATGCGAGGGCCTCGTCTCGAGGGGTCGCGGAAGCGGTGCTCATGGTCGGGCGCGGCTCACGCCTGGGCGGAGTCTGCGGGACTGCTGAAGTCGACGGAGGAGTACGTCGACAGCTTCGACAGCCGGTGCTCGCTGCGGAGCTCGCGGATGGTCCCGCTCTTGCTGCGCATGACGATCGAGTGCGTCGTGGGGCCGTCAGGCGTGTAGCGGACGCCCTCCATGATCTCCCCGTCGGTGATGCCGGTCGCGCAGAAGAAGATGTTCTCGCCGGTGACGAGGTCGCCGGTGGTGAGCACCCGATCCAGGTCGTGCCCGGCGTCGAGGGCCCGGCGGCGCTCAGCCTCGTCGCGTGGCCACAGGCGTGCCTGGATGGTGCCGCCCAGGCAGGTGATGGCGCAGGCGGCGATGATCCCCTCAGGCGTCCCGCCGATGCCGGCGAGAAGGTCGACGCCGGTGCCCTCGCGGGCCGCCATGATGGCGCCGGCGACATCGCCGTCGGAGATGAACTTGATGCGCGCACCGGCGGCCCGCACCTCGTCGACGATGCCCTGATGGCGCGGACGGTCGAGGATGCAGACCGTGAGGTCCTCCACGTGCTCGCCCTTGCTGCGGGCGATCTGCTTGAGGTTGTACTCCATAGGGGCGGTGATGTCGACAACGGCGGCGCTGTCCGGTCCGACCACCAGCTTCTCCATGTAGAACACGGCACTGGGGTCGTACATCGCCCCGCGCTCGGCCACCGCGATGACGGCGATGGCATTGGGCATCCCCTTGGCGGCCAGCGTGGTGCCGTCGATGGGGTCCACGGCCACGTCGGCCTCGGCGCCGGATCCGTCGCCCACCCGCTCGCCGTTGAACAGCATGGGCGCGTCGTCCTTCTCGCCCTCGCCGATGACCACGACCCCGTTCATCGAGACGCTCCCGATGAGCCGGCGCATGGCGTTCACTGCGGCCCCGTCGGCACCGTTCTTGTCGCCGCGCCCGACCCAGCGTGCGGCGGCCATCGCCGCGGCCTCCGTGACCCGCACCAGCTCGAGGGCGAGGTTGCGATCCGGGACCTCGGGGGCGGATGCGGCGGTCATGGTGGCAGCGTATCCATGCTGCCGGGGCGAATCGCGGCCCGATAGCCCATGATGGTCGGGTGGTTACCCCGGACACCCAGCCGACCGGCCGCCCCAATGCCAGGATGCGGCAGACGGTGGGCGACATGGTGCGCTCGATGCTCGTCGTGCTCGCCTTCGTGGCCGTCCTGCTCCTCGTCACGTGGCGTCCTCAGCCCGATGCGGTCAAGCCGGTCGACACGACCTCGGCCGTCACCCTGGCCACCATGCAGGCCGACTTCCCCGTCGAGGTCGCCGTGGGCCTGTCGGACGGGTGGCGTCCCACCAGCGCCCGATGGGAGCCCACCGAGAAGTCCGACGGCGAGCCGGTGCTCCACATCGGCTACGTGACCCCCACCGAGGCATACGCCCAGGTGAGCATGGCCGCCACCACCGATGCTGCCTACCTGGCCGAGCAGACCGACGACGGCGTGCCCGGGGGAACCCGGATGGTCGGGGACGCCTCGTGGGAGCAGTGGGAGCGGGCCGATCGGCGCTCCCTCGTGCGCACCGATGACGGCACGGCGACCATCGTGTCGGGCACGGCGGCATGGGAGGAGCTCGCAGTGCTCGCCGCGTCGCTGGAGGTCCAGGCCGAGCCGGCCGGCTGACCTACTCCGGCGGCTCGGCTGCGTCGAGCCGACCGCGCGCGTCCTCGAGCCAGCCCTGGCAGATGCGTGCGAGCTCCTCGCCGCGCTCCCAGAGCGCGAGCGACTGCTCGAGGGTGAGCCCGCCCGCCTCCAGGGAGGCGACGACGCCCGCGAGCTCGTCGCGTGCCTGCTCGTAGGTGGGCTCCTTGGCGGCCATGGATGCGACTCTAGTTCTCGGCGGCAGGATCGTCACCGAGGGCGCGAGCGGTGACCCGGCCGTCGGACAGCCGGATGTCGAGGATGTCGCCGGCATCGACCTGATCGGCCCGGCGGGCGATGGTCCCGTCCGCGGTCGTGACGATCGCATACCCGCGCTCGAGGGTGGCCGCGGGCGAGAGTGATCGTGCCCGGGCGGTGAGGTGCTCGATGTCGCTGCCGGCGGCCTCGAGCCTGTTGAGCACGATGGCACGCGACCGCTGGCGACGATGGCGGAGCCCCTGCTCCTCGCGGTCGATCATGTGGCGCAGCACGACGGCGCCGCGGCGGCGCAGGCCGTCGATGAGATGCCGCTGCTCGGCCAGCGACGGCACCACGCGCTTGGCGGCATCGGTCGGCGTCGACGCGCGCAGGTCGGCGACGAAGTCGACGAGAGGGGCATCCTGCTCGTGGCCGATGGCGCTCACGACGGGAGTGACGCACGCTGCAACGGCGCGGACGAGGGCTTCGTTGCTGAACGGAAGGAGGTCCTCCACGCTGCCGCCCCCGCGGGTCAGGATGATGACGTCGACCTCGGGAAGGGCGTCCAGCTCGGCGAGGGCGGCGGTGACGGCCGGCACGGCCTGGACGCCCTGGACGGCCACTTCGCGAACCTCGAACTGGATCGCTGGCCACCGCTCGCGGGCGTTGACGAGCACGTCGTCCATCGCGGCGCTGGCGCGACCGCAGATGAGGCCGATGCGCTGGGGGATGAAGGGGAGCGGCTTCTTGCGCTCAGGAGCGAACAGGCCCTCGGCGGCGAGCAGGTCGCGGAGCCGGGCCAGCTCGGCGAGCAGGGCGCCGAGGCCGATGGGGCGGATCTCACGGGCGCGCAGCGACAGTGACCCGCGCCCGGTGTAGAAGTCGGGCTTGGCGTGCACCACGACCCGCTGCCCCTCGGCGAGCGGGGGATCGATGCGCCCGATGACGCCCGGGTCGGCCGAGACGCTCAGCGACATGTCCACGTCGGTGTCGCGGAGCACGAGGAAGTGCATGCGGGCACCCGGTCGCGGCCGGTACTCAGCCACCTGCCCCTCGATCCAGACACCACCGAGCCGGCCGATCCAGTCGGCCAGCATCCGGGAGATCGTGCGCACCGGGACAGGCGACTCCGCGCTCGTCTCCAGGGCCATGCCGCTGAGCCTAGGCCGTCACCCCGCGGGCCAGCGCCCAAGCGGGGCTGCCGTGCGGCCCTTACGATGGACTCATGCCCGAGCCGAAGAAGGTCCTGCTGGCCGCTCCTCGCGGATACTGCGCCGGCGTGGACCGCGCCGTCGTGACGGTCGAGAAGGCCCTCGACCTCTACGGTCCGCCGGTGTACGTGCGCAAGGAGATCGTCCACAACAAGTACGTCGTTGAGGCGCTCATCGCCCGCGGCGCCATCTTCGTCGACGAGGTCGAGGAGATCCCCGAGGGCTCGACGGTCGTGTTCTCCGCGCACGGCGTCGCTCCCGTGGTCCACGAGCAGTCGCTCCAGCGCAACCTGAAGACGATCGATGCCACGTGCCCGCTGGTCACGAAGGTGCACTCCGAGGCGCGGCGGTTCGCGAACGAGGGCTACCAGATCCTGCTCATCGGTCACGAGGGGCACGAGGAGGTCGTCGGCACCATGGGCGAGGCCCCCGAGGTGATGACGCTGGTGGAGCATCCCGATGAGGCCGCGACCGTGGAGGTCGAGAACACCGACAAGCTGATCTGGCTGTCGCAGACGACCCTCTCGGTCGACGAGACGATCCAGACCGTCGACGCCCTCAAGGCCCGATTCCCGCAGCTCATCAGCCCGCCCAGCGACGACATCTGCTACGCCACCCAGAACCGCCAGGCGGCCGTCAAGGCCATCGCTCCGAAGTGCGATGTCGTCATCGTCGTGGGCTCGGGCAACTCGTCCAACTCGGTCCGCCTCGTGGAGGTGGCCCTCGACGCCGGTGCGGCAGCGGCCTACCGGGTCGACTACGCCCGCGAGCTCGAGCCGGGCTGGTTCGACGACGCCACCGTGGTCGGCGTCACGAGCGGGGCATCCGTGCCGGAGATCCTCGTCAACGAGGTGCTCGACTGGCTCGCTCAGGCCGGCTTCGGCGACGTCGACGAGGTGGAGACCGCTGAGGAGACCCTCGTGTTCGCCCTTCCGCCGGAACTGCGACGCGACATCAAGGCCGCGCAGGCCGACGTCAGCCCCAACTAGCGGCGGCGGCGCACGAGGACGATCACCAGTGCCACGACGGTGGCGCCGATGACCCAGTACCAGTTGTACGCCAGGGTGAAGAAGACGAGCTGGGCCCGATTGATGAGGCCGCCGCCGGACGCGCCACGGAACGCCTGACCTGCGGTGATCGCAGCGAGGAAGAAGGCGATCGGGGGAGTGATGAACGCGACGACGTCGTCGTCACGGCGCACCCGCAGGGCGCAGTAGACGCTGCTGGCGACCAGCGCGACTCCCGTGGGCCAGCCCAGCTCGCCGCCGCCGAGCCACGCATTGATGACGCCGACGATGACCGTGACGCCGATCACGATGATGTAGACGGCCCCGGCCGAGATGCCCGACATGCGATGACCGGTGTCCCGCGCGGCACTGCTGCGGCGCTCGCGTCGGGACTGCTTCACGGGTGCATCGTCCAACAGTCCGGCGTCAGCGGCGATCACGGCACCGTCGGGAGCGATCAGCACCGGGGCGGCGCCCGCCGGGACCACCGCGGGCGGGGGGTCGGACTGCTCGCGCGCGAGGGTGCGCAGGCGTCCCCCGTGGTCCGAGGTGAGGGCGAGGACGGCGGCCGACTCGCCGATGACCCCCTGGCTGCGGAACAGCCGGCCCGTGTCGACGTCGGCAGCAGCGGGCACCGGCTCAGGGGCTTCGGCGGCGGCGGCGGGCTCGGGCTCGTCGGCAGTCTCATCCACCGGCTCCGGCTCGGGCTCGACCAACGGCTCCGGCTCGGCCTCGTGCACCAGCTCCGGCTCGGGTTCAGGCGCGACCGGGTGGAGGTCCTCGGGGCGGAACAGGCCAGCGAAGACCGGGTCGATCGGCTCGCGGCCGGAAGCGTCGTCGGGCGTCACCACGTCCGTACCGTACTCAACGGACCCCCGGTTCGCGGCGACCGCGGCCGTTCGACGCCCCACTAGGATCGCCTGTCGTGGCCCTCACCATCGGAATCGTCGGACTTCCCAACGTCGGCAAGTCGACCATGTTCAACGCCCTGACGAAGAACAACGTCCTCGCCGCCAACTACCCGTTCGCGACCATCGAGCCCAACACGGGCGTGGTCGGAGTGCCCGATCCTCGGCTCGACGTGCTCGCCAGCATCTTCGGCTCGGAGCGCATCCTGCCCGCCTCGGTCGTCTTCGTCGACATCGCCGGCATCGTCAAGGGTGCCAGCGAGGGGGCCGGGCTCGGCAACAAGTTCCTCGCCAACATCCGCGAGTCCGACGCGATCTGCCAGGTCCTTCGCGCGTTCACTGACGACGACGTGGTGCATGTCGAAGGCCGTGTCTCTCCAGAGGAGGACATGGAGACGATCAACACCGAGCTGATCCTCGCCGACCTCCAGACCATCGACAAGGCGCTGCCGCGACTGCAGAAGGAGGCGCGCACCGACAAGAGCAAGGCCGGGGCGCTGGCCGCTGCCGAGGAGGCACGTGCACTTCTCGACAACGGCACGACCATCTTCGCCTCAGGCGTCGATCCCGCACCCCTGCGCGAGCTGTTCCTGCTGACAGCCAAGCCCTTCCTGTACGTCATCAACGTCGACGAGGCCGAGCTGGCCGACGAGGGCTTCAAGCAGCGCATGCGCGACATGGTGGCTCCCGCCGAGGCGGTGTTCCTCGACGCCAAGCTCGAGGCCGAGCTCCTCGAGCTCGACGAGGCTGAGGCCCTCGAGCTCCTGCAGTCCGTCGGCCAGGACGAGTCGGGCATCCATGCGCTCGCCCGCGTGGGATTCGCCACGCTCGGGCTGCAGACGTACCTCACCGCCGGGCCCAAGGAGGCGCGGGCCTGGACGATCCCCAAGGCGGCCACCGCTCCTGAGGCCGCCGGCGTGATCCACACCGACTTCCAGAAGGGCTTCATCAAGGCCGAGGTCGTCTCGTTCAACGATCTCGTCGCGGCTGGCTCGATGGCCGAGGCGAAGGCCAAGGGCAAGGTGCGGATCGAGGGCAAGGACTACGTGATGGCGGACGGTGACGTCGTCGAGTTCCGGTTCAATGTCTGACCACGCCGACGACGTCCAGCGGTACCTCGACCAGTTGACGCACCCACGTCACGCGGACATTGCCCGTCTGCGCGAAGCCATCCTCGCGGCGGACCCTGGATTCTCAGAGAACGTCAAGTGGAATGCTCCGAACTTCGTCTATGGGGGCATCGATCGGGTCACCTTCCAGCTGCATCCCGGCGACCGATTCCTGGTGGTCCTGCACCGCGGGGCCGTGACGTCGAAGGCACCGGCATCGGCCTTCGAGGTCGAGTCGACGCTCGTGACGTGGGTGGGACCCGATCGCGGCGTGGTGGACGTGCCGAGCGCCCCGGAGTTCGACGAGCGCCTGCCGGAGCTTCTCGGGCTCATCGGGGCCTGGGTCCGGTCGTAGCGGCGGGCGAGCGGTCCGCCATTCCAGCAGGCTGATGGGGAGGGGACTGTCGTGGCTCAAGCACTCCATCCACCCGGGCGACGTCGGCTTCGCAGTGCGGTTCGTGCGGACGGCTACGAGACGTGGACCATCGCCTTGGAGCAGTACGACGTCCTGAGGGCGTTCATCCTCGACACGCTCGAGGACCTCGATGAAGGCAACGGGGTGCTGCTCAAGGACCTCATCGCTGCGGCGGAGGTCCAGCTGGCGGGGCACCCGAGCTTCCCGAGCGGTCGCTTCACGAACTGGATCCGCTTCGTCAAGGTCGACCTGGAGTGCGAGGGCGTGGTGGTGCGGACCGGTCCGACGTCACCGCAGCGGATCCGACTGGCGGGCTGACGGCAACCTGGCCGCCTGTGGCGTCACTGTCTCGCCGGATTCGGGCCTAGCGGCGGAACGTGAGGTGGACCGTGCCGCTCTCGGCTGTCTCGGACGTAACCGCGTAGCCCGACTCCAGTCCGCGGAGGTCGTCCCACAGGCGGATGCCGCTGCCGAGGACGATCGGAACGATCGCGACATGCAGCTGGTCGACGAGCCGTGCCTTGAGGAACTCGCGCACGACGGTGGCTCCGCCCCCGACACGGACGTCCATGCCGTCGGCGACCGCGGTGGCCCGTTCGAGGGCCTCGTGCGGGGTTGTCGCCAGGAAGTGGAACGTCGTGCCCCCGGCCATCTCGATGGACGGCCGGGGAGCGGTGTGCGTCAGCACGAAGACCGGGTATCCGAACGGAGGCTCGTCGCCCCACCAGCCTCGCCACTCCGGGTCGTCCGGGAAGTTGTGCAGTCCGAACATCCCCGCGCCCATGATCTCGGCGCCGATCCCGTCGAAGTAGGCGCTCGCGTACCTGTCGTCCACGCCCGTCGTGCCCTCGCCCGAGGTGTCGTGCAGGACGCGGGCGCGCATGGTCCTGGTGGCGATGTACGCGCTCACCAGTCGCGGCCAGTCGTCGCCGAACGGGTTCTCGGGGGTCTGGTCCGTCGTGGTCGCGAAGCCGTCGAGCGAGATGTTCAGGTCGACGCGAACGGCCATGGCTGCACCTGTCAGGGGAGGGTGTGGA